>NC_015589.1:2442470-2747778 GCF_000215085.1 Desulforamulus ruminis DSM 2154
GTTCAATTCATTTTTTATGGGAATCACGGTCTGGCTTATGGGATAACCTTCCTGGCTGGTACCCTGCATATTCGGTACCGGTTCTCCCGTTTCAAAGGTTTGGAATACAGCCGGTTCATTACACTGAATGGCCTGTTGTCCCACCACACTGCCCTTGTATAGCGACCGGGCCGTGCCAGGCTTGGCCTCTGCAACAACCACGGCAATCCCGGCTTCCCTGGTAAGAACATCAATAAAAATATCTGCCCCTGCCAAATCCGCAAAGTGCTGTAAGTTCCTTTGTAAATGGTATAAAACAGAAATATCTTCTTTACTTAATGCCGTTTGCTCTTGGCATAAACTGACCAGCGCTTCCCCAGGCTCCTTTTGCATTGATCTCAACCTTTCAGCTACCCGCTTTAGCACTGACAATTACCCATTCATTGCTTTCTTCCAGATACATTAATAAAAATAAAAGAAGCCTAAGATTTCCGTAGATTATTTTCTACGGCAATCCAGGCTTCTTTGCCTTTCAACCAGTCATGGTTGTCATTTATAATTGATTATGTTTACTTATTCGCTATCATTTCATACTTTTCCTGCCCATTAGAAATGTATACAATTTAGTTTTGATTCAGCATCTCTTTGGCCACAGAACCCATGCTTTTATGCTGATCCATACTGATTTTTCTTAAGTACTGATAGGCTTCTTCCTCACTGCAGCCAAGCTTTTTTTGTAAAAGGGTTTTGGATCTTGATATGATTTCCCTGTCCGCCACCGCCGTGGAAAGTTTTCGTACCTCTCTATTAAGCCTACTCAGTTCCTGAAACCGGTGCCGGGCGATCATCAGGCAGGGGCCTAGCTTTTCCTTATCCACCGGTTTGGTTAAATAACCCAGTGCTCCACAGGTTATTGCCTCTTCAATGGTTTCAGGATCACAGTAAGAGGTCAAAAGAACCACCGGAGCCAACATCCTCTTGACAATTTCCCGGGTTGCTCCCAAACCGTCGGTTCCTGTCATCATTTTTATATCCATTAAAATGATATCGGGTTGCTGCTTTATGGCCAGCTCCACTGCGGCTTTCCCATGACGGCATTCCGCCACAACCTGATGATTTAGTTCCTTCAGCATATTCCTAATATCCATGCGAATAATTGGCTCATCTTCAGCAATAACTACTTTCATCTGTCTCACCGCCAATGATATCCGTTTGTCTATCAATTTATCACTATCGTTACATCCTGGCAATCCCTTTCACAGACGAATACTGTATTCTTGTTAATGGAAACAATAACAAAGGGGTTGTTGCACTAACAGCGCCTTTTTGTCCACTCAACTGTCAAACCCTAATAATAGCCCCTTTATCGGCTGATTCTGTAATGCGTGCATATAGAGCCAGATAGCCCCTGGTTACCCTAGGAGCAGGGGCTTGCCATTTTTCCTGCCTTACCGCAAGCTCTGTGGGGGAAATTGCGATATTTAACTGGCGGTTGGGGATATCAATATCAATGGAATCCCCTTCCTGAACCAGTGCCAATGGTCCGCCTTCCATAGCCTCGGGTGAAATATGCCCCACAAAACAACCATTGTTCGAACCGGAGAAACGTCCATCGGTGATTAAGGCTACTTTCTTAGCTAACCCCATACCAACCAACAGTTTCATAGGCTTAAACATTTCCGGCATGCCCGGACCACCCTTGGGACCTTCATAGCGAATGACAACAACATCACCTGGTTGAATCTTTCCTGCTTCAATTGCCTCTATGGCCAGTTGTTCACTGTCAAAGACCCTGGCTGGCCCGCAAAATTTCAAAAGTTCCGCAGCTATGGCTGCAGGTTTGGTTACTGCCCCATTGGGGGCCAAATTGCCCTTAATTACCGCCAAACCACCGTTTTCGTGGAAGGGCTCTGACATGGTCTTGATAACCCGACTGTCTTTAATAACGGCAGTTTGCACATTTTCCAAAACTGTTTTCCCTGTGACGGTTAAACAATTTGTATTTAACACTGGCGCCAGTTCCTTCATCACTGCGGGGACACCACCGGCAACATGGAAATCAGCTAGATCATATTCACTGGCTGGCATAATTCCCGCTATATGAGGTGTTCCCTGACTTAACTCATGAAACCATTCCAGGTCATAATCCACCTTCGCCTCGTAGGCAATGGCCGGTATATGTAGTGCCACATTGGTTGACCCACCGATGGCAGAGCTTACCCGAACCGCATTGGCCAGAGATTCTTTGGTAATGATCTGACCGGCTGTAATACCCCGTTTTATTAAATCTACAATGACACGACCGCTTTGCTGGGCGGCCCTGAACCTACTGGCATCCACTGCAGGGATGGTAGAACTACCGGGTAAGGCCATACCCATTGCCTCGGCCAAACAGCACATTGTATTGGCGGTACCTAACATGGCACAGGAACCAGGTCCCGGGCAGGCACAATTTTCTAACTCCTTATACTCGGCCAAGGTCATTTCCCCAGCCTTTAAGGCACCCAAACTCTCCTGCACTATGGAACTGTCGGTGTCTTTGCCCTGGAAGTGCCCGGGCAGCATGGGCCCACCATTGACAAAGATCGCTGGTAGATCTAGTCTGGCCGCAGCCATGAGCATACCAGGGACAATCTTATCGCAGGAACCTAATAACACCATGCCATCGAACCGATGGGCCTGAATCATCATCTCAATATCATTGGCAATTAAGTCCCTGGTCGGTAAAATATACCTCATTCCTTCATGACCCTGGGCAATTCCATCACATGCAGCGATGGTACCAAACTCCACAGGGGTACCGCCAGCCTCCCGAATACCCGCTTTAACTGCTTCACTTACTTCCCGTAAGTTATAATGGCCGGGAACTACGTTATTCCAAGAGTTAACCACTGCCACCAGTGGTTTATCCAAATCCTCATCGGTATAACCCATCGATTTGTAGAGGGAACGGTTTAGGGCCCAGTCGGGGAAATGAAGAATTTCTTTACTACGGTGAAACAATGCTGGCGACCCCCTTTATTTTCGATTATGGACGTTCTTTTAAATTTACTTTTCCTTTAATTTCTTTGTTTACGAGATTCCTGGGGTAGTAACCTTGCAAAACTTCAGCCACCCCCTGGGCTGCTTTGATTTGCAGATCCGTGCCGGCTTCTTCGGAGTACCAGGCCACGTGGGGATTTAGAATGACATTATCCATCTTTAACAGGGGACTTTCTGAACGTACTGGTTCAATCTCTAGGACATCCAGACCAGCACCGGCAATCCAACCCTCTTGCAGGGCTTTAACCAGTGCCTCCTCATCAATAACAGGTCCCCGTCCGGTATTTATGATAAAGGCTGATTTTTTCATCATTTTAAATTCTTTTTCACCAAGCAGATGTTCAGTCTCTGCATTTAAAGGGGCGTGCACGGAAATAAAATCTGAGGTCTGCAATAGCTCTTCTAAACTTACTTTTTTAACGCCAAACTGCTCTGCCACTGCATCGGGAATATAGGGATCAAAAACCAAGAGATTCAAGCCAAAGGCCTGGGCTTTTTTGGCCAGGGTTTGGGCAATCCTGCCAAAACTAATTAAGCCTAGATTTTTGCCTCTGAGACGGTAAACGGGTACAGATACCTTATAGTCCCAATTCCCTTTTTTGACTTCATTGTTCATTAATACAGTTTTTCGGACACAGGCTAAAAGCAGAGCCATGGCATGATCGGAAACTTCATCCATACAGTAGTCAGGTACGTTTACCACACAGATACCCTTCTCTGTGGCAGCAGCCAGATCCACTGTGTTAATCCCCACACCATAACGTCCAATAACTTTGCACCTGTCCAAAGCCTGAATAACCCTTGGCGTCAGTTGTGCGTACTGATTCAGTAAGCCATCTGCATCTTTGCAGGCTTCTATCAGTTCTTCCTCTGTTTTGCATTGGGCTGGCACCAGACTAACCCCTATTTGTGCTAATACTTCTTCCTCATACTTAAGGGTAGAATATTCGTAGTCGGTTACCACAACTTTTAGATTTGACATCTTAGTCACCCCGCTAGGTTTTTTTATAATCTGGCATTGCGAACTAGTTCCACTAATTGACTAGCCTTCTCCGTAATATAGCTCCAATTACCTTCCGCTATAACCTGTTGGGAAGCCAGAGACCCACCAACACCCAAGGCCAGGCAGCCAGCCTTAATGAACTCGGCTGCGTTATTTACATTAATACCGCCGGTGGCCATGATCGGAATATGACCCAATGGTCCACGAATATCTTTAATATATTTTGCCCCCAGGGTGCTGGCTGGAAAGACCTTCACCATGTCAGCCCCGAGTTCATAGGCTCGAACAATTTCCGTGGGAGTCATTGCCCCTGGGGCAACTGGTTTGCCGTAACGCTTGGCCACAGTAATAACATCTGGCTGCAGGCTGGGGGAAACAATAAACTGCGCTCCGGACAAAATGGCTAAGCGAGCAGTTTCACCATCCAGCACAGTACCTGCCCCGACAATAAATGTTCCTGCCATTTCCGAGGCAACCTTCTTTATTACCTCCAATGCCCCTGGCGTCTCGACGGTAATTTCAATGCTATTAATGCCGCCAGCTTGCAAAGCCTTAGCCAAAAGAATGATTGTCTCCGGTTGGCTACCCCGAACCACTGGTATAACGCCAACTTTCGTTAATCCAGCAAAACCATTCATTATCGATCAACCCCTTCTTTATAGCCCCTAAATACAGCTACCTCATCCATCGTAGGCAACCCTTCCACATCGCCGATTACTGTGGTGGCCATGGCCCCCACTGCATTGCCCAGTTTAACTGCTTCCTCCATGGGGTAACCTTTTAACAGGCCTGCAATAAAGCCCGCTGCAAAACCATCACCTGCACCAATGGGATCCACCACCTTATCAATGAGATAGCCCCGAACCAATTTATGCTCTGTGGGGGTTGCATAATAGGCACCCTTCTTACCCAGCTTGACCACAACCTTCTGGACCCCTAAAGCCAAAAATTGAGCAGCAATTTTTCCCGGGTCGGTCTCGCCTAAGAGGATTTCACCTTCGCTAACCCCTGGTAAAATAATATCTGAACTGGCAGCTAATTCCATTATCACCTGACGTGCCCTATCTTTCTCCCATAACTTCAGGCGAATATTGGGATCTAAACATATGGCTACACCCCGTCTTTTAGCTATTGCGATAGCCTCTTTGATAGTCTGGTGGCAAGACTCGCTCAGTGCCGGCGTAATGCCGCTGATGTGCAGTATCTTAGCCGAACCAATATAGTCGGCATCAAGATCTGCCGGTGACATCCGGCTGGCCGCTGAATCTTTGCGGTAATAATAAACTTTACTTTCCCCGTATTCCCGCCGCTCTTTGAAGTACAAGCCGGTGGGGGCCGAGACATCAAATTTTACCTGGGATGTATCCACACCCTCACCCTGAATAAAGGAAAGTACATATTTACCAAACTCATCATTGCCCAGTCGGCTAATCCACCCGGCACTGCGTCCTAATCTAACCACACCGATGGCAAAATTGGATTCTGCACCACCAATTTGTTTAGTAAACTGACTAATATATTTTAATGGTCCTGAGCTTTCGGGGTTCATTAAAACCATTGTTTCACCTAATGTAACAACCTCTGGCATAATCTTCACCTACCTGTTTCGTAAAAGCGCCCATTACTATAGTTGCTTTTAGCTTTTAGTCTTTAGCCATTAGCTTTTAGATAGTTGGCTAATGCTAACTAGGCACGCTCCTGTCTAACTGTCTGTACAACTTGAATATATTCCTTAGCCCTTGCTACAACCTTCTTAGTTCCCCCTTCAGCCATGGCTTTGAACAAATCCGTGGTTCCTAGGGAAGTCACCCCAGCCCTTAAAAAATCAGCAGCATTGTTTATATTTACCCCACCCACCGCCATCATCTGGGTCTGGGGATAAGGTCCTAAAATATTTTTAAAATATTGGGTTCCCAGCACTCCGGCGGGAAATATTTTTACCATCTTAGCTCCCCAGCGGATGGCCTGAATAACTTCCGTGGGGGTCATTGCTCCTGGTACCACTGGCCTGCCATATAGATTTCCCACCTCAATAACTTCCTGCGAAAGATGTGGACTAAGAATAAACTGAGCACCCGCGGCAATCACCAGGGAGGCTGTTTCTTTATCCAAAACGGTACCTGCCCCCACAAACATTTCCTTGCCAAAGTAGGCCCTGAGCTGACTAATCATGTCAATGGCCCCGGGGGTGTTGCAGGTCACCTCCACCGCCTTTATGCCCCCTTCCTGTAGGGCACTTACCAAAGGAATCAATTCTTCTTTTTTAACACCACGAACGATGGAAACCACTCCGGTTTCCTTTACACAATCAAAGTTCACCTAAGTTCACCTCATATCTTCAGCTAATCGACCTCATATATTTCACCATGTAAAACATTGTTCCAGATAATGAAAGAAGCATGCCCCTTAAGGACAATACCCCAGACGATGGGAAATCTTTAACCCCGTCTCCCTTATCTTAGCCGCCAATTCGGGAACCCTTTCTCTTGTTACTCGGGATTCTGGACCTGCAACACTAATGGAAGCAATCACCTGCCCTGAATGATCCCAAACTGGTGCAGCAACGCAGCGAATACCCAATTCGTTTTCTACCTCGTCAATTGAAAAACCCTGCAGCTTGATTTCTGCCAAATGTTTTAGCATTTCATCTATATCCGTAATCGTATTAGGTGTTTTGCGAGGCATCCCCTTTTCTTGAAGAATTTTTACCACTTCTTCCTGGGGCAGAAAAGCCAGTATGGCCTTGCCAACCCCTGTACTGTGTACCGGACCCCTACGACCAACCTGCGAATACATGCGAATGGTACTAGGACATTCCACTTTATCAATGTAAACAATCTCTCCCTGCCGGAGAACACACAGGTGCACAACCTCATTGGCAAATTGCATAAGTTCTTCCAGGAAAGGCCTGGCCTCCTGGCGCACTTCCATATTAGTCAGCATCTTATTGCTTAGCTCGATTATTTTTAACCCCAGCTTATATCTTTCCGTCTCAGAATCTTGCTCCACAAATCCCCTCTGGGCTAAGGTGCCAAGGAGGCGATGAACAGTACTTTTATGCAGGTCCACTTCATGGGCCAGTTCAGTAACCCCCAACCCCTTTTGGTAATTTCCTAAAACCTCTAAAATTTTAAGGGCCCTTTCCAGGGACTGAACAGTTTGTCCAATACGTGTGGTCAAAGGTATCACCCACTTTCGCCAATTTGATAAGTCATCTGCTTTTCAGAAAGGATATCTCTATTAAACAACAATGAGGGTAACACCTTTAAATTTTACAAAAGATAGAAAAACTCCTCCTCCACCCATTATAAATACTTTTTAATTATAATCTCGTGATTAAATTGCCGGATTCATCATAATGAAAGGACTCCAGTTCACCTAATATCTCAATTTGTGAATTGGCCATTGCCTCTGGCAGCAGTCCCTCTGAAATATAGATTTCCTCCAGATGCAGGGAATTTTTGATACGTACTATCCTGAGCTTCTCCGGTTGTAAACAATAGGAGGTTTTGATGGCACACCGGATGGCATAGTCATCACTGCGCATCACCATAGGAATGCGTACGGTGGGAGGGAAAGCTGCTGTAAGGGCATTAATATAGGTTTTGGCCATATTAAAGCTATCATAGAGCCGCATGGTTGTAATATCTGCAGGTGCCACACCGTTACCATTTCCCTCGGTTCTTTCACTTAAACCCAGTACCACAATGCGCTCTGTTACCAGCTCACCTTTGGCAAAGGTGGTGGAAAAACGCCCAGTAACATTGGGGTCCATACCGTCACCGCTGATATCCTTGCCTATCTCATCCACCACTAAAATATCCAATGGGTTAAAAAGAATCTTGGGCATTAGTTCCTTGGCCTTCTTAAGGAGCTGGGGCTCCACTGCCAAAATCTCATCCACTGGAACAGCATGGATTTCTGAGGTTTGATCATAGGCATTTTCTAAAATAGCAATTCCAAAGAGTAAATTAGCCTTTTCAAAGGTTATTTTACTGGCAGGGATTAATTTTTGATCAAAATGATTCATCCCTAACTGGTGGCAGGACTCGGCACCCTTTTGTTTGCCCAACCCTATTACACTCATCTTTACAATGCCGCTTTCAATGACACCACGGAAAGCAGTGTGGGGCTTAATGCGGTTGATAATGATAACCCCATCTGCTGCCAACACATGCTTGTCCACAAAGACCGGCAGGCCATTGGCTTCACCCACCTGCTCTACTTCCATCGAAGAAAGAATTGGCACTCCCATAGACTCTTCGGTAATACCCAAGGTCTCCAATACTTCTTTCTGACCTTCGGCAGTGGCTCCACCATGGCTGCCCATAGCCGGGATAATAAAGGGCTCTACACCCCGGGTTGTTAGAAATTCCAGGGTGGTTTTGGTAATTTGAGCAATATTAGCAATGCCGCGGCTGCCCACTGCCACTGCCACCCTCATACCTGGACGAAGCAACTTCTTAATCTTCTCTTTATTTAACTCCTCAAATACAGCGGCATCTACCCTCTCTATTTTAGGGGCATGAAAAAGTTGGCGTACTTTAACAAACCTAGGAACTGAGACTTCATCTAAGATTCTTTCGATTTCTGAAAAATCGCCAAGAATTGGCATCTACATTCAACCTCCTACTTAGTAAACCAGCCAAGTGGTGTCATAACCAGCTCAGGGAAAGCAATAAGGAGTGCTAAAACTGCTAGCTCTGCCAACAGGAAAGGCCAGATTTTCTTTACCAATTCTACCAGCGTAACATGTCCTACACCACAGCCCACATAAAGAACTGTGCCGATGGGCGGGGTAATTAACCCAATAACTAGGTTCAGAACCATAATAATTCCGAAATAAACAGGATCAATACCTGCCTTCAAAATGAGAGGCATTAATACAGGAGCAAAAATCAATATGGCAGGGGTTAAGTCCATTACCATGCCTAGTAAGAACAGGAATATATTAATGGCAATCAATAACATAATGGGACTCGCGGCAAGGGAGCCAAAAAGTTCTGCCACCTGAGTAGGAATTTGGGCAACGGTCAAAAGCCAGGCCACAGCCATAGCAGCAGAGGCTACAAACATTACCACAGCCGTCCCTTTGGCAGCGGCCACAAAGATTGGTGGCAAATGCCGGAATTTTACATCTTTATAAACAAACATAGACACCAGCAAAGCATAAACTACCGCTACAGCTCCAGCCTCGGTGGGTGTAAAGATCCCAAACCGGATCCCGCCCACGATGATTATAGGCATTAATAAAGCCCATATGGACTCCTTAAAAACTTGGATAGCCTCAGCCGTCGTGTATGCCTTACCCTTTGCATAGTTATTTTTCCTAGCAATAATTGTCCAAGTAATCATAAGCGCCGTGGCCAGGATCAAACCTGGAACAATACCCGCCATAAACAATTTGGTAATGGAAACCCCAGCCGTAACACCAAAAACAATCATTGGAATACTCGGCGGAATAACGGGGGCAATCAAGCCTGAGCTTGCCACCAGGGCTGTTGAAACATCTCTTCTGTAACCTTCACGTGCCATAAGAGGAATTAAGATACTACCTAAGGCAGCAGTATCAGCCACAGCGCTGCCGGAAAGGCCTGCAAACAAAACACTGGCTAAAACCACCACATAACCTAAGCCGCCTTTGATCCGACCAACTAAAACCATAGCAAATTCAACGATCTTCTTAGAAAGGGAGCCATGTCCCATGATTTCCCCCGCCAGCATAAAAAAAGGGATAGCCATCAGAGGAAAGCTGTTGGCACCGTAAACCATATTTTGGGCAATAATTTGAGCATCAAAATTCCCCAGAAAGAGCATTAGAATAATCCCACAAAGCACCAATACCACAGCAATGGGAATGCCCAGGGACAACAAGAGAAAGAGGCTGCCAAAAAATACACCTAAGGCCATGCTTTCTACTCCCCTTTACAAAGCTTAATAATTTTACCAATAGTGATAAAACCAATCATTACGGCAGCTAATACGTAGGAAGCTGAGATAAAGGAGAAAGGAATTCCGGTAGCTGGTCCTAGGGTAGACATAGCAATTTTAGTAAAACCCAGACCTCCAGAAAGCATGACTCCCACTGCAATAAGAACCAGAATATAGCCCGCAAGATCGACAACTTTCTTTGGTACACCCTTCAATCTGGAAGTAATAAGATCCACACCAATATGTTGATTATCCTTATAGGCGGTGATCGTTCCTAAGAAGATAGTCCAAACAAATAAATAACGGGATAACTCCTCACTGGAAACAATTGTTTGTTCGAAAAGATAGCGGAGGAAAGCATTTATAAACACTAACAATACCATCCCAGCTAAGGATAAAAACATCATATAATCTATGAACTTATATACCCCACGAGTTATTTTAGAAGTGGATTCAGACATTCCGTCACCTCCATCTTTTAATGATGCTGCCCCCCCTAAAGGGAGGCAGCATTTAGTAAATTTACTGCACAGCCATTACCTTATCAGCCATTTCCTTGGTACCAGGATAGGTTTTGTAGAACCATTCTTGTACAGGTTTTTGAGATTCAATTAGTTTTTGCTTGAAGGTTTCATCCGGGAAGACAACGGTCAGACCCTTTTTCTTTAAGAATTCGATATCCTTTTGTTCATTTTCTTCCAATAGTTTCCACTCGTAAGCTGCTGATTCGTTAGCTGCCTTTTGAACAATTTCTTGCAGTTTAGGATCTAAACCTTGCCAGAACTTCTCGTTAACCATGTAGAGGTTAGGGGAGAACAGGTGACGAGTATCTACCACATATTTTTGCACCTCATACATACCGGAAGCCTTTAAGGTTGCATAGGGGTTCTCCTGACCATCAATGACCTTTTGCTCCAGGGCTGTAAATGTCTCGGAAATCGGCATGGGTACAGCGTTAGCGCCTAGGCCTTTAACCATTTCCACATAGATGGGGTTGTTGGGAATCCTTAATCTAAAACCTTTAAAATCCTCAAATTTTTCAAAGGGTTTACTGGAAGACACTACCCGGAAACCATTGGCGGTCCAGGCTAGGGTACGGGTACCCATCTTTTCTTCCATGCCCTTGACGATTTCTTTACCAAGCTCACCATTAAGTACTTTCTGTGCATGGGCGTAATCGCGGAATAGCAAAGGCATTTCTGTCAAACCAACCATCGGCAGGTCTTTAGCAATCAGACCACCGGTGACGCACATTTCTACACTACCGTTTTTCGTTCCATCAATAAACTGTTCCTCAGAGCCAAGGGTAGCATTGGGGTAAATTTCTACTTTAATTTGTCCGTTGGACTCTGCTTCAACCATCGGCTTAAATTTTTCTTTTAAGGCAATATTCTGCGGGTGTTCATCAGCAAAGTAGTGTGCTACTTTCAGGGTAATGGCTTTACCTTGTTCGGAGGCGTCTTTTTTCTCTTCACCGCCACCGCCACAACCGGTTAAGAAAATACTGAATAACATAATACCTAGGACACTTAAGGCAACCTTAGACAGCTTTTTCATATTTGACCTCCTTGAAAATAGTATTTTATAATAACCTTTTACAATCAGTTAATTAACGGATCACCTCCCTGGAATAGGATAACTCCGGACTCACAATGGGTAATTACGATTATTGTTTTTGTTGTATTTCGTTTCATATTATGAAACCCCGTTTTACATCGTTAAGTAAAAAATAATCGCAATATGTATATTTTATCATTCGACAATTTCTTCAAAATTCCTTCAAATTTGTTTCATTATTCAAAATATTGTTTTATTTTTGTTTTAGTTTAAGGAGTAAATAAAATCTTCATAGAATTTCCGCTACTAAGCATTAAATCGAAGCCCTCTTGGGCCTTTTCTAAGGGAAAACGATGGGATATCACTTGCTCTATTTCCTTTAGTTGCCGAAGTATATGTAATGCCACTTCATAATCCCTTGGCTCATAAACTCTTACACCAATGATGGAAAGTTCATTAAAATTCACTGTCCTTAAATCGATTTTGCTTGGCTCTTTAAAGACACTGACTACGACAATTTGGCCGGTAATTTTAACCAATCGGGTAGCCAGCAAGGCCGTTGCAGGGGCACCCGCTGCCTCATAGACAATATCGACACCGTTTCCACCAGTAAGTTTAAATATTTCCGCTTCAGGGTTATTGGCTGAATCCAACACTTTAAAACCAAGGTTTCTAGCCAGTTCTCGTCTGCTGTCGCTGATCTCACCAACTATAACCTCTGAAGCACCGGCAAATCTGGCAGTAATTGCAGTTAGAAGCCCAATGGGTCCACCACCCAGCACTGCCACAGTTTCTCCTGCCTTCAGGGCAGACTTTCTGATGGCATGGGCTGTAACTGCCACAGGTTCCACCAAACAGGCCAGATCCAGCGGTAGATTAGCTGGTAGTTTTACTATCTTAGCAGCATCCACTTTAACATATTCTGCAAAACCACCATCAATATCTATCCCTACCAGGGCCAAACTTCTACAAACATGGGCATTGCCAGTTCGACAGGGTTGACAGTGTCCACAGGATATTAACGGATTTACGGTCACCTTATCCCCCACTTGAATCGTGCTGTCTGGCGGTAAACATGTTTCCACCACCTCACCGGTAAATTCATGACCCATAATTAAAGGGGCTTTAGCCCGTGGGTGTTTACCCAAGTAGATTCCCAGATCGGAACCACAAATCCCAGCATAATGAACCTTGATCAGAACCTCACCGAAATTTAATATTGGTTTCGGCACCTCTTGAAAGTTCAGTTGTTCTTTGCCTTGCCAAACAATAGCTTGCATGGTTTTCATTTGTCTATCCCTCCGGTCCGCATTTATAAAGCCATTGATAGAAAACCACCATCCACCTCTATGGTCGTTCCGGTAATAAATTTTGCTGCATCAGAGCAAAGGAACACAGTCGCACCTACCAAATCCTCCGGTACTCCTAACCTTTGCATAGGCGTACGATTCATAATCTTATCGTAGGTTTCTTTTTCTGATAGCATTTTTTCGTTAAGTGCTGTCTTAAAGTAACCCGGTGAGATGCAGTTTACATTGATGCCATGGCTGGCCCATTCAGCCGCCAGCACTTTGGTTAGCTGTAATACTGCACCCTTGCTGGCACAATAGGCCGCGGAGCGGGTAATTCCTAAATGGGAACCAAGGGAGGCGATATTAACAATTTTCCCATAATTTTGGGCCAGCATCTTTTCCCCCACTAGCTTGCAACAGAGAAAGGTTCCCTTTAAATTTACAGCAATTACATGATCCCATTCTGCCACAGTCAATTCTATAACAGGCTTTTTATAGTTTATTCCTGCTGCGTTAATCAAAATATCAATACGACCAAACTTGGACATTACTTCCTCTACTAGGCGTTGAACCTCTTCTTCCCTGGTTACATCCACCGTAGTTAATAAAGATTGAACACCTGATGCTTCGATCTCTTTAACAACTTCCTCGTTACGTTGTTTGCTCCGGCTAACCGGTATGACATTAGCCCCCGCTTTGGCCAAACCTAAACTTATGGTTTTACCCAGACCTCCGCTGCCCCCTACGAAAATAGCAACTTTACCTGTCAAATCAAAAGCTTCCAAAAACACAAAACCACTCCCATCGCCCGTTTGTTTCAAATCGCGAAACACAGTTTCGTTTTATAGTTAATAAAAAATTCTATTTATTTTTTCAGTTTCCTGCATCTTTTAAAAAATCGCACCTTTTTCATCAGAAGTTACTGGTCTGACTCTTTTTGTCCGTTAATAAATATAACCATTTAACAAACCAGCTTTGCCTGCCGCACCAATAAAATAGCATTAAGAACAATTGTGTAAACCAGCCTATGGTGAAGGAAAATATTAATGTTCCTACACCAATTTTCCCGCCCAACAGAAAACCCAACGTAACCACAAGCACTTCAAGTACAGTTCTTACTAGGCCAATGCTCCTACCGGTTGATCGTTGGAGGCCCATCATTAAACTATCCCTTGGACCAGTACCCATATGTGCCGAAATATATGCCCCTGTTCCTAGTCCAAAACAAAAGATGCCAATTAAAAGGTACGCATACTGTTGTAAGTATGTAATAGCAGGTGGGATAAGGTTTACAGACATGATGAAATCAATAAATACACCACCCATGAGCATATTAAGGATTGTACCGAAAGTCGGCTTTATGCCCATTGCATATGCTATGATAACACAGAGTAGTCCGGTTGCAATATTTACCTGACCAAAAGTTAGAGGTACGTACTTCGTCATGCTAATATGAAAAACATCCCAGGGACCTAAGCCTAGATTTGACTCTAAAATTAGTACAATCGAAAAGGCACATATAAATAATCCCAGGGAAAACCAGAACAACTTCACTAGAAAAAGGATTGCTTTCTTTATTACAATGTTATTGAAAATCATTTATAAGACTCCCTACCGGAATGATATTACCCATTATGCTACAACATATTTTAACAGCAATAGTAATAAAAATAAACTTTGTCTAAAAGAAAAAAGCCAAATCCCCACTAGAAAGTGAAGATTGGCTTTCATTTTCAATTAATATTTAGCTATTTATATTGTGCTGCTCCGTTTTTATAACCTTGTAGGTGAACAACCCCATAGCTGTGGTTCTTTTCTTTAAATTGTTCTAACCATTGAAGATAATCCTGGTAATTAAAATTACGAACACCTTGATCTTTCATATATTTTAAGAACATTTTGTAGTCTTTATAATCTACACGATTTCCACAATTATTTTCTCATTCCACTGGGGATATCTTCCCGTTTGTACGCTCCAGCGATTTAATACCCAGGCAATCCCCTCTGACTTCAACTTATTTAAGCCCGACCCCACTGCCTCCGAATGTGCAATGGAGGTTTCCTCTAAGTAATTAAGAACAGAAACCGGTAGTAGCCTCCTGGTATTGGTTGACCTCATAATAATGAACTTCAAACTCTTTTTGATAATGTTTTTTCATTTTACCCCACTCGGCACTACTAATATAACAAAACCCTACAGCCGTTAAGTTGCAGGGTTTTTAAAATTAATCTGGCAACGACCTACTCTCCCAGGGGCGTGAGCCCCAAGTACCATCGGCCCTGGAGGACTTAACTGCTGTGTTCGGGATGGGAACAGGTGTATCCCCTCCGGTATCGTCACCAGAAACTTATTGACTTATTCATTCCCTGAAAACTAAACAGCGCTTTTCGTAAAGGTCATACATTAGGTCAAGTCCTCGATCGATTAGTACCGGTCGGCTCAAAACATTACTGCCCTTACACCCCCGGCCTATCTACCATGTCGTCTTCATGGGATCTTACCTCTTTCAAGTGGGAAACCTCATCTTGAAGCGGGCTTCGCGCTTAGATGCTTTCAGCGCTTATCCCTTCCGAACTTAGTTACCCAGCATTACCGTTGGCACGATAGCTGGTACACCAGCGGTCCGTCCATCCCGGTCCTCTCGTACTAGGGACAGCTCTTCTCAAGTTTCCTGCGCCTGCGACGGATAGGGACCGAACTGTCTCACGACGTTCTGAACCCAGCTCACGTACCGCTTTAATGGGCGAACAGCCCAACCCTTGGGACCTACTTCAGCCCCAGGATGCGATGAGCCGACATCGAGGTGCCAAACCTCCCCGTCGATGTGGACTCTTGGGGGAGATAAGCCTGTTATCCCCGGGGTAGCTTTTATCCGTTGAGCGACGGCCCTTCCACTCGGCACCGCCGGATCACTAAGCCCTACTTTCGTACCAGCTCGACTTGTAGGTCTCGCTGTCAAGCTCCCTTTTGCCTTTACACTCTAACGCGCGATTTCCTTCCGCGCTGAGGGAACCTTTGGGCGCCTCCGTTACTCTTTGGGAGGCGACCGCCCCAGTCAAACTGCCCACCTGACACGGTCCTTTTACCAGCTTCATGGTATCAAGTTAGAATTTCAATATCTAAAGGGTGGTATCCCAACGCTGACTCCATACATACTAGCGTACATACTTCCCAGTCTCCCACCTATCCTGTACATCAAATACCAAAACCCAATGTCAAGCTACAGTAAAGCTCCACGGGGTCTTTCTGTCCTGTCGCAGGTAGACGGCATCTTCACCGTCATTACAATTTCACCGAGCCCCTCGTTGAGACAGTGCCCAAATCGTTACGCCTTTCGTGCGGGTCAGAACTTACCTGACAAGGAATTTCGCTACCTTAGGACCGTTATAGTTACGGCCGCCGTTTACTGGGGCTTCAGTTCTCAGCTTCGACTTGCGTCTAACTCTTCCCCTTAACCTTCCAGCACCGGGCAGGCGTCAGCCCCTATACGTCAGCTTTCGCTTTAGCAGGGACCTGTGTTTTTGGTAAACAGTCGCTTGGGCCTTTTCTCTGCGGCCTCTTCTCGCTCCAAATGTGCATTTTTCACGATACCGAGGCACCCCTTTTCCCGAAGTTACGGGGTCATTTTGCCGAGTTCCTTAACGAGGGTTCTCTCGCGCGCCTTAGGATTTTCACCCCACCTACCTGTGTCGGTTTACGGTACGGGCACCTACAAACCTCGTTAGAAGCTTTTCTTGGCAGTTTGGGATCCGCTGCTTCGCTACTTGTTTTCGCTCCCCTTCACTCCTCGGGCTTCCCGTAAGACGGATTTGCCTATCTTACACCCTACAAGCTTGGACCGGCTTTTCCAGCCGCCGGCTCAACGTACCCTCCTGCGTCACTCCATCCTCAAACGGTCTTAGGTGGTATCGGATTCTCAACCGATTGTCCATCGCCTACGCCTTGCGGCCTCGGCTTAGGTCCCGACTTACTCTGGGCGGACGAACCTTCCCCAGAAATCCTTAGGTTTTCGGCGGGCAGGATTCTCACCTGCCTTTTCGCTTACTCATACCGGCATTCTCACTTCTTATCAATCCACAGCTCCTTACGGTACTGCTTCAACTCAATAAGAACGCTCCCCTACCACTGTCTTTCGACAATCCAAAGCTTCGGTGCCAGGCTTAGCCCCGTTTCATTTTCGGCGCAGGGCCACTTGACCAGTGAGCTATTACGCACTCTTTCAATGGTGGCTGCTTCTAAGCCAACATCCTGGTTGTCTGTGCAACCCCACATCCTTTTCCACTTAGCCTGTCTTGGGGACCTTAGCTGTTGGTCTGGGCTGTTTCCCTTTTGACTACGAATCTTAGCACCCGCAGTCTGACTCCCGGAGTCTTAGTTATTGCGGCATTCGGAGTTTGATTGGGTTCGGTAACCCGTGAAGGCCCCTAGCCCATTCAGTGCTCTACCTCCGCAATCCATCCTCCGAGGCTAGCCCTAAAGCTATTTCGGGGAGAACCAGCTATCTCCTGGTTCGATTGGCATTTCACCCCTACCCACATCTCATCCGCCTCCTTTTCAACGAAGGTCGGTTCGAGCCTCCACTTTATTTTACTAAAGCTTCACTCTGGACATGGGTAGATCACCAGGTTTCGGGTCTACTCCAACGTACTTTCGCCCTTTTAAGACTCGCTTTCGCTTCGGCTCCGGCTTTCCTGCCTTAACCTGCACGTTGGATGTAACTCGCCGGTCCGTTCTACAAAAAGTACGCCGTCACACTTTTAACGTGCTCCGACAGTTTGTAGGCATACGGTTTCAGGTTCTTTTTCACTCCCCTCCCGGGGTGCTTTTCACCTTTCCCTCACGGTACTGGTTCACTATCGGTCGCTTAGGGTATTTAGCCTTGGGGGGTGGTCCCCCCGGATTCCCACAGGGTTTCTCGTGTCCTGCGGTACTTGGGATGTCCTCTGCAATTTTCGTCCTTTCGTCTACAGGGGTTTTACCTTCTGTGCCCTGCCTTTCCAGGCAGCTTCAACTAGGACTAGCAATCACTTGATGAGGATCCCTCAACCCCAGTGAACCGAAGTTCACTGGTTTAGGCTCGCCCCTGTTCGCTCGCCGCTACTTGGGGGTTCGATGTTTCTTTCTTTTCCTCCGGGTACTTAGATGTTTCAGTTCCCCGGGTGCCCTCCTCTGTGCCTATGGATTCAGCACAGGGTGACGGAGGTTTGCTCCGCCGGGTTGCCCCATTCGGGTATCCACGGATCAATGCCTGCTTGCGGCTTCCCGTGGCTTTTCGCAGCTTACCGCGCCCTTCTTCGGCCCTTAGCGCCTAGGCATCCACCGTATGCCCTTTCTTTCTTGACCTACTTTCTTACCTTTTTTGCTCGGATCCATTGCTGTTTCCTGCAAAATTGTTTCTACGACGCTTTACTTGTTTCGCTGTTTAGTTTTCAAGGAACGGTCGGCCTTTGATCTGCTTCGCCTTGCTTCGTCAGCCGCTTCGTTCGTGTGCTCACGTATTCCTATACGCTCCGCGCACTCTCTCGCGGCTTCCTTGCCATGCTCGCATCTGAAAGGCCTTTAGGCAAAATTTAAAATTGGTGGAGACAAGCGGGATCGAACCGCTGACCCCCTGCTTGCAAGGCAGGTGCTCTCCCAGCTGAGCTATGCCCCCACGTTGTATCGTGATAAGCTTTTCGGCTTGTGACGATCCAATGGTGGGACTAGGTGGACTCGAACCACCGACCTCACGCTTATCAGGCGTGCGCTCTAACCGGCTGAGCTATAGTCCCCGGTTTTTTTATTTGTTTGATGAGATACTTAAAATCAACCGGTTTCCTGGTTGATTTCAGGTCTCTCAAAACTAAACAGTCGGATGATGAACGATCGACCAGAGTACGCGCGTCTCGCGATAAGCTTCGCCCTGCTTCGTCAGCTGCTTCGCTCGTGTGCTCACGTATCTCTTATACGCTCCGCTCACTCCCTCGCAGCTTCCTTGCTTGGCTCGCTTCTCCCAAGCCGCTTACGTTCTCCTTAGAAAGGAGGTGATCCAGCCGCACCTTCCGATACGGCTACCTTGTTACGACTTCACCCCAATCACCAACCCCACCTTCGACGGCTCTCTCCTTGCGGTTAAGTCACCGGCTTCGGGTGTTGTCAGCTTTCGTGGTGTGACGGGCGGTGTGTACAAGGCCCGGGAACGTATTCACCGCAGTATGCTGACCTGCGATTACTAGCGATTCCGACTTCATGTAGTCGAGTTGCAGACTACAATCCGAACTGGGACCGGCTTTCTCAGATTTGCTTCACTTCACAGCTTCGCTTCCGTCTGTACCGGCCATTGTAGTACGTGTGTAGCCCAGGACATAAGGGGCATGATGATTTGACGTCATCCCCACCTTCCTCCGTTTTGTCAACGGCAGTCACATTCGAGTTCCCGACATTACTCGCTGGCAACGAATGTTAGGGGTTGCGCTCGTTGCGGGACTTAACCCAACATCTCACGACACGAGCTGACGACAACCATGCACCACCTGTCTCTCTGTTACCCCGAAGGGCAAGGAGTATATCTCTATACTTTTCAGAGGATGTCAAGCCCTGGTAAGGTTCTTCGCGTTGCGTCGAATTAAACCACATACTCCACCGCTTGTGCGGGCCCCCGTCAATTCCTTTGAGTTTCAGTCTTGCGACCGTACTCCCCAGGCGGAGTGCTTATTGTGTTAACTACGGCACTGGGGGGGTCGATACCCCCAACACCTAGCACTCATCGTTTACGGCGTGGACTACCAGGGTATCTAATCCTGTTCGCTCCCCACGCTTTCGCGCCTCAGTGTCAGTTACAGTCCAGAGAGCCGCCTTCGCCACTGGTATTCCTCCCAATATCTACGCATTTCACCGCTACACTGGGAATTCTGCTCCCCTCTCCTGCACTCAAGTCCACCAGTATCAGAGGCCTCACGGGGTTAAGCCCCGCACTTTCACCTCTAACTTAATGCACCACCTACGCGCCCTTTACGCCCAGTAATTCCGGACAACGCTCGCCCCCTACGTTTTACCGCGGCTGCTGGCACGTAGTTAGCCGGGGCTTCCTCTCAAGGTACCGTCATTTTGTTCTTCCCTTAAGACAGAGGTTTACAACCCGAAAGCCTTCTTCCCTCACGCGGCGTTGCTCCGTCAGGCTTTCGCCCATTGCGGAAGATTCCCCACTGCTGCCTCCCGTAGGAGTCTGGGCCGTGTCTCAGTCCCAGTGTGGCCGTTCGCCCTCTCAGGCCGGCTACCCATCGTCGCCTTGGGGGTCCGTTACACCTCCAACTAGCTAATGGGACGCGGATCCATCGGTTAGCGATAAATCTTTCCTCCTTAGAACATGCGTTCCTAGGAGCGTATCCGGTATTAGCAGTCGTTTCCAACTGTTATCCCGGTCTATCCGGCAGGTTATCCACGCGTTACTCACCCGTCCGCCACTAAGTTTAAAAATCACTAGGTTTCATTTTAAACTCCGTTCGACTTGCATGTGTTAAGCACGCCGCCAGCGTTCGTCCTGAGCCAGGATCAAACTCTCCATAAAATATCCTAAAATATTTTCAAGAGTTGATTTGCTCTTGTGTTCTGAATTACTCGCTAGCGTTTTCACGCTTTGACGAGGATTGTTTTTGGTCCGCCTACTCTCGGGTTCTCACCCGACTTTGGCTTCCCGCTTTTCATCCATCATCGTTCTGTTTAGTTTTCAAAGACCAGCTTCGACCTTTGATCTGCTTCGCTTGACTTGTCACGCTCGCATCTGAAAGGTCTCTTATTAGCTTTTTTGGCTTGTCCTTTTGTTCACCGCTCAGCGGCGACATTTGTTATCTTACCACCAGTCGACTCATTTGGCAAGTGCTAATTTATAACTTTTTTGCCTCATTTTTCGGCTGTGCAAGCAGGACTGTTGATAATAGTAGCATATGGATATCAGGGTCGTCAAGGCGATTATTTCTATGTATTTTCTTTTGTTCAGCAATAAATCGTGGCTTTTTCACATTACCACTATTTTCCCTTTAATAACAAGGAAGTATGCAAAAAACCTGACTTCTGCCAGGTTTCATGATACCCATGGATGTTTTTATTGTCCCACAACACCCCCGGGCATAGAGATTAAAGCCGGCGGCACATCTCCGACAATAATGCTTTCAGCCAGAGGCACTTTGACGCTGACCTTAAAAACTTCCTTATGAAGGGGAACAGCAATCTGAAATTCGGAAGTCAGATCCATCCATATTAAATGTCGGGTCTGGTTTATCCCGGCTCCCTCAAATTTATCAATGATATCCACTCTTACAATGCCCACGGGAATTAACCGTACATTCAACTCGGGGCCCAGGGCAGCCAGCAACTGAAACCCGAGAAGTTGGCCCAGTGGAATATTAATACTTTGATTATCAATCTTCCTCAAGGCTTCCTGCACCTTCAGGGTCATATCGGTTGATAGTTGGTTTATTTTTACGGTATCCGCCTGAATCATCACAATCTTACCGGAACTGTCCTTGTGAATATGAATAAGGTCCTGGTAATGAACCGGCTGTTTTGCCATCCTGTCTCTGACGGTTTCATTTAATATTTCCGTGGCCAGATGAATGGCCTTTACCCGGGCAATGGTAAAGATACTGGGCTGGAGAACCCGATCGGTAAAAATAAAGAACCCTACCAATAATCCCACCACTACCAATGAAATCATGAGGACGACATATTTTTTTGACAGGCCTCTTGTTTTTCGGAACAAAAAAATTCCCCCCCACATCTTATATATATGAAGGGGTGCGTCAAAAAAGGTGTTAGCCTATATCAATAAGAACTAAATTTTAACGGATAACCTGGCAAAGCGACGTTTACCGGCCCGGATAACCGTTCCGTCCTCCGGTTTAAAGCGCAGATTGGGATCGCTTACGTCAGTACTTCTTCTTCGGTCAATTGCTTTCTGGTTTCGGATTTTCCGCCGGGATCGCCGATACGACCGGTGTAATCTCCTAATATAATGGTCGCCTGATGGCCCGGTTCCTGAAACTGACGGAGCTTTTGCAGCACCACCGTATGTCCCGGTTGGATATCCGGCGCGGTGGGATCAAGTCCTAATTTAATGTGCAGCGGCTTATGATTAGACACCGATTTTTTAAGCTTCTCCACCATCTCCTCTTCAGGTATGATCTCGGCGGCCCCTCCCTTGATAATTCCCAGTTGCTTTTCCACACTAACCATAACCCGGCTCCTTTCAAAACAACAGTTAAAAAGAGTCAGTTACACCGTACTCTTTAATGAGTCTTATTTTATAAAAAATCCTAACTAATATACCAAGGTTAACAGCATATGACAAGAAAGCAAAATAGGTACTCCCAATTCCTTCACCTGTGTTATAATTCTGTTATTGTGGCACGATTTTTCTAAAAGGAGGTTTAGACTTTTGGCTAGAAAAAAAAGCCGAAGGCTCAGAACCGGACGTTTGGCTTTTCTAATAGTGGCTTTCTTGGTTTTGGTGGGCGGTGTAGCTTCCCTGGGCTATTTTGCCTATGCCGTTGCGGACATGCCTGCCTGGAACCCTGAATCCCTTGAAACCTTACTGCCCACATCGATATATGATAAGGATGGAAATCTGGTTACCCGAATTGGTGCTGAAAACCGGGAACCCATTAAACTGCTTGAAGTCCCCAACGTGGTTCGGGATGCTTTCCTGGCCACCGAGGACGACCGTTTTTACGACCACCATGGTATTAACTTTCGCAGTTTCGGCCGGGCCTTATATCGAAACGTTCTGGCCGGTGAGATCCGTGAAGGGTTCAGTACCATTACCATGCAGTTGGTAAAACTATCTTATCTGTCGCCGGACCGCACACCCAAAAGAAAGATCCAGGAAGTGATCCTTACCTTACAAATGGAAAGGCACTTTACCAAAGACGAAATCTTTGAAATGTATTTAAATAAGATCTTTTTTGGACAGGGCGCCTATGGCATTCAGTCCGCTGCTCAAACCTATTTGGGCAAGGACCTTAAAACCGATGAATTGACTCTGGATGAGGCGGCTTTTTTAGCAGGTTTGCCTCAGGCGCCTTCTTCTTACTCCAGCTACCTGGATGAAACCCCGTCGGTCGGCGAGGATAACCAGGTTAACGAAGCGTATCAGAAGAAGTATGACATGGCCTTAAACCGCCGGAACACCGTACTCCTGCGCATGAAAGAAGCCGGGAAAATAACGGAAGAGCAGCGTCAGGAAGCCGCTGCCAAACCACTGCCCACAGCGGATAAAATGCAATCGGTCAGCTACCCTTATCCTTATTTTGTGGATTATGTAACCGAAAAGCTGGTTGAAAAATACGGCGCCGATATGGTTTATAAGGGCGGTTTAAAGGTTTACACCACCCTGGACCCCAAAATTCAAAAAATTGCCGAAAACGCCATGGCCAACAAGAATAACTTTCCCAGTTCCCCGGTGGATGCCAACGGTTTACCTCAGCCCCAGGGCGCAGCGGTGTTTATGGAACCGGGAACCGGGTATTTAAGAGCCATTGTTGGCGGCCGGGAACACAAACAGCAGCGTCAGCTAAACCGGGCCACCCAATATCAGACTCTGGCGGATGGAAGAAAAATTGGACGCCAGCCGGGTTCATCCATTAAGCCCATTATCGCTTACGGACCGGCCATTGAATACAAAGGAATGGGGCCTGCTTCCATTATTGACGATATTCCGCAAAGCTTCGGCAGCTATAGTCCCAGAAACGCGGACGGTTCCTTCCGGGGTCTGATCCCCATGAGAACGGCATTGATCCATTCGGTCAACATTGTGGCCATTAAACTTCTGAATCAAGTAGGGTTGAATCAGGCCGTTAAATTTGCCAGCGGACTTGGCATTACCACTCTGGACGCCAATAAAGACGGTTTGGCCATGGCCCTGGGGGGTGTCAGTACCGGCGTTATTCCTTTGGACATGGCCGGTGCCTATGGCGCCTTCGCCAACCGGGGAATTTATGTGCAGCCCCACGCCATTACCAAAGTGGAGACTTCCGACGGTACGGTGCTAGATGAGTTTAAACCCGAACAGCATCAGGCCATGAAAGCCACCACCGCTTATTTAGTTACCGATATGCTGAAGTCTGCGGTCCAGTCGGGTACCGGCAGCAGGGCCAATATCGGTCGTCCGGTGGCCGGTAAAACCGGGACCACCGACGAGGGTAAAGACATCTGGTTTGTGGGCTATACCTACAACCTGGTGGGGGCTGTTTGGATTGGTCACGATTCACCGAAAAAAATGCCCCAGTCCTACGGCGGTATGTACCCGGCCATGATTTTCAAAGAAGTCATGAGCAAGGCCCTGGCCGGAACACCCGCCAAAGATTTCCCCCGGCCTTCGGGTATTACCAGCGCCACGGTGGACAGCAAATCCGGTCTGCTGCCCGGGCCCAACACACCGGCGGATCATATGATTAGCGACCTGTTTGTTACAGGCACCGTACCCACCGAGGTGGATAATCTGCATCAAGTGATGGAGGTTTGCGCCACCACCGGTGAACTTCCCAACGAATACTGCCCTGACCGGATTACCAAGGTTCTGTTAAAGCTGCCCTACTCGGTTCCCTCCAATGTGGCGGATTTCGCCTTAAGAGCGCCGACCCAAACCTGCACCCTGCACACCGTTGATGGAATTGACCCGTCAGCTGCGGAAAAATACGTACTTCCGGAACAGCCCGACTCCGGCAAGGAAAATGGCGGGGAAAAACCAAACCAGCCCAACAATGGAAACAGCTGGTTGCCGGGAACCTAAACCAATCAAAAATAGCTAAATAAGATTAAAACACCCCGGCGCCCATGGCTGCCGGGGTGTTTGCATTAAAGGGATTATTCCTGGGTGGCATGCTTTTTATTGACCTGGCTTTGATGTTTAAAGGTTCCGGCCACTCCCAGTAAAACAAGAACCGTTCCCCCCAGGGTCCATACGCTCAGCGGCTCATGCAGGATCAGCCAGCCTAAAAATACCGCCACTACCGGGTTTACATAAGCATAAGTCACCACCAGGCTGGTTGGCAGCATTTTAAGAGCCATAATAAAGGAAGTAAAAGCAAAGAGTGAGCCAAACACTACCAAGTAGCCCCAGGCCCACCAGGCTTCCGGCGTGGGATTGGGCCAAGGCTCTCCCAAAAGCAGGGCAGCCAGAATAAACCCAATGGCTCCAAAGAGCTGTTGGTAACCTGAGCTGACGATGGGACTTAAGGCCACCGGATTTCTGCGCTGTACAACCATGCCGATGCCCCAGAAAAGAGGAGCCAGCAATAGGGCAAAAATACTGTGCAGATTGGCCTCCCCTCCGGTACGAAAGGTGGGGAAGGAAAGTACGCCAATCCCCAGGAACCCCATGAGCAGTGATCCTATCAGCAGCTTGGAGGGGATTTTACGGTCCAAAATTCCTTCAATAATGGCTACCCACAGGGGCACGGAAGCCACCAGCAGGGCCGCATAGCCTGAATCCGCCTGCTGCTCTCCCCACATGACCAACCCATTGCCCCCAACCCACAGGAAAAAACCCGATAAAGCATGAACCCAAAGTCCCTTTGGGGAAATCTTTAAGGATTGACGGGTAATGAACGCCACCAGAAAAAGAATCGCCGTAGCAGCCAACAAGCGGGAGCCTCCCATACTGAAGGGAGGAAAACCCGACCCCTCCCGGACTCCCACCCGGATGGCCAGATAGGTACTGCCCCAGACAATATAAACAACAAATAAATGAAAAAGACCCACCCATAGGGAGGAATTCGGGGCCGCTATGGACCTTGGAGCTGTGCTTGCCATACAAAAGGACTCCCTTACATTTTTTTAACTACTTTAATAACTAATAAAAATAATTCTAACTCTGTTTTTAGCAGGTGACAACATGCAATTTTGAAATATTTTCAATTATGACCACCCTCTAAGCGGGTGGTTTGCTCTAGCCCTATAAGGCATGGCAGCGGGCTGAGCTTCAAGTCTCACTGAAAGGTCCGTCCAGCCGCACCTAGCTTAAGCTTTTTGGGTCCATCTGCGTAGGGTGATTTTCTCTTTTTACAATAGGAAAAATCCTTACGGTTTAGGGTAAGGATCTTTCCTTCTAGAAATGCATCTTGATTTCTAAAAACCCGCTCTAATTCGGGTTGGAGCCTGCGCATTAAATTACAAATCTTTTCTCTCAAAGGAATAAACCGCCAAACAAACACAGGCTGCAATATAAAGGCAAGTATATACCAACATGGCGTTACTGGGAGGCACATTGACGCCAAAGGGTCCTAAGGATAAGGAGGACAGAGGATTGGCCTCATTGCCGGTTACAAAGGTTAACATCTTCCTGAATAAAGCATCGCTGGGCATTACCAGGCTGGTGGCGATGCCGATATTGATCAGAGAAGCATTGGCAATGGCCGAACCTACCTGTTCTAAAAACCCTCCGATCATTCCTAACCCGTACAGGATCACCGAAATAATTCCCGCGGCGAGCGTTCTCAACAGGGTGCTGAAAACCAACGCCACTCCCAGCAGCACCAGGGGTTGGAGAATGAAGACCAACGCGCCGGAAATAAGCCCCCCGGCTGTCAGCAGGGACAATACAGCGGGGCTGTAATATTGATTCAGTACCAGCACCGCGGTATAGAGAACCAAGGCGTAAACGGCAAGCATGGAACCATAGCCCAAAAACTTACCTAAAACAATTTCCCTCCTGGGAATGGGTTTAGAGACAACCGCATGCAGCAAACCGTTTTCAAGCTCCGAGGCGATGGCTCCCACACTGCCCATGATGGCCAGTAAAGCCAACAGAAAGGAAGAAAAATAGAGCCCCGCCCCTAACAGTTGGCTTCCAATGATCTGCTGCAAAATTAACTGGGAGCCCCTCATGGACTGGGTTCTCAGTTCCTCAGATACAAAATCAAGGGCCACACCGTACAACAGGATAAATAAAACGGAAAGCAATAAGGTGACCAGGAAAATCCTTTTGCGAAAAACCTCCATAAAAGTCAGCCGGGCAATACTTAACACAAGGGAGAACCTCCTTCCGACCTACCCTCATGGGCGATATATTCCAGGAACAAGTTCTCCAATGAATCCCAGACAGGATGAACTTCATAGAGCTGCACTTCCGCTTCCACTAAACCTTTTATCAGTTGTGGCGTATCCTGGCTATCCTTACAGCTAAACAGGTATTCACGACCTGTTCCGGAAGTTCCCGCGGACCCGCAGGAGAGTAGCGGGTAGCCCTGGGAGACCAATCTTTCCAGGATATCCGATTGGATTTCAGCTTTGGCCACCACCTTGATTTTAAAGTTGTGGGCGGCAATTTCCCGCCAGTTGCCCTGAAAAATCAGGCGGCCCTCTTTAATGATGGCAATTTCATCACAAACCGTTTCCAGTTCGCTTAGCAGATGACTGTTTAAAAAAATGGTTTTCCCCTCTTTTTTTAGAGAAACAATTAAATCCCGCACCAGTTTTCGGCCAATGGGGTCCAGGGCCGAGGTGGGTTCATCCAAAAACAGCAAATCAGGATTGGGCAGCAAGGCACAGCCCAATCCAATTCTCTGCTGCATGCCTTTGCTGTAATTGCCGATCTGTTTATTCCCCTGTTCCGCCAGTCCGATCTCTTCTAGAATTTTGGGGATCCTTTGGGCCGCCTCCTGGGAGGAAAGTTTAAATAAAGACGCATGAAACCGGAGCAAATCTTCTCCGGTTAACCAGTCGTGGTAACGAAAATTTTCAGGAAGAAAACCAACTTTCTTGCGCACGGAAATATCCTTGAGCGGCTTATCCAGTATTTTCGCCTCACCGGAACTGGGATGCAATAGTCCCACCAGCATTTTTACCAGAGTGCTTTTTCCCGCCCCGTTGGGTCCCAATAAACCAAAAACAGACCCGCGGGGAACTGACAGGGATATTTCCCTGCAGCCCCCACGGCCTTCATAAGTCTTTGTCAGTTTGTGGGTTTCAATGGCCAGCATACGATCGCTCCATTTTAAAATTATTGATTCAAATTAGTAGAGGGATTGGGCAACCTTCACGGCGTTCTCGGAATCCAGGAACCCGTTTAATTGATAGATCACGCCGTTGTCCACCCACATCAGGTAGCCAAAGCCCTGGTTATTTTGAGCATAAATGGCGTCCTGTCCATTGACCGTCATTTTTTCCATTCCGTCCTGGCCGGCATCAGGAACAATCATGGTGTTCTGCCAGTCGTCAATGCTGGCCAACTGATTCCGTAAATCATCCGGCAGGATGGGTAAATCCAGCAGAGCGGCTCTCAAATCCTCCGGATCAACGCCCGAGGGTACCACCACTTCTGGAGTGGCAAACTGGTTCAGGGTGAAGCCCCTTTGTCCGTCGTTTTGCAGATACTGCAATTGTACTCCCGCCGGAACATGAATGCTAAAGGCTTTTCCCTGCAGGCTTTCCGGCAGCAGGGTAGCGGAACCCAGAGCCTTCAGCAAAGCGTTGGCCTGGTCCACTTCCAGCCGGAACTCGGCTTTACCGTCCTGCTGAACCTTTGCCTTCTCAGACAGGGAATAGCCCTCGGGAATAAAGGACGGTTGTTTTACCTTAAAAGATAATTGATTTTGGATATCCGCCGGAGCCATCTCCACCTGTTCCGGCTTTTTAATAACTTCCACTTTGCCAAATTGTTTCAGATCAATTTCCCCGGCTTTGGTTTCAATGGCCCGGGCCATTTGCTGCATTTCATCGGGACTTACTTTTATCATTTGCATCTTCTGTACTCTGAAAACCGAAAGAAAATCGGCCACCGCTTCCTGTACCGGTGCAAAGGTCAGCGAGCCGGCCAACACCAGCAGCGAAGCCGCCACCATGGCCCATTTCTTAAATTTCCTTGTCATGCTTTGACCTCCATTATCCACTTTTTTCATGCCTTCTACATGAGATAGTTGAAACCTTTTATGCTCATCCTGCTTGGGCATCATTTCATCCAGAGCGGAACCATATTTCATTAAATGCTGACCGGTCCAATCCTCCAACTGGGAGAGTTCCGCCAGAGTTTTTGCGCACCGGGGGCATTTTTGAGCATGCTCCAGGAATTGCCCTCGCTCTTGTTCGGGGATTTCCCCATCAAGATACGCCTGCCAGGTACCTGTATCCGGACAATTCATTCCTTGCCACCTCCTCAGTTTATTCCTGGGATTGATATTCTCGCTTGAACCGCTCTCTGGCCCGGGCCAAAAGGGTTCCTACAGAACCTTTATTAATATCCACCGCCTCAGCAATCTCACCATAACTGTAGCCGGAAAATTTCAGCAGCAGCAGCATACGATCCCGGGGTTGCAGACGTTCTAAGGCCCTGTGAACCAACTGAAAAATTTCCCGGTCCAGGACGGACGTCTCGGCGGAAGGGGCCGCAGTTGCAAAGGAATCCGCATAAAACTGCCGGAAGGTCTTTTCTTCCCGGCGGCGGCGACTGCCCTCACTGCGCAGATAATCATAGCAGATATTGTTGGTCACCTTTACCAGCCACCCGGAAGGATTTTGGATGCTTGACAAACCTGTATGGTGCAGTCTGGCAAAAGCCTCCTGGGCCGCATCTTCGGCTGCCACCGGATCTCCCAATAAAAAGGCGGCCTGACGTACCAACCGGGGATACATCTCCACATATAGTTTTTGAAAAAAATGCTCCATATGTTCACCATAAGTGGTCCCGGTTTGGACCGGTACCGCCGATAAATTTACGCTAATAGTACCACCCCTTCCCCTGTTGCGCAACAGGAACCCACATTGGATGTTTCATAAGATAGACGGGGCAGGGGATAAAATAATGACACATCTTAAAAAAATTCTGCTGTCAAAATTTATGAGTCACAAGGCTTTCCTCGCCCTTGCTCTTGTATAGGAGCCTGTTCGGACTGAGAAAACTAGAGTTGGTTCCCCTATAATAAGGAAGGGAGGTCATGAACATCAGCAGCAAACTGAAATCCAGGGATGCCGGAAAGCAGAAGGCCGAGCCGAAGTTGAGCAAAGATAGGAAATCAAACAAGCCGGCACAGGTTAACAGCCCCGGTACAACCTATTTTGCAGGAAATCCGGAATAAGCGTGGTAAAAACAGAATCCATATAAAAATCGGGGCTGGACCCTCCCTTGAGTCCAGCCTTTTTTTGTCTAAAAAAGTGCCATCTGCTATGCAGACGTTTGCAAAGCCTTTGCCAGAGCCTCCTATTCGCTTTCCCACCTTGACCACGGGCAACCGCGCGCTGTTCTATATGGATCACGCTTCACCATTGATTCCAGATTCATAGATCATAAAATTCCACCGATATCTTTTTGCACTGTATATTTTCGATGTATAATTGAAATCAGATTGCAGCAACAAAATATTACCATATATTATAAAAAACAGTCTATTGAAGAAGAATTGACTCATTGCAGAACTGAGAGGGATATGGATGGATTTTTTTAATATTAACATGGGAACGATGTTAATTGTTATCATTTTAGGCCATCTTCTTACAGGCGTACTGATCATTGCCTATACGGCGCAACACAAAAGAACAAAAACGGTCAATACGTTTTTACTTTCTAAATTGCTTCAGGCCCTCGCGTGGTTCATGATTGGGCTTAGGAACCCAATACCTAACATGGTTTTGATCGCTGTGGGCAATTCCATATTGTTTATTGGCGCGGCTTTGGAGCTGATCGCTTTTCTGATTCTGAAAAATAGCTATACCAAAAGGATCAAAAGGGCTTATATCTCCTTGCTTATTGGATGTATCATTGTCTTTGTCTCAGCCATAGCCTATGGCTTTCCGGAGAACGTCAGAATTACCTTAGGTTCTTCCATCACAATAATATTGATGGTGTTTCCGGTATATAAGCTTTTTGCAGACAAAAAATCCTCCATACTACAAAAAATAATTGCTTCTTTTTATAGCGTTACAATCCTTTTTTCAATTTTCAGGGCTTATACGGCTTTAACCACAGACCTTGACATGAATTTGGCTTCAACAAACATTTTTAACACCGGACTGTTTTTGTTGCTCTATATCGCAATGCTCGCGGGAAGCACAGGCTTTATTCTCTTGGATAAGGAAAAGCTGGATGCGGATCTGCTTAAAGCTGCGTCCTTTGATGGTTTAACCAATACTTTAAACCGAAAAACCTTTATATTGCGTTCAAAAGAGCTTATTTCCCTGTTTGCAAGAAAGCAGGAACAAATCTCATACTTGCTTATCGACATTGATGATTTTAAAAAAATCAATGATACCCATGGCCATTATGCGGGCGATATCGTACTGCAAGATTTTGCCGATACCCTCAGGAAACAGTTGAGAAATTACGACTTGATCGGCAGATATGGCGGAGAGGAATTTGCCGTATTGCTTCCGGGAACAGGCAAGAAAGAAGCCGGTGACATTGCGGAACGGTTAAGGGCGGCGGTAGAGGATTCGTCCATCCAGACCGATACTGAAATAAAGTATACGGTAAGCATCGGCGTCTGTACCATCATCCCCGACAAAGAAACCAGCATTGATATGCTCTATAAACTCAGTGATAAGGCCCTTTATACCGCAAAAAAACAAGGCAAGAATTGCTGTAGAAACGCAATAAAGGCATGATATTGAACGGCTATACGCATTTAAACTGTTTTAATTTTAGCCATAGAACAATATATCAAAAACAGCTATAAGAGGAAATGGCATCAATTCCCATGAGCTTAGAGGAGTATATCCATCCGTTTACGGGTAAGTGAATCCCTAAGCGAGTGGTTATGATTGTCTTTGTAAATTGCCGGATATTTTCATTTTGAAAAGTTAAGTTGAATATCCACAATCTCCGACTGTGTGCCAATCCGTACCGGGGGACCCCAGGTACCGTAACCCGATGAAACGATCACCTGTAAGGAATCCTTGGCCAGATAACCGTAATCCACTTCGAAAATCCTCCGGGTGATGAGCTGATTGGGGAAAAATTGTCCCCTGTGAGTATGTCCGGAAAGCTGTAAATCAACCCCGCTGTCCTTTGCTTCATCCAATAAAACCGGTTGATGATCCAGCAAGATAACGGGTTTTTCCCGGTTTACTTCTTTCATTAATTCCTTTAAACTCTTCCGTTTTCTCGAAGCATCCTCTCTGCCAACAATATAAAGTCCCTCGGCTTCAACCACTTCATCTCTCAAAATGCGGATGTCGGCTTCTTTAAAAATAGCCAGGCATTTATCCAGGTTTCCCGTATAATACTCATGGTTGCCCAAAACACCGTATACACCATAGGGGGCTTTGATTTTTTTCAGGGTTTCTTTTTCTCGCAGCAGCACATTAATATCCCGGTCATCAAAAATATCTCCGGTCAGAAGCACCATATCCGGGTTTAAGGCGTTGATTTCCCGGACCATTTTTGCTACATAACCTTTCTCTTTTTCACGATCAATATGAATATCCGCAAGCATGACCACATGGAGATCCTTGCCCGCCTTGGGAATGGCAATATCATAATGCTGTACTTGAATGTCTCTGGCATGAAGCACACCGTAAACAATCAGCAGGATAATCAAAACATAAGAGCCGATGATAAAAGGTTTATTCTTAACCACCAAACCCAGGGCCGCAACAAAGGCGGCGTAATAAAAAAAGACCATCCAGTAGTTTCCCATCGCCCCCAAACCCTTGACTCCAAAGCGGCTGATGATAGGGGAACAGGCAATAATGGCAAAAATGCTCCAAAAAATAAATTTATTGATCTTCACTAAATCAAGAATCTGCCTGCCAATTTGCCAATTGAGAAGCGTGTATAACAGAATAATCATGATAAACCAAAAGAATCGCATATGGGCTCCTTAGGTCATTCTTAAAAAATTCATTAAGAAAAGTCTAACCCTGTTTTTAGGGTTTTATAATGAAAGACGTGGCCGTGCATTAAATAATAACACTTTGTTCTAAAAAAAGCAGCAAAAAAGCTTGGCCTCGGCCAAGCTTTGCGCAGCGGCGGAAGCTGCTGTTGTCCCGCCGCTTATTTTCTGGACTGTTTGTCCAGAGAATAGACAAAGACCAGCACCTCAGCCACGATATTGTACAATTCCGGGGGTATCTCGGCTCCCAGATCAAGGTGCGCAAGCATTTCCACCAGGACAGGATCTTTGTAAACCGGTACCGCTTTCTCCTGGGCAATTTGCAGCATCTTTTCAGCCAGATAGCCTTTTCCCGCTGCCACCACCCTGGGGGCAGTGTCTATTTCCTGGTCATATTGAAGGGCCACTGCTTTTCTGACTTTTTCTTCCTGTCCCATGGCTGCCCTCCTCAATTTCTTTCTTATAAAACTGCCGGAAGGTCTTTTCTTCCCGACGGCGGCGGCTGCCCTCACTGCGCAGACAATCATTAAATACTCACATCTAGAATACGCAGTTTCCCATCCGAATTGTCTCTATTGAGCCCTTTGGGTCGCAAATCCTCCCCCAAGGAACCTACCTTCCAAAAGCAAGGGTGCAGATGATAACCCATTTCATCAAAAGCATCCTGCAGTTTGGGCCAGGAATCTTTCAATAACCCGGCCACCCGGTCTTCCGTAACCTTTCCGCCGGCCATCACCTCTTTGTCCCTTACCTTGAGTTCCAGCAGCAAAGGGCCTAAACCAACGGTATTCAGCATCAGGGCCAGGCTAAAATGAGCCGGATCAATGGCTTTTTTCTTGCCGCCCTCTTTTATAATTTTTAACTGACCCCAGGTTTCCCCTTCGCCGTCCCGGGCAAAGGGTAAATTAAAATAAAGATAATCCTGCGGATCGTCTACCTTATTCAATGCCTGAAAGATCTGCTGGCCCGCCATCTGCCGTTCAATTACCGTTCCTTCCTGCAGCAAACGCTGGCCCTGTACCGAGCTGCCCGCTTCCTTCACCGCCTCCCTGACTTCCAGCAGCAGCCGGCCGAAAACCTGCAGCAGCCGGCCAAATTCCCTGGGTTTAACCTGACCCTGCAGTTCAACTTCCTTGGAGTTTGCCGGGGCCGCTGAATTCTCGCTGTTTTGCTCCGGTGTCTTATGTATGGGAGCCGGTGCCTCACCGGGCGTACTCTTTAAAGCGGACTCCCGAATTTTACCGAGGGGCAGTCCCCCCTCGGCAGTTCCCCGATTTTCGAGCGGTTTCTGAGCCTCCGCTCCCGGCCGTAGCAACGGGGTGGCAGCGAAGCTTTCCCCCTCACCCTTTTGGGAAACCTGGGCCGCCACAACTTTTACCTGGGGCAGCACGCTTTCCTGGGGGGGTTCTTCCGGCCCTGCAGCGGAAGGCGGCACGGCGGAACCCGCCCCTCCTTGGGGCAGTTGGGCGTTGATTAAAGCCCGGAGCTGTTCCGCCACTTTCAGCACTCCCTTTTGGGGATCCAGGGTTAGGTTCTGCAGGGCTTCCTGCAACTGCAGGAACAAATTGTTCCCGCTCTTGGAAAGAACCACAGGCGAATTTTCCTGAGAGCGGTCCCCGGAAAGCATACCGGAGGACGGCGGTTGCGGGGCTCCGGTTTCATCCCCTAAAAACCCCGTCAGTTTATGCATAAACAAAGCCAGTTGTTGTACTTCGCCGCCCTGTTTGGAATCCTTCATGCCGGATAAAAAAGAGTGAACGGCGTCAAGCACCCGGGGTTCCGGCAAAATCCCCATCTTTAGGCCTAATAAAGCCTTTTCAATATTCTCCGGATTATTTCCCCCCAGCCGCTGCACCAGGCGTTCCGCCAGTTGCAATAATTCAGGCCTTAAAGGAAGCTCCTGCTTTAGAAAGCCCTGAATGAGATTGCGGTTCAGGGGTGTATCTTTAATACAAAGCTGATCCAGCAGATTTTTCAGTAATTCTTCCTGCCCCGGTCCATGGGAGGTCATTAATTTTACCAGGTACTGCCCTTCCTGCCGGCCCTGCACTTCCATGGCCACCTTGCCGCCCACCGGCAGTGCATAAGGCGATTGGACTATAATGTCTCTTCCCTCCACCCGGACCGCATAGGTGTTATTCGACAGACGGCCCATAACCGTCCCTTGATAGACATCGCCCTTTTGCCAGCCTAAATCCCGGCTCTCCACCTTGGCTACCCCGGAAGCGGCGGCCGCAGCAGCACCGGGATTCACTCCGGATACCGTCATTGCCATATTCATCCCGCCCATTTCAAAATTCCTGTATCCATAAAATCGGAGGAAAATAAATAAAGTTTACTTTCCCTGGTAAACATGCACCAAGATTTTTTAAGATAAATAAATATCCTTGGAAAGGTTAGCCATTTATCCGACTGCTTCATAAACTATAAAAAATAAATTATCAAAAGGAAGGGATAAAATTGAATAAAGGATATTGCGATAAAAATAAAGGTACCATAGAAGAAACCACTAGAGATATGGCTTGCGCGCAAATCCTAGGCGGACCCCTGGCGCCCCGGTTGACCGGTTTAGTTTATTTTACCGCTGTACCTGGAGGCACCTGGGTGGCAGTGGAAGTATGCGGACTGCCGCCTTACCAACCGGCTCAAAATTGTGGTCAGCCTATTGGCCCCCATGGTTTTCATATTCATGAAAACTGCAACTGCGAAGTTGGCGATGTGAATGACCCCTTCATGGGCGCCGGCGAGCATTGGAACCCTACCAACCAGCCCCATGGCAATCATGTGGGGGATTTTCCGGTATTGTTCTCAAACAACGGCTATGCCCGCATGGCCTTCTTTACCAATAAATTTAAACCCTGTCAGGTAGTAGGCCGGTCGATCATTATCCATCAAAACCCGGATGATTACAGAACCCAGCCCTCGGGCAATTCCGGAAAGCGTCTGGCTTGTGGGATTATCGTAAATTGCTGATGGCGTCCTTTTTAGCCTTCAGGCCTTGCCGTAGAAGAAAATCTTTAGCGGCAGGGCCTAAAATTTAATATGTACGGATTCAGGGGTAAGGTGATCCCCGCTGTGGTAAAATAAAAAATACCTGGAATGATTCCTTTATTATATCAGACAAGCATTAGAACCTTGTTTTTATTTTATGAAAAAAGGTGTTCATCCATGGCCTATTGGCTGGCCAAAACAGAACCGGAGGCCTTCAGCTACCAGGATTTAGAACGCTTGGGCCGGGATCGCTGGGACGGAGTAAAGAATTTTGTCGCTCTCCGGCACATCGGCAAGATGCAGCCGGGGGACCGGATGTTTATTTACCATAGCGGTAAGACAAAAGCCATTGTGGGAGTGGCCCGAGTGGTTTCCCTTGCCTATCCGGACCCGGCGGAACAGGATCCACGGCTGGTGGTGGTTGATGTTGAACCCCTTTATCCTCTAATACGACCGGTGACCTTAAAAGAAATTAAGCAAAACCCCGCTTTTCAGGAATGGGAACTGGTAAAACAATCCCGCCTGTCGGTGATGCCGGTTTCCGAACCGCACTGGCGCTTGATTCATGAACTGGCCGGTAATGCATCCTGAGAGATCTGCCACAGTTGACGGTAAAGACCCTCCTGCTTTAACAGCATTTCTTCTTTTCCCTGCTGCACCACCCTGCCCCGGTCCAAAACCAGGATTTGGTCCATTCTTTCCAGTCCCCGCAGGTTATGGGTAATGATCAGTGTGGTCCGTCCTTCCATTAATTCATCAATCTCCCCCATCAGCGCTTGTCCGGTCAGCGGGTCCAGACCGGAGGCAGCCTCATCCAAAATCAGAATGGGGGCGTTTTTCAAAAGAACCCGGGCAATGGCCAGGCGCTGTCGCTGGCCGCCGGATAGTTTAAACCCGCCTTCCCCCACGTAGGTATCATAGCCCTGGGGAAGGCTTTGGATAAAGGAATGAATCCTGGCCCGCCGGGCCGCTTGCCTTAATTCCTCCTCGCTGGCCTCGGGTTTGGCCAGCAGAAGATTTTCCCGGATGGTGGCATTAAATAAATGGGTGCGCTGGCTGACTACCCCCACCAGGGACCTTAAATGCTCCTGGGTGTAGTCGTTGAGCATCCGGCCTCCCAGGCAGATGGAACCTTCCTGATAATCCCAGAAACGCAGCAGTAGATGAACCAGAGTACTTTTCCCCGCTCCGCTGGGGCCCACCAGGGCGGCACGCCCTCCTTCCGGCAGCCGCAGGTCCAGTCCGTCCAACACCCAGGGCCCCAGGCCGTTATACCGAAAGCGCAGTCCCTTCACCTGCAAATCATAGTTCTGCGGTTTCTCCCCGGAGGTAGGAGCTGAATCCAGTACCGCCGGTTTAGCTTCAATAATATGAAATAATCTCCGGGCCGCCGCCAGGCTTTCGTCCAAATAATGCAGGCTGACAGCCAAGGGCAGTATGGCCTCAAAACTGCTGAGTACGGCCAGGGCCAGCATGGCTAAATCAATGCCCTTAAGTTTGCCGGCGGCAACCAGGGGAATGGTCAACACCAGCACCGACCACATGGCCAGATTCATCAGCAGGCCCGTCAAAGCCGATGAAAGGCCGCTGATGCCGGCCACCCGCCGCTGCAGTGCCAAAAGCTCCTGGCTTAAACCGCCCGCCTGGCCGCACAGGGTTTTAACCTGTCCAAAGGCGATGATTTCCGTCATTCCCTGAATGCCGTCCACCAGATGGGCATTAAGCCGGGACTTTACCTCCACCAACCGGCGTCCCGCATTCCGGCCCGCCCCTTTCACCAGCAAGGGCACCCCTATCCCGGCGCCAAGGAAAAAGAGCATAAAAAGGATTCCCAGCTTCACTTCATAACGGACTAAAAAAAACACCATCAACAGCAGCACCAACAGGGCCACCAGGGGCGGAGCCAGCACCCTTAGATAGAAATTTTTTAGGGTTTCCACATCGGCCACAATGCGGCTTAACAGATCCCCGCTGCGATAGTTCAGCAGCCGGGCCGGCGCCAAGGGCTCCAGCCCGGCAAAAAACCAAACCCGGATTTGTCCCAAAACCCGGAAGGTGGCGTCATGGGATACATAACGCTCCAAATACCGCAGGACCGCCCGGCAAATTCCGAAAAAGCGCACCCCTACGATAGCGGTCATTAAATCCAAAACCGGAGGATGCAGGGCCGCACTGGCAATAAGATAGGCCGAGAGGCCCATGAGGCCGATGTTGCTGGCCACCGTGAGAAAACCCAGCATTACTGCCAGCAGCATGGAGGGCCAATAGGGTAAAATGAGGCCTGACAACCGGAGAAAAGTCCTCATGAGGCCACCCCCTGAAAAGTTTTAACCAGCCGGTAATACAGCCCCCGGGCCTTCATTAGTTCCTCATGCCCCCCGCTTTCCACCAGACACCCTTGATCCAGCACCAAGATACGGGAAGCCCGGCGGACGGTGCTTAGGCGGTGGGCGATTAGCAGGGTGGCGCGGCCTTGCATCAAGCGATCCAAGGCCTGGCGGATTACCTGTTCACCCGCAGGATCCAGACCCGCCGTGGGTTCGTCCAGAATCAGCAAGGGAGCATTTTTTAAAAAGGCCCGGGCAATGGCCAGGCGCTGGACCTGACCCCCGCTAAGCCGGGCGCCCTGTTCCCCCACCGGGGTTTGATAACCCTGGGGCAGCTCCCTAATAAATTCATGGGCTCCGGATAATCGGGCGGCCTCCTCCACCTCATCCGGGGAAGCGCCGGGCCGCCCCAGTAAAATGTTGTCGGCCACCGTTCCGAAAAACAGGTGGGGATTCTGGGGGACCAGCGCCACCTGCTGCCGCCATTCCGAGGCCGGAATTTGATTCAGGGGAATTCCGTTCACTTGAATCACCCCTTGTTCGGGCTGCACAAAACCCAGGAGCAGATGAGTCACCGTGCTTTTTCCCGCGCCGCTGGGCCCCACCAGGGCTACCTGCTCCCCCGGCCCCAGTTCAAAGGACACCCCCTGCAGAGCCGGTTTTTCCGCTTCGGGATAAAGATACCGAACATCCCTGAAAGAAACCCTTACCTCCGTTCCCGGCAGAGAGGTTCCTTCTTCTTTCTCCGGGCCAGAAGAAACCGGCGTTTCCAGCACCTCAAAAATGCGGTTGGCCGCGCTGACGCCGTTCATTCCGGCGTGAAACTGACTTCCCAGCATTCTCAAAGGCAGATAAAACTCAGGGGCCAAAAGCAGCAGAAAAAAAGCCTGTTCAAAGGGAATGCGGTCATAAACCAGGCGCAGTCCCAGGGCAACCGCCACCAGGGCCGTGCTGATGGTGGCCATAAACTCAAGCATCAGGGCGGATAAAAAAGCAATCCGCAGTACTCCCAGGGTGGTTTCTCGAAAACGGTTGCTGATGCGGGCCATCACCTCCACCTGGGCCTTGCTTCGGCCAAACAGCTTCAGGGTGGTCAGCCCCTGGAGCACATCCAGGAAATGAGCGCTGAGTCGGCTTAGGGTTTCCCACTGGCGTTGGGTCAGATTTTCCGACCATTTTCCGATCAAGATCATGAACAGAGGAATCAATGGCGCTGTAAAGAGAAGAATAAGAGCGGTTGTGCTGTCCAGGGGAAAAACAAAGGCCAGGATCAACACAGGAATGAGGGCCGCCAGAAACAGCTGGGGAAGATAGCGGGCAAAATAATCCTCCAGGGCGTCTACCCCTTCCACCAAAAGATTGACCAGTTCTCCCGTGCGTTCCCCCCGGGCGTGCAGCGGCCCCAGGTCCAGCAGGCGATGCAAAAGCTCCCGGCGGAGTTTTTCTTTTATTTCTGCCGCCGCCCGGTGCGCCGTTATTTCATTGACCCAGGAGAGCACCGCCCGTAAAAGGATCAATCCCAGCAAGACCAGCAGCCAGGGCCGGACCTGCGCCAAATTTTGCCCCTCCAGAAAAACCCCGTTGACTACCCGGGCCAGATAAAGGGCCTGGAACACCGCCACCAATCCCACCACCGCTCCCAGTACGGCGGTTAATAATAAAAAACGGCGAACAGTCCGGGCCTCGCGCCAAAGCCGCCTGTCAATCATTCCTGCCACCCCTTAAAATTTCTAACGGGGCAGGGTTCTTTTCCCTGCCCCGCCTTTTTCTTAAACCGTTCTATACGGGATCAATTCTTTCCTGCCTTTGCATTCTTTCCAATTTTCCATACGGTTAGTAATGCAGATGCTTGGTGCTGACGCGCCGGCGGAAAACCCAATAGGTCCAGCCCTGATAAAGCAGAACGATGGGCACCATGACCAGTGCCACAACCGTCATGATCTTAAGGGTATAGGGGCTTGAAGAAGCGTTATAAATGGTTAAACTCCATTCCGGATTCAGGTTGGAAACCATCACTCGGGGGAAGAGTCCCCAGAACATGGCCACGGTGAAAAAAACAATGGTCAAACCGCTAGAGACAAAGGACCAGCCGTATCGGCCACGGCGCAAAAGCAGCCAGGCCAGCACCAGGAATAGGGCGGTCCCCACAAAAGCGATGGCTGCGCCGGTTTTGGTAAATAAATCTGTTTGCAGATAGGTCAACACAGCTAACAACAGGGCCACCGGTATGGCCAGCATCCCGATTTTTACGGCTGCCCCCCGGGCACGTTCCACCATGGCCCCTTCAGTCTTCAGGGTAAGGAAGAGAGCCCCGTGCAGTGTGAAGACCAGCAGGGTGGTCAGGCCTCCCGCCAGGGTATAGGGAGAGAGCAGATCCCAAAAGGACCCCACATACTCCATTTGGGCGTCAATGGGAACCCCCTGAAGCAGATTGGTCACAGCCACACCCCAGAGCAGAGCGGAGACCAGGCTTCCCCCGAAGATCATCCAATCCCAGAAACTTCGCCAGCGGGGGTTTTCATCACTGCTGCGGAATTCAAAGGCCACACCCCGGACAATCAGGGCCAGCAAAATCAGGAAAAGAGCCATGTAAAAGCCGCTGAACAGCGTGGCATACCAGGCGGGAAAGGCCGCAAAGGCAGCTCCGCCGGCGGTGATCAGCCACACCTCGTTGCCGTCCCAAACCGGCCCAATGCTGTTAATGATCACCCGCCGTTCGGTGTCGTCCTGGCCTAAAAAAGGCAGTAGAATGCCCACACCGTAATCAAAACCTTCCAGAAAGAAAAAGCCGATAAACAAAACCGTCACTAAAATAAACCAGAGAATATTTAAGTCCATAACGATACCCCCTTGGCCGATGAGTCCACGGTACCAACAGCGGCTGTGTCTGAGGGCCCCTGTTTAATAAACTTTAATAAAAGATACAAATCAACCACCGCCAGCACGCCGTAAACCAGCGTAAATCCAATCATGGTGGTGAGAATCTCGCCGGCGGACACCGAGGGCGAGACCGCCGCCTCCACCCGCTGCAGACCGTAGACAATCCAGGGCTGCCGGCCAACCTCCGCCATATACCAGCCGGTGCTGTTGGCAATATAAGGGATCGGAATGGTCCAGATCAAGGCCTTAAGCACCAGGGGCTTTGTCTCCAAACGTCCGGTTTTCCACAGATACAGGCTGAGCAAAGCCATTAAAACCAGCCATGATCCTGCAGCCACCATGATGCGAAAACTCCAGAACACCGGGGTTACCGGCGGGATATAATTTCCCGGACCGTATTGGGCCTCGGCTTCCGCCTGCAGCTCATTGATTCCCTTTACCTCGCCGTCAAAACGATTATAAATCATAAAGCTCTGTAATCCGGGAATAGCCACCTCAAAGGAATTGCTCCGGTTTTTCTCGTCAATGGAAGCCAGCAGCACCAAGGGCGCCGGATTGGCGGTTTCCCAGTGAGCTTCCGCCGCCGCCATTTTCATGGGTTGGGATTCTGCCAGATACTGCCCCTGTAAATGCCCTACTCCGGTTACCGCAAAAACACTAATGACGCCAAAAATCAGGCCGATCTTAAAGGAACGACGGAAAAAGTCCAGATGGTTCTTGCGTAACAGATGGTAGGCGCTGATACCCATGACAAAAAACGCCGCCGTAACATAGCCCCCAAACACTGTGTGGGGGAATTGGTAAAAAACGTGAGGATTGGTAATCAGGGCAAAAAAATCGGTCATTTCCGCCCGGCCGTTGCGGATAATATAGCCCACCGGCTCCTGCATAAAGGAATTGGCAATCAAAATCCACAGAGCGGACAAATTACTGCCAATGGCCACCATCCATATGCTTAAGGCATGCAGTTTCTTGGGCAGCTTATCCCAGCCGAAAATCCACAGTCCCAGGAAGGTGGATTCCAGGAAGAACGCCAGCAGGGCTTCGATGGCCAGAGGAGCGCCAAAAATATCCCCCACAAAGCGGGAGTACCCGGACCAGTTCATCCCGAAATGAAATTCCTGCACAATGCCGGTAACCACGCCCATGGCAAAGTTAATCAGGAATAATTTGCCCCAGAACTTGGTCATTTTTCTATAAGTCTCATTCCCGGTCCGCACATACATGGTTTCCATAATCGCTACCAGGATCGAGAGACCCAGGGTTAATGGAACAAAAAGAAAGTGATACACCGAGGTAATCCCGAACTGCCATCGGGCCAATAAAAGTTCACTCATCAATTTCCCCCCTACCGCTTGGTAATCATACCCCATTCATAAACTAATTAATGAAAAAGTTCCTTTGCTTAACCGTTTTTGTTCTGTCTCCCTCCTTCCGGCTAAAAGTTAAATTTATACGCTTCATGTTTGTCAGCTATTTGGGATTTGCAAGGTCGGCAAAGTTATGACGGCCCAGTTCCCGAATCATGGTGCTCTGTATTCCGGCCAAAGCCTGATGAACCGGACAATGGCCGGCCCAATTCTTAGTACAGTAGTCCTCATCTACAAAACAACGGTTGATGCAGACCGGCCCCTCCATAACCTCCACCACATTCAGCAGAGAAATCTCTCCAGGAGCTTTGGCCAGGGAAAAGCCCCCCGCCACTCCCCGGTGGGAGAGGATCAGTCCCGCTTTAACCAGCGACCGCATAATCTTCTGCAGGAAGCGCATAGGGATCTGCTCCCGGGAGGCAATGGCCTGGGCCGAAACAATTTCACCAGGAGGCAGGCTGGCCAGGTACAAAACAACTCGAAAGGCATAGTCGGTAGCCTGGTTAAACTGCATGTCAGAAACCTCCTAATGTATACCGAATGAGTATAGTTTAAACCCACTATACCGCACCCGATTTTCCATGTCAATGAAGCTTATCTTACATTTTACTTACAAAACAGCACAAGAAAATTTGGCTATTGGTTTTGTTAAATGCTTGCAAAATCTAAACGGATAAAAATTTTCTTTTTAACTTTGTACAAAGCGTAATTGCAAAAGTAATTTACAATAATTTGCAAAAAATTCAAAGAGACTTTTATATAGATAAACCAAATTTATTTGTCTAATTTTCTTAGTCGATCGTGTTACTGCGAGAACTCAAGTGATTGACGACAATTTAATAAAGACCAAAGTGGCATAATTAAAGGATTGAAGAAAATAAAATATTAGAAATAGCCTAGGCGTTTTTTATGGTACGCCTTATATGTCGCCGGATTCAACGTGCTTTTAGTTTACTATGAGGATGTAAAACTCTGTGGATATTAAGACGTTTTTAGCTTGATTTGAAACTTTATAGGTAAACACTTTCTTTTGTGAGGTGAGAGGTTTTTAGCCTAGGGAGACTGGGTATTTATTTCCTTTTTAACGCATATATCTTCTAAAACATGATCCTGCCCCTTCGTTTTGGGTCAGAAAGACCTGCTGGCAAGGTTTTTCCTGTGGAGGATCTTTCCGGGTTGCTGGATAGTCCTTTCCTGGTCTTTGACACTTTTCGGCCAGTATACACCGCAGTTCTTCTCCCACCTCATCAGCTCCCAAACGCTCGTTGCGAAGCAACTTAATAGCTTCCTCCTAAGTCTTTTCTAATAAACAGCGCCCTGTCCTTTGTTCCGAATTATTAACTGCAATGACTATAATTCAACAATGCACTCCCTACCCCCATTTTCTAACGCCTTTTATGCAAAAAATTGATTCGACAAAAAACCACATTTTAATTTATAGATATTTTTTGAATTATACTATATATTATTTAATAGATTATCTATTTTAATTCTAAGATATAAATTTTATTTTATAAATGGCAAAAATACAAAGTTAATGTAATTTCTAAAGATCATAAAATTTAATCTATTTTTAAGAGTTAAAACAAATTACCAAATCGGAAACAGATTACAGATTATTGAAAATGTTTTCTATAAAATAAATTAATTAAACGAAAGGTGGTGTTAAGAAGTCTTTATAAGTGACAAAAAGGGAAAACTTTTATACTTTAAAATTGGAGGGAAGTATTATGATAAAAAAATGTAAAAAATCAATATCTATAACTTTATTTGCTATTTTTGCTTTGTTTAGCATACAACTAGGTGCATATGCTGCAACTCAATATTACGATAAGGGGCCAGTAAGTTATAATCCGGCGATATTTACTGACTATGGTTTAAAGAATTTTCCATACAAAATATACATGCATGAGGCAACTACTCCGGGAAGCAGTAGTAGAAATGTTTTCTATCATGAGTCTTATGGAACTTATTTTTCTAACTTATATGGTGGCGAAACAACCGCAGATGGCATAGCCTGGATGGTGGAAGTAACAAATAGCTACTACTCGGGTTCAACTAGAAAATTAGCAGTTAATCCATGGAATTGGACTACTTTATCTATGTACATTCCTGATGGATATCTGCCATTTGGAGGTTACTATGATCCTGATGTATCAGTATCCCTTAGTAATTCATACGTTGAGGCTCGCACCGTCGTAAGCGGAGATAAGTTGTGGAGTAGTCCATCAAACAATACTATAATTAACTTTTAAGGAGGGAAGCAAAAATAATGAAAAAAATAATTATGCTAGTAGGTCTCTGTTTAGTCTTGAGTATCTCGTCCTTTATTTATAATGGTGTTTTTGCGAGTTCAAATGATAAAAAGACTCAAAACGCTGATGAAATTAATAAAAGTGGAGAAATTTTATCTCAAAATGCCAAAAAATATAAGGAAGATCTAAAAAATGAAAAAGTGATAGCCTTAATTGGGGAGGAAAAAATTCTTTACAAGGAGTTTGCATTAAAAAAAATAATGCTAGAATCTAAAGCGGAAATTAAGAAGACCAAAAAACCTACTAATAAAGATGTATTCGAAGAACTAAAAGAAGATAAAATATCTATAGTAATGGCAAAGCAAATGGATGTTTATCCAACAGAAGCTGAGGTTAAAGAGTATATTAGTAATATGAGAAAAGCTATTAATGAATCTGATAACCCAGAGGCACTAACATATTTTACACAGAATTATGGAATTTCCGAAGATGAATACTGGAACGAATGGTCAGAACCACTTTACAAACAAAGCTTAATTAATATTAAATTAGGCAATGCCCTTGCCAGTAAAGTTCCTCAAGAAAAAGGCGATTCTAGAGAAGAATACAATAAAAAGGTAAAAGAAAATTATGTAAAAATAAAAGATACATTTAAAGAGCAAATCAAGGTTGATATCTTAGATAATGACTTAGGGATTACTTAATTTTTATTTATAGTAAAAATTAAGTAAAAGAGGTCTACCATGGAAATTGGTAGCGACACCCATAAAAAGATGATATACTGACAACAGACGAGGGTGTGGCTCGTGGGGTTAGTTGCTCATGAAAATGAGTTAACTCGGCTCTGAAATGCCGCCCTCGTTTTGTTGTTATCCATGACATTTACCGGGATGATGCCGTCCTGCGGGAAGTGGCTCTGTTAGTAGACGTGATGTTGGATAACAACGGGGTGGCGCCATAAAGGGAGGGGTTGTATATGCAACAACAGCACCTGTTAGTCGGCGTGGATGTAGGGTGCCGCAAACATCACGTCGCCATTGGTGGATCTGGCGGGATCACAGAACAATTTGAAATCACGCATGACGCCCGAGGCTTTGCGTATTTCTTTGGGCGTGTTAGTGAACAGGCACGACGCCAACGCTTGCCGGTTGTCGTCGGTATGGAAGGCACTAACGGCTATGCCCGGCCCTTAGATCAACTTGTTAAAGACAAAGGGTATACCCTCTTGAATGTCAACAACTTAAAATTGGCGCGGTTTAAAGAAATATTTGCGTCTCCGACCAAAACGGACAGTATTGATGCACAACAGATTGTCACGCTTATGATGATGGCTCCCTTTATGGAGCAGGTCAAAGAATCCCTGCAACCCGTACTGACTGTCAGCGAGATCGAACAGCAGCTCAAACGGCTCAGTCGCCGCCGCAGACATTAGTACAGGAGAAAGTCAATGTGCAAAACCGCATGCAGGTGGACCTTCAATCTGTGTGCCCAGGATTTCTTGATATCATTCATAAAGTGGATGCGCTCTATGTATTGCGCTTCCTCAGCTTTCGTTCCGATCTACGCCAGCTAGCCAGACTGAGGCCGGCCACCATCCGAAGCATTCCCGGCATAGGCGTGACCAAAGCGGCGATGTTGGCACGATGGCAGTCCAGCGCCGTCTTTGGATCGGAAATTGCCTGGGTGGGACCGATGATTGTAGAAGACGCCAAACGCTTGCTGCAACTAAAGGGAGCAATTGATTCGCTGGAAGCCCAACTGGAGGCTTTGGTTAAACAGTCTTTACTAGCAAGAATCCTTGACAGCATCCCGGGGTTCGGGACGATCAGCGCAGCGGAGGTCAGTGGCGAAATTGGGACGATGACACGATTTGCGTCAGAAGCCAGTCTAGCTATCTATTTAGGGATGGCTCCGCTTGACAACAGCTCCGGCAAGCATAAGGGAACGAAATCGCCGCAACAAGTTAATAAACGGGCTAAGGCAGCCATGATGGTGGGCATGGGGCATCATATCCGCAAAGTAGCTGAATCAAAAGCATATTATGAAAAGAAACGGACCGAAGGAAAAAGGCACAATCAGGCCTTGCGTTCGTTAGGTAGACACATTACCCGTGTCTTTTGGAGCATGGTAAAAAACAACCGTCTATACGAAGAAAAAAACAATCTCCTGTTACATAATTTTATGATAGCTAGGGAGAATGGGATGTCGTTTCAACTGCCTAACTTCCAATATTTTACTGAATTAGCTCTGGCAGATAAAATCTCTTGACAAATCGAGCGGGATGTTCAGGCCTACATTATTACACATTGTAAAAAGTGCAATAATGTAGGCCTGACCTTAATTATTCTCTTTAAAACTCACTTTATAATGAGGGAACGTTCCTTTTTTGTTAAATATTTTTCTTAACTGACTCAGGAAGTAATTTAACTCGGACTTTTAGATAAACAACCAGTCGAAACATGGATTGCTCGATATATTGAGAAAATGACCGTTTCTTTTCCGTCAAAAAATTGGCGGTAACATTAATAAATGAAACTTACTATCAAAGACTGTACCCTGGATGATATTCATATACTTCATGAAGTTTCTTATAAAAACATATAGTGAAACCTTCAGAAATATGAATACACTATTTAACATGAAAACCTATCTGGAACAGGCTTTTGAAATTAACAAACTACGTGATGAATTATCAAATAGCAGTTCGCTGTTTTATTTTCTATATGTTGATGAAGAATTAGCAGGTTACTTAAAATTGAATGAATACGAAGCACAAACCGATCTCAACGACCCACAATCCATAGAAATTGAAAGAATATATGTGACAAAAGAATTTCAAGGCAAAGGCTTGGGTCGTATCTTATTAAATAAAGCAATTGACACAGCAAATATACGAAAAAAATCGTACATATGGCTTGGCGTCCGGGAAAGAAATGATAAAGCGATTTCATTTTATAAAAAGAATGGATTTTATGTAATTGGCAACCATCCCTTCTTTATGGGAGAAGAAGAACAAACAGATTTTATTATGCGAAAAGATCTATAATCCGATTAATATGCTTATTGATTGTTAAAGCTAAAATTTTTCTCTTTAGCTTTAAATAAAGATTATTTGTAAAAGGACTTTAAAATCTTTTGCAGAAAAAATTTAAAATGGTTTGGCAATGCAAATTAATCTGACCTCATTTTTGTCGTCGATCGTAGGTAGTGCAAAAAACCCGGGGGATCGACGACAATTTAAAAAGGATCAAACGGCATGTTTAAAGGGCTGGAAAAAATGAGGTGTTTAAAATGCCCTATAGCACTTTTATAATATGCCTTATATTTTGCCGACTCCGACGGGTTTTTAGCTTACCTATAAGGATTTGAAACTGCCATTTCTGTATCCCTAGAGGTTGACACTATGGCGGTTTTTAGCTTACCTATAAGGATTTGAAACAAGCGTCTATATGTCGTTCTCCAAAGTCTGAACTATGTTTTTAGCTTACCTATAAGGATTTGAAACAGAGATTTTTCAATCTCTTCCTCTGGTTCAAAAACTTGTTTTTAGCTTACCTATAAGGATTTGAAACTACTTTTTTGCAATTTCCTTGATTTCTATTACCGACGTTTTTAGCTTACCTATAAGGATTTGAAACGGAATGATCCCTCGTTCAGGATTTCAGGTTTTAGTGAGTTTTTAGCTTACCTATAAGGATTTGAAACCCACCTTCCAGTATAAATGATGTTTTTTATTTAAAAGAGTTTTTAGCTTACCTATAAGGATTTGAAACCGCATACTGCGAGAAGAAAAGAATCTAACCCTTGAGTTTTTAGCTTACCTATAAGGATTTGAAACCCGCTCAGCAGGCACTGGAACATAAATTAATTGACGAGGTTTTTAGCTTACCTATAAGGATTTGAAACTAAGCGCAAGAAAGACGGTAGCTATAGGCCTGTAGGGTTTTTAGCTTACCTATAAGGATTTGAAACTTCCATTATCCCAATTAATATCATCCCATTTAAGAGTTTTTAGCTTACCTATAAGGATTTGAAACTCTCACCCCCTCCATTTTCTTGAACACCGCCCCACAGTTTTTAGCTTACCTATAAGGATTTGAAACACCATTGGCTGATTTTGTCAATAACGCTTTGTTTGTGTTTTTAGCTTACCTATAAGGATTTGAAACCTAAACTTAGAAGGAGGTGTGGGAAATGACTAACTTGTTTTTAGCTTACCTATAAGGATTTGAAACATGTCCTGCTCAACTTTCACCCGCTGGCCATCATGGGTTTTTAGCTTACCTATAAGGATTTGAAACTTTGGAGGTGGTAGCTATGGGTTAGGTGAGAAAAAAGTTTTTAGCTTACCTATAAGGATTTGAAACCCCAAGGGTTAAAAGGAGAAAAAGAGATAAGGATTGGTTTTTAGCTTACCTATAAGGATTTGAAACGTAAAACAGGCCGGTGTGGGAGCGGTGGAAGCTGGAAGTTTTTAGCTTACCTATAAGGATTTGAAACAAAGGGGATGGCTATTACCGTGATCAGGAAAAGTAAGTTTTTAGCTTACCTATAAGGATTTGAAACTGAGGATCTAAAAGAACGACTGCAAATTTAGTCATTAGTTTTTAGCTTACCTATAAGGATTTATCAAAATTATCTTTAGCCTTCATTTCGTATATGCCAGATGATTATCTAACGAAAATACTTTCCATGGAGTTGAGAAAATGAAAAGAGCAACCCTATTATGGATTACTGTTTTTATTCTCTGTCTTACCCTTCAAGTAAAACCGGTTCTGGCGGAGACGGTAAAAGTCAGCCTGCCCGGCTTTCCGGTTGCTCTGAATGAAGTCACTGTGAACAATGATTACCGCCAGTATCCTCTCATCGTTTATAAAGATATTACCTATTTTCCCATGACCTATTATGACTGTCGTTTTCTGGGACTTGAAACCCATTGGTCCACTGAGAAAGGACTGGAGATCAAGAGTACCGGTATAACCGGCGGCTACCGGGATTATCTTGGAAAGGTCAAAAATAAGCAAACGGATACGGCGGTGAGGGCTGCCTTTCCTGTGACAATGAATGGCAAGGCCATAGAAAACAGCACGGAAGCCTACCCGTTGTTAACCTTCCGAAATGTAACCTATTTCCCGATAACCCGGGAGCTTGGGGAAACATTTGGCTGGGATTGTCAGTTTGATCGTGACAAAGGCTTGATAATTCGTTCCGGCAACGCCGTAGTCCATGAGGTCTATTGGCCCGGATATCATCCGGAGTACGGTTTTACTACCGGCAATGGTTACTTCTTCTATAGTGGAGGAGACGGTAAGATTTATCAGACCCAGGGCGGGAAATTGGAAGAGCCTGCGGAGATTTATCGGCTTCCTAAATGGACCTATGGGAACGGAGAGTTTGTAAGACCCCGTTTTTACGTAGAAAATGGAAAGCCTTGTTTTTCCTATCATCAGGGCGGCGCGGTGATGGGAGCGGATTATTATTTCGAGATTAAGCCGGATGGCACCTGTCGGGAAAAATACTCCGGCTATCTGACGGTTAAACAGTTTGGCGACTGGAGTGTGACGGCACGGCAGTTTGGGCCGCCCACCAGCGACAATCTCAGTGTGCAATACCGGGAACAGGAGCCCAAATCCGTGGGGGATCCCGCTTATGTCTACGGCTGGAGTGTTATCGACGGTCAATCTTACAGCCCCAGTAAGGATATTTATTTAATGGGTAAGGAGATTTACATTTTAGCTTTTAATCCGGCAAATGGAAAGAATGAAAGCCGAGTACATCGGGTTAACATGGATACCAATCAAGTGACCCAAATGACTACGGAAGCCGTGGATCATTTTCAAATGAATACTGATTCCATCTATTATCTTAAGGAAGCAAATCTATATCGAACCGGACTGCAGGATGGGGTTACGGAAACAGTTAAAACCGGTGTTCAGTCTTTTTGTCTCCTAGATAAGCTGGTTTATTATGTAGATGCTCAAGACAGCCAGCTTTATAAACTTGGCTGGGAGGATTCCCTGAATCCCGGGGCCAAGGTGAAAAGTCTAAAAATAGAGGACGGCTATCTGATCTGCTCCTTTTCCTCAGAGAAATTTATTCCTTACAAGCTGTTAATTTTTAATGCGGACGGTAATCTTGTCTGGAAGGGGTCCGACGGAATTAAGGATGTAATCCTGAATCAAGGTGTGATTACTTATCAGTCTGAGGAGGATGGAAGGTTCTTCTCAGGCAAAATTTAATGTTTTAAAATTAATCCATCGGGATACCTAGTGCATTTGTTGGGATTTCTAATGGAGAGAACGTTGCTAACTATCCCCATGCTAGCCATATTATCCCATTGCAGAGCTCTAGCCACTGTGTGTACCCCTAGAAGCAAACTTTTTGCACTCTAAGGTTTCTTTTCTTTTGTAACATTTCTATAATACTTCCATATTATGGAGTATCACTTAGGAAAGGGGAATGCATAATGGGTTACGGATGTGGCGGAGGTTGCAATCACGGTTGTAGCGGTAACGTCGGTTACGGCGGGTGCTATGACAGTTGTGCTTTCATCATATTCTTAATTCTTATTCTGCTGCTTCTCGGAGGCACCGGCTTTGGCGGATATAGTGTAGCAAAATAAAGAACGAAGGCCCCTGGATATCACCAGGGGTTTTTGTTTTAAGAAGGATGAGTTGGCAAAAATGCCACTCTTTTCTGTCCCAAAAGTTTCCTTCATTGATTGAATATAATAAAGCCACCGCATTTTTTTAGCTGCTTGGGAGATTCTCATTACACTTTTGCCAATATTATGGTATAATTTTGATCTATTTTATAACGTCTGACAATAATGATATTTAGTCAAAAATAACAGAAGTCCTATATCCAACAGATTATGGAGGTTATCATGGTAAAAAGCTTTGATCTCTCTAAGCTAGATGAGGTTATGAAAATTTGGCTGGAATCAAACATTACAGCACATAGCTTTATCCCGGAACAATTCTGGGAAGACAACTTTGATACGGTCAAAGAACTCCTACCCCAAGCAGAGATTTGGGTATATGAAGATAAAGAAGCCATCAAAGGATTTATTGGTATCTTAAATCAATCTTATATCGCAGGTCTTTTTGTTTCCAACCAGTATCAATCCAAGGGAATTGGAAGTAAACTTATTGAAAAATGCAAACAGCTTCACCCGGTTTTATGTCTGGATGTTTATGTGAAGAACCAAAAAGCCATCCGTTTTTACAAGAGGCACGGTTTTAAAATTGAGCAGGAAAAAGAAAACAGCCTTACAGGAGAAAAAGAATATTTTATGCGCCGGAGTAAAGCATGATCTTTCTGCGTCGCGCTTTTCTGCTTCAAATAAGGGGTTCCCATTTCCGGCTAGGACCGACGTCAATTTCTTTCTGCAACCCTTAGCTACCTATAAGGAAAGGGGCAGGTCCTGCTTTATGTTTCAAAGCAGGACCTGCCCTACTGCTTCAGTTCCACCACGGTGGCTCCGGAGCTGCCTTCGCCGGCTTCGCCCAGGCGGAAGGACTTTACTCTGGGATGGCTTTTTAGTTCCCGGTGAACTGCCGCCCGCAGTGCCCCGGTGCCTTTGCCGTGAATTAGAATGACGCTGTTGAGACCCGCCAAAAGAGCGTCGTCCAGGTATTTTTCAATTTCCAGCAGAGCCTCATCCCCGGTCATGCCTCGTAAATCCAGGCTGGTTCCAATGGAGTTGGCTTTCTCCATAAATACTTTGCCCACCTGGGTCTGGCCGGAGGTTACTTTTTCTTCAGCTACCCGGCGTAGTTCCTTGAGGGGCACAAACATTTTCATAATCCCCACCTGGACCTGAACGTTGTCGCCGGAAACCGAGAGCACATAGGCCTTCTGGTTGTATTTGGGCAGAAAGACCTGCTGGCCGGGTTTGACCTGCCGGGGAATTTCCCCGGGTACTACCCGTTCCGGCACCTTGGCCGCTACTTTGCTGGTGACCCGCTGCAGCTTGTTCCGGGCCTGCTGGATGGCCGACTCCCGGTCCTTGGCATTTTCTTCGGCTAGTTTAGACCGCAGTTCCTTGACCGCCTCATCGGCCTCCAGCCGCGCGTTGCGCACCAGCCGGGCGGCTTCCTCCTGGGCCTTTTCTAAAAGGCTTTCCCGTTTCTCCCGCAACTGCTGCTCCAACTGCCGGTATCGTTCCTTTAGCTTTTCACTGTCCCGGCGCAGGGTTTCCGCTTCTTCCCGCTCCCGCTCGGCGGCCTGCTGGGTCTGCTCCAGTTTATTGATCAGGTCCGCCACTTCCACTTGTTCGGTAGTTAAAAACTGCCGGGCCCGCTGAACCACCTCCGGGCTCAGGCCCAGTCTGGCGGATATTTCAAAGGCGTTGCTGCGGCCCGGTCTCCCGATCAGCAGGCGGTAGGTGGGACGCAGGGTTTCAATATCGAACTCCACACTGGCGTTTTCCACTCCCGGTGTGGTATAAGCGTAATTTTTCAGTTCGCTGTAGTGGGTGGTGGCAATGGTGCAGACTCCCCGTTGAAACAGCGTTTCCAGAATGGCCCGGGCCAAGGCCGCGCCCTCGGTGGGGTCGGTTCCCGCCCCCAGTTCGTCCAGCAGCACCAGGGACCCCTGTCCCGCCCCGGCTAAAATATCCACCAGGTTGGTCATGTGGGAGGAAAAGGTGCTGAGGGATTGTTCAATGCTTTGCTCGTCCCCGATGTCCGCATAGATTTTGCTGAAAACGCCCATCTCGGTTCCGGATTCCGCATGCTTATGCCGTAATTGACCAATACATCCGATATTACAATACCGCCAGGCCTCATCAGGCTTTGGGGTATCAGTCCCCGGTTAATGCTGCTCTTACTGAACCAGCGGCTTAGTTATATATTTTTATATACTGTGATTTATGGAGATGATTGACCTGAATTAACTGTGCAGTTTCCAGGGGGCCATTACAGCCGAACCACCCCTGGCCTCAGTCGCAGCATGGGACAAGGTGTTATTTCTCTTTCAGCACTCAAACACATTCCCTGTCCCTTTGTCTTATTTGATAAGATGATTATTTATAATTTTTGTGATACTCAGAAAGAACGTACTTTTCAATTCTTCTTAATTCTTTTAATACTTCATTGAGAGGCATATTTAACAATAAGGAAATTTCTCTTATTGAATGGGTCTTATTGTTAATAAAACCCATTCTTAACTTAAAAATGTAAAAATCTTTCTTATTTAAATTCGCTGCAATCTTTAATACTTTTTCCCAATCATAATCATTTTTCATCTATAAAACTTCTTCCTTACTAAAAATAATATTATCTATAATCCATTTATTATTTTTTTTATATAAAGAAATAACCATTAATGTTTTGAAATCAGTTGTTGATTTATAATATATAGGTAAGATATCATAATCTTTAGTATATATCAATAAATAAAAATGTATGTTTTGTCGAATATATTTTGTAAAACAAAAATCTACTCCCTTGGTCTACCGTCCCAAAAGTATGTGCTCCCAGCATAAATCTCAATGAAGTAATCACTACAGAAACAACGCCGCACATTCTTTTTTATCCTAAAAGTCTCCTTGAAAAACAAATTTAAAGATTGCTATCTTAATTATTTAACTCGGGATTCGGACAAACAACTTGAAACAGTTAACAGTTGATAAATGGATTGTTCGATGTATGTTGACAAAACAAGGAACATCCCCTTCCGTCCTTGGTCCTAACGTCAAATTTTTTGCTTACCTATAAGAATTAAAAAAGGGGCAGGCTCTGCTTTATGTTTCATAAAGTGAGCCTGCTCTCCATTGTTACTGCTCAGTTCCACCACGGTGGCCCGGAGCTGCCTTCGCCGACTTCTCCCAGGCGGAAGGACTTTATCTGGGATGGCTTTTTAATTCCCGGTGAACTGCCGTCCGCAGCGCCCCGGTGCCTTTGCCGTGAATTAGAATGACGCTGTTGAGACCCGCCAAAAGGGCGTCGTCCAGGTATTTTTCAATTTCAAGCAGGGCCTCATTCCCGGTCATGCCTCGTAAATCCAGGCTGGTTCCAATGGAGTTGGCTTTCTCCATAAATACTTTGCCCACCTGGGTCTGGCCAGAGGTTACTTCGGTCACCCGGCGCAGTTCCTTGAGGGGCACAAACATTTTCATAATCCCCACCTGAACCTGAACGTTATCGCCGGAAAAGACCTGCTGCGGGTTTGACCTGCCGGGGAACTCCCCCGGGCACCACCCTCCGGCACCTTGGCCGCTACTTTGCTGGCCACCCTCTGCAGCTTGTTCCGGGCCTGCTGGACCACTCCGGTCACGGGTCCAGTTTGGCCAAAAACATGGGGCAGGTATTATTCCCTTTCATCTCTCAAACACACTCCTTGTCCCTTTGTTTTAACCCAATAATACACGTTTGACCCCTTTTCCTTATTTATTTCATCATTTCTACTTTTTCTCCACTTTCTGTTACCCACCGTATTTGAACTTCTGTTTTTGTTAGAATATTTTCTGCCTCATCACCATTCATTTGTTTTAAGGGGGTTTTTGTTTTGCTAGTCGTTCTCGTTGTAATATCGTAGCTTTTAGGAATTGTTCCAGTAATTTCATCAGATTGCCAAGTGTATTTACCTAAAGTAAGAGGCACATAACCTACTGGCCATTTTGATTTGATAAAATTAGGTTCAACAATTACCTGTCTAATAGGCTCAGTACCCTTATAGTAAGGTTCAACAATTCCAATAACTTCATTCATGTCCCAATACAATGATAATTGTACATCCCATATACTGCCTTGAATTGTCCGAGTAGCTTTTTCCTTTTTTTCAAGAGAAAATTCATTATTGTCCGAATGACCAGAGCATCCTGCAAAATATGATAAACAAAATAGAATGGCAATTATCATAAATAATTTTTTCAAAATTATACATCCCCAAAATTAATTTTATAAATTATTGCCCAGGTACAACCCAGGCAATAATTTATATGTCTTGCCATACTGCATCTGATTTGAAAGTCCAAGAAGAACTACCTTTAGTGCATTTACACTGTTGAACAAAGGCAACATAACCACCTCCTGTTGAGCAATTAATATAACCACTATTAGGAATAGTGTTGATTGTATTGGTGTAGAGGGTTCCAAGGGTAATACTTGGTACGTTATTATAGTCACTACTACTAACCCATCCTGCTCCAGAGAAATTTGATTCACCTCTCCATTCCGCACCATATTTACCATTTGAAACTGCCACGAGGTTGGAAGTGTCCCATTTACATTCAATTTTTTGGGGTTTAATCCAAGTTAAGTTACCATCAGAATATTTTAAATAATAATAAGTAGCAATTTGCCTAGCAGACATAGACGAATCACGCTCATCCCAATTTCTACTATCCGCAATACGGAAAAGAATATTTGATAGTGAAGAAGCAGCTTTCTTTGGTTCATAAATAGTAGTGAAGTAAGTAGTAACATATTCAGATTCTATTATTCCATCATTTTTCTTGACTTTTTTCAATAACTGGGTTGTAGATCTTTTATCTACAATAAATTTATCAACGTTGGCTCCATCCAATTCGTTTCTGACTTTAATGGAGTCGTCGTCAGAAATACCTTTAGAAGCACGCTCCCATAGATTAGATAAATCTGTGATTTGACTTTTTTGAATCAGAATGCTATCTTCTTGAGAGGCAAGAGACATTCCGCATATAGATAAAGTGAATATAAGAGAAAGAATCATTATAAATAACTTTTTCATAAATTATAACCTCCTTGGATATTAGTTATTAAAAAAATTCTTAGTTAGAATAATCACCTCCCTTGAAGAATATTTTATTCTTTGAATAACTCCCGATCTTATAGATTTCACACTTTTCAAAAGAGTAGAATGAGGATAGAATTAGCATCAAGTGCCAGATTTAGAGAAAATAGGTATAGCAAACAAAACGCTGTTAGCATTTGCTTAATTATTAGTGAGTAACCCCATTTTTCTCGCGGCAGCAAACCTCCCATGTCTAACAGGGTTATGACCTTAATCCCTTCGTTTTTCCTATCCACAAGTTGGGTGATGCTCCTTTGCTGAGTATTTGCTCTATAACTTCTACCAACTCTTTTTATCTGTGTGTTTTCCTACTAGATCAGGATATTTGTTTCTGTGAAGTTTTCAGAAAACTTCTTTATACGCTTTTTACGCTGCGTTTATTTCAGGGTAGCGAATATCCATCATCATCATTTTGTTTGGGTTATATTCACTCCTCCTTTATCTCTATAAATTAATAAATATGACCCATACCCGAATTGCGGGACACAAGGAAGTTAGGGTATCCTAAACTAAACCTGTGGAGGCGATACAATGACAAAGAATCGGGCAAAGCGATATAATGCTGCCTTTAAGGAACAAGTAGTAGCCCGCGTGGTCAAGGATGGCTGCGCTATAGCAAGTACTGCTAAAGATTTTGGTATCACGGAGCAAACCTTAAGAAACTGGTTACGGAAGCATAACGATGGTCAAATTCCAGAGAAAGTTCGGCTTGCTGAGCTAGAGGCTGAACTCTCTACTGCTCGGAAGCGCATAGCGGATTTAGAGCAAACCAATGACATCCTAAAAAAGGCGGCAGCCATCTTCGCGACAAGCAACCGGAAGTAATCTATGCTTGGATCTATCAACACCGCTCCGTGTTTCCGGTTAAGAAGATGTGCAATGGGCTGAATGTTTCGCGGAGTGGATATTACGAATAGCGTAAGGGCCCAGAAAGTCAACGAGAGAAAGAGAACCAATTGATTCTAAAAAAACTATACCAAAGCTATCAAGCCTGCCAAAGGATGTGCGGCCTTAATAAAATTCTGGCGGATGTACGAGAGGATTTCCCAAAGTGCAGCCGCAACCGTTTATACCGCCTTCAAAAAAACATGGCCTATATTCGGTCCGCAAACCGAAAACCTATAGGATTTGTACAACCGACTCCGATCATCATCTGCCCGTGGCCAAGAACTTGCTTCAGCAAAACTTTCGAGTGGACAAACCGAATACCGTCTGGGCTACCGATATCACGCAAATACCGACGAAAGCAGGCCCGGTCTACTTAGCATTGTGAAAGATTTACATGATAAGGAAATCGTTGGGTGGAGTCTGGCCGATCATATGAAAACGGAATTATGCCTGGATGCGCTTAACCATGCGTTTAAGAAACGGCGTCCAAAGGCTGGATTGATTCACCACTCAGACAGAGGTTCCCAATACTGTAGCTACGCTTATCAGGAAGGACTAAGAAAGTATAAAATGCAGTGTAGCATGAGCCGTAAGGGGAACTGCTGGGATAATGCCTGCTTAGAAACCTTCTTCAGTACGATTAAAACTGAGCGAATTAGCAAGAGGAAATATACAGATATTGAGGAACTGGGTCGGGATATATTCTGGTATATTGAATGTTTCTATAATCGCAGACGTCGGCATGAGGCCTTAGGCAATCTCACGATCCCTGCTTCCAAAAGTACAGTGGGTCTTGTTCGACCGCCTGATCAGATAGATTATAAATCTTGCAAAAAACCCTGTATACACTAACTGGGGCGTGTCCAGTTTATCGAGAATGGCTCAATATTATTGAGACTAAATAATCATGGTTATATTAAACATCTTGCCAATCCTTATTAACTTCTATTAGAAGAACAACTAAAAATCTATAGTAACACCTGAGCTATTAAGATACATCTGTAGATCTGACCTCTGACATTTAGAATTGGTAATACTTGATTCTATGTTTAGACTAAGTAGATCTTCTTAATATTAATGTTTTATGCATTAATGAAAAATATATTGCCCTAAACCAAAAATATGCTTAATATCATTTTTGAAAATATATATTTATATTTATAGATAAAATATTATATACATTATTATATGTCAATAAATAAAAATGTAATGTTTTGTCGAATATGTTTTATAAAAAGAAATTCACTCCTTTGGTCTACCGTCACAAAGCTTTGTTTGCTCCTGGCATATATCCAAAGAAGTGTCAAAAAAATCAATCCCATATCATTACGTTCCTTTTTTATCCTAAGAATCTCCTTGAGAAAACGAATTTAAAGATTGCTATATTAATTGACTCTCTAGGAAATTTAACATGTTCTTTTAAACAAAAAGCTAGAAAACAGATATGGTTTAAAAAATGAACACCCACTTTCCGTCTTTGAGGCTGGCGTCAAATTTCTTCTTCACCGTTATTGGCTTACCTATAAGGATTAAAAAGGGCGTGTCGCAAAACGTTAATTCGAAAACGTAGAGCGACATGCCTTTTTTGTCTGGAAAATACAAAAACCACCTCATAATAAAGGTGACTTTCACCATTTGAGCCTTGTTATGGGCACACAAAACAAGGGGAAGGTCTTTCCCCTGAGAATCACTTTTCGGTTTTCGCTAAGCCACCTGGGGAATATGTAAATATGCTTCACAGCGGTTGCTTTGGATCTTGTTGTGGAGTTTGTTTATGTTAAATGCTATGGCCAACAAGTGGAGTTCTGTCCGCACTTTTACCTGGCCTCGCAGGAGAAAGCGACGAAAACCCATGTCCTGCTTCAGAACGCCAAAGGCCCCCTCGACCTGGATGGAACGATTGATCCGTAAAAGAATACCCTCGTCGGTATTGATCGGGCTTCCATCTCCCGGCGCTGTCTCTGAAAGTTCTTGGAGACATAAAGGTTCTTGCTTCGCTCCTCCATCGGTGTCTTACTTGCCCCTTTGATGCACCTGGCTTTGTCCGGGCAACCATCTCAGTGGGCACAGGAATAGACGGTGGTCACAAGGGGATACCCGGATTTTGACTTGGTTTTTTCTCGTACGCTGCCTGGATCGGATGCCCTGCATGGCAGATGTAGGCGTCATTATCGGCATCGTAAGGCATATTCTCCCGCTTGCCGATGTCACTCTTGTATTTCTTGGTCTTGGCGCGATCGTGGTTGGCCGGCTTGATGAAGGCCAACTGCCCGTTCTTCTCGCACCAGGCATAGTTTTCTTCGCTCTCAGAAGCCCGCGTCTGCCACCGGTTTGGTGTAGCCAAGACCCCGGAGCTTTTCCATCATAGGGATGAAGGCGCCTGTATCACTGCGCTCTTGGGAGATCATGGCCCCTACGATGTATTCGGCATCAACCCCCAGGGTGATGTTGTAGGCCGGTTTCAACTGACCGTTTTTCATGTGGTCTTCTTTCATTCTCATGAAGGTGGCATCCCTGTCTGTCTTGGAAAAGCTATTCCTGTCCCCGAAGCTGTGGTTGTAGTCGTTATATTTCTTTTGGCGGATGAGATATCTCTCCACGGTTTCTATGGCTTTCTTGTAAGGGAGATTTCCGCTTGCCTTTGCCCTGGACGAATTCCGCCTCCCCTTGGCGCTCATACAGACGTTTCCGCAGTTTTTTCAGGTCTTTGGCCCGGATGGTTTCTCCCACATGGAAGCGTATTTCAAACTGGGCGGCCAATTTGGGGAGTTCTGTCTTCATTTTCTCCTGCATTTTGGCCTCGTTTTTTTGGGTGGATTTCTTCCATACGAAGCTGTACCGGTTCGCGTTGGCTTCCAGCTTTGTTCCATCGATAAAGACACTGCATAAGGACAGTTCTCCTGCTTCGGCCAAAAGTCTTATCAGTTGGGAAAACAGTTCCTCTATTACGTCCGTCAGGCGTTCGCTGCGGAAGCGGGCGATGGTGGCATGGTCGGGGCCCGGGTCCGGCCCAGCAGATACATGAAGTTGACGTCTCGCCGGCAGGCCTGTTCCAGCTTTCGGCTGGAATAAATGCCGTTCATGTAGCCGTATACCAGTACCTTGAAGAGACTTTTCGGTGAGGTCTCGATTCTCCCCTGTCGAGAGTATGCCGCCTGTAATTTTTTGTAATCCATCCTTTCCAGTACGGCTCTGAGTATCCTCACCGAATCATCTGCCGGGATCATTTCATCTATATCCATCGGGATTACCAGTTGATATACATTCCCGGTTATTGTATAATCTGGCTGTAAAGTATTGGTCTTCACAACTTTTATTTTACGACAAAAGACGGCTTCTGGCATCTGCCAGTCGCCGCCTTTTGCTGTTTTTTTAGGCGCTGTTAGTGCGACAGCCCCTCTATTGCTACTGCTTCAGTTCCACCACGGTGGCTCCGGAGCTGCCTTCGCCGGCTTCGCCCAGGCGGAAGGACTTTACTCTGGGATGGCTTTTTAATTCCCGGTGAACTGCCGCCCGCAGTGCCCCGGTGCCTTTGCCGTGAATTAGAATGACGCTGTTGAGACCCGCCAAAAGAGCGTCGTCCAGGTATTTTTCAATTTCCAGCAGAGCCTCATCCCCGGTCATGCCTCGTAAATCCAGGCTGGTTCCAATGGAGTTGGCTTTCTCCATAAATACTTTGCCCACCTGGGTCTGGCCGGAGGTTACTTTTTCTTCAGCTACCCGGCGTAGTTCCTTGAGGGGCACAAACATTTTCATAATCCCCACCTGGACCTGAACGTTGTCGCCGGAAACCGAGAGCACATAGGCCTTCTGGTTGTATTTGGGCAGAAAGACCTGCTGGCCGGGTTTGACCTGCCGGGGAATTTCCCCGGGTACTACCCGTTCCGGCACCTTGGCCGCTACTTTGCTGGTCACCCTTTGCAGCTTGTTCCGGGCCTGCTGGATGGCCGACTCCCGGTCCTTGGCATTTTCTTCGGCTAGTTTAGACCGCAGTTCCTTGACCGCCTCATCGGCCTCCAGCCGCGCGTTGCGCACCAGCCGGGCGGCTTCCTCCTGGGCTTTTTCTAAAAGGCTTTCCCGTTTCTCCCGCAACTGCTGCTCCAACTGTCGGTATCGTTCCTTTAGCTTTTCACTGTCCCGGCGCAGGGTTTCCGCTTCTTCCCGCTCCCGCTCGGCGGCCTGCTGGGTCTGCTCCAGTTTATTGATCAGGTCCGCCACTTCCACTTGTTCGGTAGTTAAAAACTGCCGGGCCCGCTGGACCACCTCCGGGCTCAGGCCCAGTCTGGCGGATATTTCAAAGGCGTTGCTGCGGCCCGGTCTCCCGATCAGCAGGCGGTAGGTGGGACGCAGGGTTTCAATATCGAACTCCACACTGGCGTTTTCCACTCCCGGTGTGGTATAAGCGTAATTTTTCAGTTCGCTGTAGTGGGTGGTGGCAATGGTGCAGACTCCCCGTTGAAACAGCGTTTCCAGAATGGCCCGGGCCAAGGCCGCGCCCTCGGTGGGGTCGGTTCCCGCCCCCAGTTCGTCCAGCAGCACCAGGGACCCCTGTCCCGCCCCGGCTAAAATATCCACCAGGTTGGTCATGTGGGAGGAAAAGGTGCTGAGGGATTGTTCAATGCTTTGCTCGTCCCCGATGTCCGCATAGATTTTGCTGAAAACGCCCATTTCGGTTCCGGATTCCGCGGGAATGTGCAGTCCGGACTGAGTCATCAGGGTAAAGAGTCCCACGGTTTTCAGGGTCACGGTTTTACCCCCGGTATTGGGTCCGGTAATCACAAGGCTACGAAAGTCTTTTCCCAGGGAAATGGTGGCCGGCACGGCGTCTGCCGGCAGCAGGGGATGGCGTCCCTTGCGAATATCCATTACTCCGCCTTCTACAATTTTAGGACCCCAGGCATTTAACTGCCGGCTGTATCGGGCTTTGGCCATCACAAAATCCAGTTGCCCCAGGGCATCCAGGGTGATGGTCAATTCTTCGGAGATCTCCGAGACTCCCTGGGAAAGTTCCGCCAGGATTTTTTGGATCTCCTGCTTTTCCGCCGCTACCAGCCGTCGTACTTCATTATTGGCTTCCACCACCGGCATGGGTTCCACAAATAGTGTAGCCCCGCTGGCGGACTGGTCATGGACGATTCCCGGTATCTGGTTGCGGTATTCCTGTTTAACCGGCACCACGTAACGGTCGTTGCGGATGGTAATAATGGGGTCCTGCAGGTATTTTTGATTTTCACTGGAACGAATAATGCTCTCCATACGCTCCCGGATACGGTTCTGGGACCGCTGCAGTCCCCTGCGGATCTGCAGCAGTTCCGGGGAAGCGTCGTCGGCGATTTCACCTCCGGGCAGGATGGCCCGGAGGATATCTTTTTCCAACTGGGGCTGATGAATCATGGCCTCCGCCAGTTCGGACAGCAGTGGATAGCGGTCTTTTTTCTCGGTAAAAAACTTTTTAATCCGCCGGGCGGCGGCCAGGGTCTCCCCCGTGGCCAGCAGTTCCTCGGCAGACAGTACGGCAAACCGCGCCGCCCGGACAACGGCGGCCCGCACATCATGCCAGCCCCCCAGCTCCGCCACCGGATCCAGCCTTAGCAGTTCCCTGCCCTCATGGGTCTCGGACTGCCAGCGGATAATGGTATTCCGGTCAACGCTGGGAACCAGTTCACGGGCCCGTTCCTTGCCTAATTCCGAGTGGGCGTGGGCTGCCAGCCGCTCCAATACTTTATCAAATTCTAAACGTTTAATGGTCTTTTGCATTTAAATCTCCTCATATAACTCCACGGAAATAATGCCCTTTGGTTAAACCCGCCGGACTTTGTTCCGCCAAATCCTGTTTGGCTTCCCGGTCCCTTTGCTCATTCCAGTCGCCCTGCAGGAAACGGTCCAGGGCCTGCCGGTAATGGCCCACCGTCCGGGCCACATAATGCGGATCTTCCCGCCGGGCCTCAATGCGCAGCACGGTCACCCCGGCCTTCAGCAGGGAGGGAACTTCCTCAATCACGCACAATTCTTTGGCATTAAATAAATGCATGCGGCAAAATTGATCCACTTCCAAAGGAAAAATCAGTCCCATGCGGTCTTTTAAACCGAATTTTTGATCTTTACAAGGTCCCCCGCATTTTTTCCCCGGGGCCATCCCGCCCAGGATGCTGCCTACCGGACAATAGCGGGTGTTCATCAGGGGCAGGGTTCCCTGAACTACCGCTTCCAGGGGCAGAATAGCCCTTTCCCCCATTTCCTGAATTTGTTTCAGGCTTAGTTCCGGGGACAGGGTTGCCCGGGTCACGCCCTTCTCCTGCAGATAGAGAAGACTGGCCGAATTAAAGATATTCAACGAAAAGTCTCCGATGACCGGTTTATCGCTATAATTTCCGATGCGGTTCAGCAGCCCTAGATTGCCCACTAAAATTCCGGCCAGGGGCAGGTCCCGAAGACGCTCCAGCATACGGGTAAAGGATTCAAATTCGGCATCATGCAGGATTCTTGGGGAAGAAAGCACCAGGGAAGCTTTATGCCTCCGGCAAAACTCCGCACCGTCGTGAATATCCTGTTCGCCGACGGGTCCTTTGGAGCGAAAACTTTCCCCGCCAAAATAAACGATATCGGCTCCGCTGCGGACAGCCGCTTTCAGGGAAGCCAGGTCGGTGACGCTGACAGCCAGACTTTTTTCCGGCCAAGTTGCCGCGGGCTTTTCAAGCTGTGCCAGGGCGGTTTTCAGGCGACGGTTTAGGGTAGATTGGCCTACCCTCGGTGGCCGGGTTCCGCTCAGTCTTTTCTGTTCCAGGGCCAGCAGAACCTGCCGCCTTAATTCATTGATCTCCCGCATGGGAAGCATGACCTTTCCCTCAAGCTCCACTTTGAGACGGGCCAGTTCAAAGGGGGTGTTTCCCAGCCGGTTTAACTGCTCCTGAAGAAATTCCCGGGTCAGGGGCCGTTTCAGGGCTTCCTGGCCAACCTCGCCGGAATAAGCTTCCGCCGCCAAGCCCCGATCATCCTTTACCTGCATGTACAGGGGTTCATTTACTCTGGCCCTTACGAAAAATTCCAGGGGAATTTTTCGGGTTTCCCGGGGTGAGGTAAAGGTCTCCCGAGCCCTTTCCATCAGTTGGGCGTCGTGGGTTTTAAATACCCGGTCGCCGGGTTTTATCTTGCCGGGGATCGGCAGGCCTACCAGAGCGCCGGCCGGGGCAAACTTCACCGGCTGGCCCTTGATGAAAATGCTGTTGACCTCAATGCCGCTGCGGCCGCCTTCGGTAACCCACACTTCAATGCCGTCCCCCAGCCGCAGAGGCTCTTCCAACAGGATTTCCACCCTTTTGTCCTGGCGATTGTATCCCTTGACCCGGCCTAACCGTACTCCCCGGTTGTTGGGTCGTTTATAGCTCATTAAGTCCTTGCCCGGATTGCCAAAGAAATAACCCGGACTGAAATCCCGGTTGAATATTTGCGCCAGATTGCGGCTTTCCTCTTCCTGCACCGTATAGGCGCCGGAATCCTGCAAAGCCCTGTCAATCAGGCTACGGTAGGTGCGAATGACGGTGGCCACATATTCCGGACGTTTCATGCGGCCTTCAATTTTAAAAGAATGAATCCCCGCAGCCATAAGCTGGGGAATATACGCACTGGTGTTGATATCTCGGGGGCTGAGCAGGTATTCTCCCACTTCCGAGGGATCAACCCGGTTTTTCCCCCCTTGGTCCACCAGTTGGTAAGGCAGACGGCAGGGCTGGGCACACTTGCCGCGGTTGCCGCTGCGCCCCCCAATCAGGCTGGACATCAGGCACTGGCCGGAGTAACAGACACAGAGGGCGCCGTGAATAAAAGCCTCCAAATCGGCCCCGGTTTCCTGTTTGATGCGGGCAATCTCCTGCAGGTCCATTTCCCTGGCCAGCACCACCCGCTTAAAGCCGGCCTCCAGCATGCCCTTAACTCCTTCCAGGTTATGAACGGTCATCTGAGTGCTGGCGTGAACGGGCAGTTCCGGAAGCACCTCCCGCACCAGCCGGGCCAGACCCAGATCCTGCAGAATCACCCCATCCACTCCGGTATTATGCAGGAAGTGGAGGAAGCGCAGGGCTTCCTCCAACTCGTGATCGGCCAGTAATATATTGACGGTAACATAAATCTTAACCCCGCGAACATGGGCGTATTCCACCGCCCGGGCCATTTCATCATGATCAAAGTTGCTGGCGGATTGTCTGGCGTTAAACATTTTGCCGCCCAGGTAAACTGCATCCGCTCCGTTCTGCACCGCAGCCACCAGAGCCTCCCAGCTTCCTGCCGGGGCCAGCAGTTCGGGTCGTTGGGTCATGAAGTCTCCTCCCAAATTGGCCAATTTATCGCTGAACCCGGATCAAACCGGAACAGGGGATTACCTCCAGCCCTTTTTTCACCAGTTCGTCCAGAATCAAATTCATGCCCAGGGAATCGCTGGCCATATGGCCTGCAATAATCACGTTGACATGGTTCTTTTCCGCCTCTTTGCGGTGCTTTTCACTGATATGCATGACCACCAGGGTGCCCACCCCGGCTGCCGAGAGTTTGGCATAGGCGTCTTCGGAACCGCTGGTGCCGCCGGTGAAGTCCACAAAAATTTTCCCGGCCCGCCGCTCCGGCGAACCCACCACAACGGTGGGGCCTGCTCCGGTTTTAACGGCTTCGGCATATTCGGGAATCTCTTTCAGTGCCTTCACCACTTCTTTCAGGGTCTGGCACTGTTTTTCATCCAAGTGTTTCTGGACAAACTCACTGACCATGTTGTCCGCCGGGGTATGGCAGCACATCAGTGGAAGATCCAGCAGCCTGGCGGCGTCCACCGCCCGGTTGTGGTTCAAGGGCATCAAACCCCGGCGAACTTCGGCAATGCGCCCGGCCATAATTCCCTCGGCCACATTAATGGGAACCCCCAACTGGGCCAGCAGGTCCTCCTGCAGGTGCATCACATCGTACAAACCGGCGGTGGCCTTTCCTTCCGGGTGGTGGGCCATAATTAAATCAATCTTGCGGCCCTTTTCTCCCAGCCGGTCGGCCAGAAGCACTTCGCCCACTTCCATATCCACACCCACCAAAACGCGCTGAATCTCCCGGTCCAAATCCCCGTACAGTACCCGGGTATCGGTATAAGGATTAAAATAACGGTCCGGGTCCACATCTTTTCTTTCCTCTTCTTTTAAATCCTCAATTTTCCTCTTTTCCCTCTCCAGTTGTTTCTGCACGGTTTCGATCCCTCTGGGATCATGCTCAATGCCCATGTTTACCACTAAATCATATATTTCTTTTAATTTCACGTTAAATGCCCCTCTCTTTTCAACAGTTTGTCTTTCCACTATATTATTTTCTGGAAATAAACTTATTTCCCTGAATGTAAAATCTTAAAGGCAGATCAACGCCCTCTTTAATGCCGATTCGGGTGGTGGTCACAATATCCGGGGGCGGTTCCAGGGATGGAGCAATGAAAAGAGATCCCTGGGTTAAAATACATTGATTATGTTCCTTGGTAATCCCCATGGCCTGAACCAGCCGTGCCGGGCCGGAACAAAGTTCCTCCGGTTTCGGCCGCCCCCGGCGTTTGATCATTAACTCCAACCCCTCCAGGGGTTCCAGGGCTCTGATCAGAACCGCCTCCCCCACTCCTTCGGCATTGGTAACTACGTTAAAACAGTAGTGCATGCCGTAGGTAAAGTAAACGTAGGCCCGGCCCGGCGGGCCAAACATAACCCGGTTGCGGGGCGTCATTTTCTTGGCTGCGTGACAGGCCGGATCTCCCTGCAGATAAGCCTCGGTCTCCACAATTTTGCCCAGAGTGGTTCCTTGGGCGGTATGATGAACCAGCAGGTGTCCCAGGAGTTCCCTGGCCACCCGGGTGGTTTCACGGTTGTAAAATTCTTCCGGCAGTGGTTGCATTTTAACGCAGCACCTCACGAAGTTTCTCAATTTCCAGTGTGTTAATAACATCCTCCGGCGTCAGCCAGGCCCGGCGGGCCTGGGCAACGCCGTAAACCATTTCATCCAGTCTTCTTAAATCATGGGCGTCGGTATTAATACACAGTTTCGCCCCGGCTTCTTTCGCCGCCTTGGCATGCCGGTCGCTGAGATCCAGGCGGTCCGGTGAAGCGTTGATTTCCAGAACGGTAGCGGTTTTTGCCGCCATTTCCAGTAAAGCCTCCACATCCAGCTCATAGGGTCCCCGGCGTCCCAACAGCCGCCCGGTCATGTGGGCGATCATATCCACATGCTCGTTTTCCATGGCCCGACAGATGCGCCGGGTCATATCCCGCCGGTTTTGTTTAAAACCCGTATGGACCGAGGCAATGACCACATCCATGGGTTCCAGTATCTCGTCGGGGTAATCCAGGTCCCCATTGGGAAGAATATCCATTTCCACTCCGGTCAGCAGTGTAAAATCGTCAAATTCGCGGTTCATTTCCTCAATCATCCGGTGCTGCTGCTCCAGACGATGGCAGTCCAGCCCGTTGGCGATTTTCAAAGACTGGGAGTGGTCGGTGATGGCCGCATAGGAATAACCCTTCTCCCGGCATCTTTTGACCACCTCCTGCAAATCCATGGCGGAATCGCTCCAGGTGGTATGGATGTGCAAATCGCCCCGAATATCTCCCACTTGGATTAATTGCGGCAAATCTCCCTTTAGGGCTGCTTCCACTTCCCTCTGGTTTTCCCTTAACTCCGGAGCCACATAATTCATTCCCAGAGACGAGTAAATTTCCTCTTCCGTATTAAGAAGAATAGGGGCTTCCCCTTGTTTCCCCATTCCATGGTGATTTAATTGCAGCCCCTGCTCCTCCGCGATTTCCTGCAGGCGCTGGTAATGGCCTTTGGATCCCGTACTGCGGTGCAGGCAGTACAAAAACTCTCCGGGCGGCACCACTTGAAAATCCACGGCCAGCCCCCACCAGGTATAGACCCGGAGGCGTTTTTCCTGCCGGTCAATGATTTCTTTCACCCGGGGGTGGGTGGCCAGGGCGTTCAGCAGGGCTTCGGCCTCTTCCGCCGCAATCACCAAATCCAGATCCCCCACGGTTTCCTTCCAGCGGCGGGTGCTTCCCGCCACCGCCACCTGCCGCACTCCCGGCAGAATTTTAATAAATTCCGTCAGTTCTTCGGCCAGTTCCCGGGCTACCGAAAGCAGGACCCGGTCGTGACGGTTGCGCATCATGCCGATGCCGTTTAAAATCTCCCATTCCATTTTGGCGCTGAAGCCCTTTAGCACCCGCACCCTCCGCTCCTTGGCGGCTTGTGCCAATTCATCCAGGCCGGTTACGCCCAGTTCCCGGTGTAAAATTCTGGCCCGGTTGGGGCCGATACCCGGAAGTTTCTTGATTTCCAAAACACCCGGAGGGATCTCCCGCAGCAATTCCTGGTGCTTTGACAGCTTTCCCGTTTCTATGATTTCTTTAATTTTTGCCTCAATGGCTTTACCAATGCCGGGTATCTTTCCCACCAGACCCCTTTGCTTTAACTCCTCCAAAGGCGTGTCCAGATTAGCAATGGCCCTGGCAGCCCGGCGATAAGCCCGGATTTTGAAAAAATCTTCACCCTTTAACTCCAACAAGTCGGCCAGTTCCACGAAAATCCAAGCCACTTCAATATTCTGCATGCCCAACGACTCCGTTTCCATCTTACCACTATATTTTCCAGATTAGCCATTTCTCATTGCATTCATTCCATACAAAAGTAAATAAAAGTAAATAAAACTCATGAATGCTCATGAGTTATCAGGATCAGTCCATTTTTTCAGGATCCATCATCTGAAGCAGGTTGTTGTATTGCTCCTGGAGCTTCAGTAATTCATCAGCCAAATTAATGGCCGTTAAAACGGCTAACTTATTTAAAGACAACCTGGAGTTTCTCTGACCGATCTCGGTCATTTTTTTATTCACCTGCTGAGCAACCAGCATCATATATTCCGGGGCTTCCTGGCCCTTTAAGGTGTAGTACTCACCGTATATTTCGACTTCCACCCTGCTCGGCTCTGTGGACATACACGTCACCCCTGTTTCTTTTCCTTTTAAAGGATTTCGCCTTTCTTATAGAAAATCCTGCCTCTTTCTTCTCTATTTACCCCAAATATTACAATGATTAGCAAACCCTTTCCTAATTAAGATCACAAAAATACCGGTAAATAATGGGTGCTCCGGAAGGACATACTAATCCTCAGCTTCTCTTTTAGGAAGGTGGTGTAACGGCTTGTCTTTTCCCCCTCTGCTTTTATTGCTGTCGGTGTCCTTGGGCGCCGTTGGACAGCTTTTGCTTAAAATCGGAGCTTCCCAGTTATATCCCCTGACCTTCGCCCTGCCCCAGTTGTCCGGCACCCTAATCCGGACCTTCAGCAACCCCTGGGTGCTGGCAGGAGCCTTCCTGTACGCCTCCAGCATGGTAACCTGGATTAAGGTGCTGAGTACCACGGAATTAAGCCTGGCCTACCCCATGGTCAGTCTGGGCTATGTACTGGTCATCCTCCTGTCGGTTCTCTTTCTGGGAGAGCATTTTACCCTTTATAAGCTGCTGGGAATGGCCTCGGTCATTACCGGGATACTTTTGATCGGCCATCCGTAAAGGCCCGAAGCATGTGCTCCGGGCCTTTAAAGGGTTTATTTTCTTAACTCCGCTCCGGTCTGGGCCGACAGGGAACGGGCAATCCGCTGCATTTTGTCCGCCACTTCCTGGTCGGTCAGGGTGCGGTCCTCGGCCTGAAATTTCATGCTGAAAGCAACGCTTTTAAATCCTTCCGGTACCTGGGAGCCCTGGTACAAATCAAAGATTTCCACGCTGCGCAGCAGGTCTCCGCCGGCCTTTTGAATGATGGTCAACATATGGGCCACCGCTACCTCCTGCTTCACCAGCACCGCCAAATCCCGCTCCACCGCCGGGAACTTGAGCAGACTCCGGTATTGTTTAACCGGCCGGGGGTACCCTGCCAGCACTTGCAAATCGATTTTTAATGCCATGACGCGGCCGGGCAGTTCGTAGTTCTCCACCACATTGGGGTGCAATTCTCCCAAAACCCCCAGCAGTTCCCCTTGTATTTCAATTTTGGCGCAGCGTCCCGGATGAAAACTGGGGTCCTGGTGGCGGTTGAACTCTGCTCCCACCAAACCCAAGGTATCCAGCAACTGCTCGGCAACTCCTTTGATGAAAAAGAAATCCAGGGGCCGGGAAGGCTGGTTCCAGGTCTTGGGCGTACTGCCCAGGGCCACTGCGGCTAAAACCGGCACTTCCTCCGGCAGGGGCTGCCCTTCCACCGGGTAGAACACCCGTCCCACCTCAAAGACCGCTCCACCCTGGGCCCGCCGGTTATGGTTCCGCTGCAGGACCTCCAGCAGATTGGGCACCAACACGGTGCGCATGACCGACTGTTCCTCACTGAGAGGATTTTGCAGCCGTACCGCCTTGCGGAACCGACTGTCTGCCGGAAGGTTCATCAAATCAAAGACCCTGGGATGAACAAAGCTGTAGGTGACCACTTCCTGAAAACCGCAGGTGGTCATAACCCGCTTGGCGTCCCAGGTTAATTCCTGATCCGCGGTGCGGGCTCCCTGGGTGGAAGCCCCAAAGGGAAGGGTGTCGGGAATTTGGTTATAGCCGTAGAGCCGGGCTACTTCTTCAATCAAATCAATTTCCCGGGTAATATCCGGCCGGAAAGCCGGCACGGTGACCAGCAGGTCCTCAGCGTTGGCCTGAACCCTGAATTGCAGCCGCTCCAGGATATTCACGATTTCTTCTCTGGAAATGTCGATTCCCAGTACCCACTGCACCCGGGCAAACCTTAGTTGGATGGTCTTTTCGGTGATGGGCGCCGGGAAATTATCCACCGCTCCGGAAGCGATGGTTCCGCCGGCCAATTGCTGGATCAATTCCACCGCCCGGTCCGCAGCCCTCCTGCAGCCGTTGATGTCGATTCCCTTTTCAAAGCGCAGGGAAGATTCCGAGCGCAAGCCCAGCGCTTTGGAGGTGCGGCGGATATTGATGGGGTGGAAATAAGCCGCTTCGATCAGCACATCCACGGTGTTCTCAGTCACTTCGCTGTCCAGCCCGCCCATAACCCCGGCCACAGCCACCGGTCCGTTTTCATCGGTAATGGCCAGCATATCGGGATTTAAGAGACGCTCCACTCCGTCCAGGGAAACGATTTTTTCCTGGTCCTGGGCCCGCCGGACGATAATATGATGGTTTTTCAGGGCGTTATAGTCAAAGGCATGCAGGGGTTGGCCCAGTTCCAGCATGACATAATTGGTCACATCCACAATATTGCTGATGGGCCGAATGCCCGCCGCCCGCAGACGGTTCTGGAGCCACATGGGGGAAGGTCCCATTTGGACCCCCTTAATAATCCGGGCCACATAACGCCGGCACAAATCCGCATCCAGAATGTCCACTTTGGCCAGGTCTTCGGCCTTTTCCCCGCTCTCATCAAACTTGGGAGCAGGCACCTTCAGTTCGGTTTTCAAAATGGCGGCCACATCCCTGGCTACGCCTATAAGGCACAAGGCGTCCCCGCGGTTGGGGGTGAGATCCAGTTCCAGAACAAAATCATTTAAACCCAGGACTTCTCTGGCATCCAGTCCCACCGGAACCTCATCGGGCAGGATTAAGATGCCGCTGGCCATTTCCGCCGACATCAGCTTGGCTTCCATGCCCAGTTCCTGGCCGGAGCAAAGCATGCCCCTGGACTCAACGCCCCGCAGCTTGGAACGCTTAATTTGCAGGCCTTTGGCCAGTTTAGCCCCTTCCAGGGCCGAGGGCACCTTATGCCCTTCCCGGACGTTGGTGGCGCCGGTGACAATTTGCAGGGGCTCCTCCTGCCCCACATCCACCGTACAAACCACCAGTTTATCTGCATTGGGGTGCCGTTCAATTTTCAGGATGCAGCCGGTGACAATATTCTCCAGACCCGCTCCCAGTTCTTCCACCGTATCCACCGTAAGACCCGCCAGGGTCAGACGGTCCGCCAGTTCCTGGGGGGAGACGGTGATATCCACATAATCCTTTAACCAGTTGTAGGAAACACGCATTTTTAGGTTAACCTCCCGAATTTTTCTTAGAACTGTGCCAGAAAACGCAAGTCATTATCAAATAACATGCGGAGATCATCAATGCCGTATTTCAACATGGCAATCCGTTCAACCCCCATGCCGAAGGCAAAGCCCGTCACTTCCTCCGGGTTATAGCCGGACATTTCCAGTACCCGGGGATGGACCATGCCGGAGCCTAAAATCTCCAGCCAGCCGCTGCCCTTGCAAACCCGGCAGCCGCTGCCCTTGCAGTTAAAGCAGGAGATATCCACTTCCGCGCTGGGCTCGGTAAAGGGGAAATAACTGGGGCGGAAACGGGTCCGGGTATCCGGGCCGAACATCTTACGGGCAAAGGCAGCCAGCACCCCTTTCAAATCCCCCATGGTGATGTGTTGATCCACCACCAGGCCTTCCACCTGATGAAACATGGGAGAATGGGTGGCGTCATCGTCCCGGCGGTAAACCCGTCCCGGGCAGATGATTTTTACCGGCACCTGGGGCACGGTTTTTTCCATGGTTCTTACCTGAACCGGGGAGGTATGCGTTCTAAGCAGCACTTCGGGATTGATAAAAAAGGTATCCTGCATATCCCGGGCCGGGTGGTCCTTGGGTAAATTCAAAGCCTCAAAATTATAATAATCCAGTTCCACTTCCGGGCCTTCCGCAATCTGGAAGCCCAGTCCCAAAAAGATATTTTCAATTTCCTCTAATACCTGAGTCAGGGGGTGCAGTTTTCCCAAATGAAAGCGGATGCCCGGCAAGGTGACGTCCAGATTTTCAGAAGCCAGCTTCAAAGCTTTCTGGGCTTCCTTCATCTGATGATTGCGGCCTTCCAGGGCAGTTTCAATTTCTTCTCTCACTTCATTGGCAATCTGGCCAATGCGGGGCCGCTCTTCGGCAGACAGGGCGCCCATGCCCCGCAGAACCTGGGTTACCTCACCTTTTTTACCCAGGTACTTAACCCGCAGATCATTCAATTCATCGGGTGTATTGACCTCTTCCAGAGCTTTTAAGGCTTCCTGGGCCAGTTGTCTTAAACGTTCCTCCATCTTAATCCTCCTGCTTTGCAGTATAAAATAAAAAACCGTCCCTAAAACAGGGACGGAATTTTTTCCGCGGTACCACCCAAATTGTTCCAGACCATAACCGTATAGAACCACTCTAAAGAATAAACCTCGGTTTATCCATCTTCCAGATAACGGCAGAAGAGCCGGCAACACCTACTGATATGTTTGGCCATACGTTCAGATTGCAGTTCCGGGGCGAACTTCCGACAGTTTTCTTTAAGAGGGTTCTCAGTCACAACCCTCTCTCCCTGAAAAGAATAATCCCGCCGTACTCTTCCCCATCATCACGCTGGTATATAGAATTATAGCTTAATGAAGAGCCAGTTTTCTGTATAACATATAGGCATTTACTGAACCCGTTGCTTCGAACAGCCTCCAAAAAAATTCGGCGGTTAACAGCATGTAACCACGACCTTTCCTGCTTTTTTGGGGACCTTTCGACACTGATTATATCATAGAGCCCCGCTCAAAACAAGAAAGTTTCTGAATTTTATGCCCTCTGACGCACGGCCTCATAAAGCATAATGGAGGCTGCCATGGCGACATTTAAGGATTCGGCGCGCCCCGGCATGGGAATGGTGGCTTTGCTATGCTTAAACTGCAGAGCCTCGTTGCCGGGTCCGGCTCCTTCGTTACCCACCACCAGCGCCACCGCCTGCTGCAAATTGATATGATCTATGGGCGTGCTTCCGGAAGGGTCTCCCAGGATAAGGGTCACCCCCGCCAAGGCAAGGTACTGCAAAACGTTGGCAGCCTCCTCTCCGGGAACCACCGGCAGATGAAACAGGGAGCCCATAGTGGAGCGCAGGGTCTTGGGATTGTATAGATCCACCGTGCCCTTTAACAAGATCACTCCGGTGGCTCCGGCGGCGTCCGCTGAACGGATAATGGTGCCCAGATTGCCCGGATCCTGCACCCTGTCTACCACCACCACCAGGGGGATTTGGCCCGGCGGCAGGACATCGGCCAGGGCATATTCCGGCTGCCACAGCACCGCCAGAATCCCCTGAGGGGTCTCGGTATCGGAGATTTCCGCCATAATCCCGGGAGTAACCTGCAACACCTGCTGGCAGCGGTTCTCCGCCTCCCTCAGCAGTTGTGCACTCCGATCCAATTGAAGGGCCTCCGGCGTGTAGACAAAACTTTCCAGACGCCAGCCGCTGGCGAAAGCCTCTTCCACCAGGCGAACCCCTTCCACCAGAAACTTTTTTTCTTTCTGCCGGAACCCCCGTTGGGCTAACCGGCGGATATATTTTATTTTTGGATTTTGCGCAGCAGTAATCATCATATCTCTACGGTATCAAACATCTGCAGTTTTTCGCTTTTGCCAATAACCACCAGCACATCCCCCTCATGAATCACCTGGCTGGCGCCGGGGGAGATAATCATATCCTTCCCTTTGCGTATGGCCAGAATGCTGACCCCGTATTTCTGCCGGGCGCCGGATTGCTCCAGACTCTTATTTACAAATTGGGGCGGGGCCGCCATCTCCACCAGGCTGTATTCCGGGGACAGGGAGATTTGATCCATAATGTTTTTGGAAACCAGACCATGGGCCACCTTTACGCCCATATCCCTTTCCGGAAAGACCACTTTATCGGCTCCCACCCGTTCCAGAACCTTGCCGTGCAGTTCGTTCTGAGCTTTGGCCACCACCTTTTTAACGCCCATTTCTTTCAGGATGACCGTAACCAGGATACTGGCCTGCACCTCCTGACCGATAGCTACCACCACTACATCGAAATTGCGGATTCCCACCGCCTTTAAAGCATGCTCATCCAGGGCGTCGATCTGCACCGCATGGGTCACCTCATCAATGATGCCGTTGACCCGCTCTTCATCATTATCCAAAGCCAAAACCTCGTACCCCATTTTGGTCAGAGTCACCGCCACACTGGTGCCAAAGCGCCCAAGGCCGATAACGGCAAATTGTTTCATTGAATTTCAAGCCTCCTAACCGATAATAATCCGTTCTTCCGGGTAACGAAGGTGCTGTTTGCGAAGCTGGCGGGCAGCCAGGGCAAAGGTAATGGTCAGAGGGCCCAGGCGTCCCAAAAACATGGTGAATATAATAATAACTTGTCCAAAGGGAGATAATTCCGGAGTTAACCCTGCAGATAACCCTGCCGTACCATAGGCGGAAACCACTTCAAACATGACCACCAGGAAATCCGCCTTTTCAGAAATACTCAGCAGCAAGGTTGCAAAAACAATCCAGCTAATGGCAATCAACAAGATGCCCAATCCTTTATAGATCTGGTCTTTGGGAATTCTCCGGCCAAACAGCTCAGCATCTTCTTTTCCTCTGGCCAGGGAAAGAACCGTCAATCCCAGCATGCCAAAGGTGGTTGTCTTGATACCGCCTGCGGTGGAACCCGGAGACCCCCCAATAAACATCATGATGATCAGAAAAAATAAGGTTGCCGGACGGAGGGCGGCTATATCCAGGGTATTATACCCCGCCGTGCGGGGACTGACGGACTGAAACCAGCTAGCCAGCAATTTTCCGCCGGGACTTAAGGAAGCCAGGGTGTTGTTCAATTCCAAAAGAAAGATAATCCCTACTCCAACCAGCAGCAGCAAAGCTGTCATCACCAGAGTAAACTTAGTATGAAGGGATAGTCTCCTTCTTTTGCGAAAATTGAGCAGATCAAAGATTACAGTAAAACCGATGCTCCCCAGAATAATCGCCACACCGATGGCAATATTTACAATGGGGTCGTTGACATATCCCGTCAGACTGCGAAACTGGCCAAACAGGTCAAAGCCCGCGTTATTAAAGGCAGAAATTCCATGAAAAAGCCCAAACCATATGCCCTTCCCTAAGCCCAGTTCGGGTACCCAGCGCAGCATCAGCAAAAGGGCAATAACCGCCTGGATTGAAAAGGTCAATAGGATAATCTTTTTCACCAGCCGTACCAGGCCGCTGAGATCAATGACGTTAAGGGATTCTTGAATCAGCAGGCGTTCCCGGAAGGTGACCCGGCGTCCCATCAGCAGCCAGAACAATACCGCCATAACCACAAAGCCCAGACCGCCCACCTGGATCAGTGCAATAATCACCAGATGCCCGAAACTGCTCCAGTAGGTTCCGGTATCCACCACTACCAGCCCGGTTACACACACGGCGGAGGTGGCCGTGAAAAGGGCCGTGAGAAAATCTGTGGGCTGTCCGGAGGCCGAAGCAAGGGGCAGGCTCAGCAATAAAGCACCGGTCAGTATAACAAGGGCAAACCCTGCAACCAGCACCCGCGGCGGATGACGAAAAAACCCGGTTATTATTTGCAACGACTCTCGCCTTCTTCCACTTTTATCAACGGATAAATTATAGCAAATCCCAAAGATTTTGCTAGGGGTAAAATAGAAAAAGCATGGTCCTTTGAACCATGCTTTAGTTTAAAACCATAAACTTATTTTATACCCGCTGTTAGGCCAGGTTTTGCTTAGCCACCTGCACCAACTGGCTAAAGGCCTGAGCGTCATGAACGGCCAGATCCGCCAGCATTTTACGGTTGACCTCCACACCGGCTTTTTTCAGTCCGTTGATAAAACGGCTGTAGGACAATCCATTCATACGGGTGGCGGCATTGATACGAGCGATCCAAAGTTTGCGGAAATCGCGTTTTTTCTGGCGGCGATCCCTGTAAGCATAAAACAGGGCTTTCATAACCGCCTGATTGGCTACTCTGAACAGCTTGCTGCGGGAACCTCTGTAGCCCTTGGCCAGCTTTAAAATTTTTCTATGTCGATTACGGGAAACCACACTGCTTTTAGCCCGTGGCATGATGATTACCTCCTTCTATGTGAACAAATCGATACTAGGGATTAATAGGGCAACAATCTGCGCAGACGACCGGCATCCGCTTCGCTGATGATTAAGGATTTACGCAGAGTCCGTTTGCGCTTGGCTGTTTTCTTACCAAGGATATGGCTGTGGAAGGCATGCCAGCCACGGATTTTACCGGTGGCAGTCTTTTTAAATCTTTTAGCAGCCCCGCGGTGGGTTTTAATTTTAGGCATTAGGGCAACTCCTTTCTAGTCCTGTTTCTCATTTTTAGGTGCTAAGATCATAATCATATTTTTCCCCTCAAGCTTCGGCTGTCTTTCAACGGTACAAAGATCTTTTAAGTCCTCAGCAAGTCGAATGAGTAGTTTATGTCCTAATTGGGTATGAACGATTTCCCGGCCCCGGAACATAATAGTAACTTTTACTTTATCCCCGTCTTTTAAGAAACGTTCGGCATTTTTAGCCTTGACTTGATAGTCGTGGTCTTCAATGCGGGGACGGAGCTTCACTTCTTTTACCTGAATAATGCGCTGCTTTTTCTTGGCTTCCTTTTCACGCTTGCTTTGCTCGTATTTAAACTTGCCAAAATCCATAATACGGCAAACCGGCGGTTTCGCCATAGGTGCAACTTCAACCAGGTCCAGTTGCCGTTCCTCGGCCAGACGAAGGGCCTCTTTGGCAGGCATAATCCCAAGCTGGTTATTATCGGCATCTACCACCCGAACTTCCCGGGCCCGAATTTCTTCATTGATGCGCTGATCTTTGGAAATACCAAATCACCTCCAGAGTTTTTTTGTGCAATAATAAAAGCGGGCATACACCCGCTAAAAATCAGACACACTACAATAAGACAGCTTATTGTATACTATCGAACCCTACTAGCCTTGGGCGTAAGGTGAGAAGCGGATGCTTCTGCTTAAGTTATATAATTTTACAACGTTGTCATTGTACCATACTTTGCCTGCTCAGTCAACAATTTGTCTGTTTAAGCTTTGCTTGGTAGCGCAGGCTTTGTTTTTTAGAAAATCGTTTTATTTTCAATGTCCTTTTGAATGGTCTTGATGAATTCCTCCAGGGCCACCGCCCCGGTATCGCCTTTGCCTCTCTGGCGAACCGCCACCGCCTTGTTGTCCATTTCCCGGTCGCCAATCACCAGCATATAGGGTACTTTTTGGGTCTGGGCCTCTCTGATTTTGTAGTTGATCTTTTCATTGCGGGCGTCCAGTTCCGCCCGGATATCCAGGGCTTCCAGCCGCTTAAGCACTTCTCCGGCATACGGATGCTGCCTTTCGGTAATGGGCATTACTTTCACCTGCACCGGCGCCAGCCAAACCGGAAAAGCCCCCGCAAAATGTTCGGTCAAAACGCCAATGAACCTTTCGATGCTGCCGAAGACCACCCGGTGAATCATCACCGGCCGGTGCTTCTGCCCGTCCTCACCCACATAAGTAAGATCAAACCTTTCGGGCATTTGGAAATCCAGTTGAATGGTCCCGCACTGCCAGGTCCGTCCAAGGCTGTCGGTCAGATGGAAGTCAATTTTGGGGCCGTAAAAAGCGCCGTCTCCCTCATTGACTTTATAAGGCAGCTCTTGGCTCTCCAGGGCCTGCCGCAGGGAATTGGTGGCCAGTTCCCAATCCTCGTCGGAACCCATGGATTTTTCCGGGCGGGTGGATAATTCCACACTGTAGCCAAGGCCAAAGGTCTTATAAAAATCTTCAAACAGATCAATAACCCCTATGATCTCATCCTTGATTTGACTGGGCAGCATAAAGATATGAGCGTCGTCCTGGGTAAAGCAGCGTACCCGCATTAAACCGTGCAGCACACCGGAGAGCTCATGACGATGCACCAGGCCCAATTCACACCAGCGCAGGGGTAAATCCCGGTAGCTGTGCATTTTTGCCTTATAGACCAGAATGCTTCCCGGGCAGTTCATGGGCTTAACGGCGTAATCCCCATCATCGATTTTGGTGAAATACATGTTTTCCTTATAGTGATCCCAGTGCCCGGATTGTTCCCACAATTCCCGGTTCAGAATAATGGGGGTGCGAATTTCCTGGTAACCGCGGCGCTTGTGCTGCAGCCGCCAAAAATTCTCCAGCTCATTGCGCAAAACCATCCCCTTGGGATGAAAGAAGGGAAACCCGGGTCCTTCCTCCTGAATGCTGAAAAGCTCCAGCTCCTGCCCCAGCTTCCGGTGATCTCTGCGTTTGGCTTCCTCCAGGCGGAACAAATGCTCGTCCAGAAGGGATTTTTTGGGGAAAGAGGTGCCATAGATGCGCTGCAGCATTTTATTTTTCTCGCTGCCGCGCCAGTAAGCCCCGGCAAGATTCATCAGCTTTACGCTTTTCAAACGACCGGTGGAAGGTACATGAGGTCCTGCACAGAGATCCACAAAGTCTCCCTGATGATAGCAGGAAATGACGGCGTCCTCCGGCAGGTCATTGACCAGTTCCACTTTGTAAATTTCCCCGCTTTTATTAAAGCGTTCCAGCGCCTCCGCCCGGGAAATCTGTACCCGTTCAAAGGGGATGTCTTCCTTAATAATTTTATTCATTTCCCCCTCAATTTGCTCCAACTGGGCCGGAGTAAAGGGCGTGGCTACATCAAAATCATAGTAGAAGCCGTCCTGAATGGCCGGTCCAATGGCCAATTTGGCCTCCGGAAACAGTCGTTTTACCGCCTGGGCCATGACGTGGGCGGTGCTGTGCCGGTAGATATTCTGCCCTTCCGGGTCGTTAAAGGTCAGCAGTTCCAAGGCCGCGTCCTCTTCCAGGGGATAATTGAGGTCCACCAGCCTGCCATTCACCTTCCCGGCCAAAACTTCCCGGGCCAGTCCCTGGCTGATACTTTTTGCCATCTCTAAAACCGTCGTACCCGCCGGGTATTCTCTAACAGAGCCATCTTTTAAGGTAATCTTTACCATGGTTCTATCTCCTTTCGGCTTAAAAATACTAAAAACCCGTCCCTGATCAATACAGGGACGGGTTCATATCCGCGGTTCCACCCTGGTTGGAGAAAATCCAATTCTCCCACCTTCAAGGACGATAACGGTGTCATCCGGTTTGCTTACTTGATTTTCAGCAAACAGCTCCGGGGTGGTCTTTCAGCCTGCTGTACCGGGAAGAGCTTACAGCCTATGGCTCTCCCTCTCTGAACGATCGTACCGGCTTACTTTTCCCCTTCATAGCCAAATATAAATTATTTTTCATTATAGTGAACGGATTCAAAAAAGTCAAGTTGACAGGTAAACAATGGCCACCTGGACCAAGCCAATGATAAAACCCAGTACACCGCCCAGCAGCTCGATATGTTTTAATTCCCTGGAGGCAACCTTTAAAATCAACGCTTCAATCTGTTTGATATCGTAGGCATTCAGCCGTTCTTCCACCAATTGGGCCAGCTTTATTTTCTCCCCGAGAGCACCCCCGCCGGACTCTTCCATGATTTGGCGTACCACCTGAGGCATTTGCTTATCCAGCATGTCCCCCATCATTTCAAGAATAACCCCTCTTACGGTATTGGGCACCCAGGAGGGAATGCGCTCAATAATCATACAACGAATTGACTCATTGGCTGAATGGGTTATGCGGTCCAGTATTTCCGGAGACTTCATTTGCTGCAGGAGATCGTCAACCTTCACCAATTCCTGTTCAACAATTTCTCCGATGCTTTTCGCCAGTTCGGCTCTCCTTTTGGGCACAACGCCTTGAATGCCCCAGGGAAGACCGGGAATTCGCAAAGGCTCATAGGGTTTAAAAATTGCTTTAACGGCAATTAAATTGGTGATCCATCCAATGAAGGCACTGATGACCGGTATCGATAAGGCAGCCCACCAATCCAATTGCTTCACCTCCACTTTATCAATCAATGTCATTAACTATACCAGATTGTTTATTGAGGTGCAATAAAACAGAATGTAAGAAGGCTTCCGTATCTGAACCGGAAGCCTTTCAAAAAAAATTCCGTTGTTTATTTTCAATCTAGAGCCGGTTTAACACCGTTACTGCTGCTGGTTTTGGCATAATTTGCAGCCGCTGCATTCCAATACCCGGCCTGTAAAAACATGCTTTATGGTTTCCAGGGTGTTGTCCGGTTTATTGGGCGAGGTGCCATGGAAAACTATTTTATTAGGGGCGATGGTGATTAAAGCACTGATAAGCAGATCCTCGTAATTGATCTCGTTATCAATGACATCCAGGATATAGCCTTCCAGAAACTCACTGCTGATGGCATTATGTTTTTCGTCGTAAAGCTTATAGGCCCCCTGAGCATTCACCAGGACATTGACCAATTCTACTTTGGGATCCTGAATCTCGACAAAATATTTTAACAGTTGAATGAACTCCCGGTATTCTCTTTCCATTAAGAAGTCGTCAACGGCCTGGTCAACGGCTTCTTTCAGATCGTTAATGTATTCCTTTAATCTAAAGCGGATAAAGCCGTCGATGACGATACTATCGTTTTGTCTCAGGAATTCTACCAGTCGCCGGATAATAAAACTTTTTCGATCCAACCGGTCCATTTGGCCATGGAGCATTTTTTCACCATTAATATAGTTGCTGGAATATTGGGAAATAATCTTCTTCTCTTCATCGTTAAAATAATAGTAATTTTCCCGGACAATTTCAGCCACAATGGCTTTCTCCCAATGATTTAAGATGATATCGGATATAATATCCGCCACAAAATGCCGGAATAAAAGTTCGTCATTGGACTGTCGCCCTCCCCGCAAAGTTCCATTGAAGTCACAAGAGAGAAATGTGATATTGCCTGCAGGCTTTTCTTTTAGATTTACCCGAATATAATCACCCTCAGCAAGATGTAATTCTCTGCCAAGCCGAGCCTTCAATAAATCAATATGCTGGGTGGCACCTATTGAGAGACATTGATTCATCTCCCATATCACCCCTTCCCCTGCTATAGTATATGAGAGCCAAAATTTTTGTATACTGGGGCTAATATGACGAAAAATTCAACTTATCTCACTCTACTTGCAGTATAAGCAAAAAACCATGTTGCTATCCCATGTAAAAATTAAAGCATGACCCTGACAATGGGGTTAATGTAGATAATTTCTTAAAAAAATGAAAAGCATGGGGCTATATAAAAGAATTGTTTTTCTCCTCCTTTTGGCTTCCAGCCTTTTTAAAAACAGTATATTAACCGGGGCCCTTAAAGATATTCATTTTTGCAAACTTTCAGATAAGCAAACACCATTTTTATTGGGTAAAACCAACACCAATCAGCACTCCGTACAATACTATGGAAAAAAGGAGTGTGCTGTATTTTATGTATACTGAGCTTGAAGAATTAAAACAACAATGTCATGAGGAAATCCTCCGGTTGGAAAAACAGATTAAAATTGCACGAGGAAGAATTGCACGGGGAAGATTTCCCTTTCGTTTTGATGCCAAAGCCGTAATCCAAAAAGCAGAAGTTAAAATAGAAAAAATTCAAAGCTTACTGGTTAAATTAGAAAGTTTGTCCGAACAAATTACACCGGTAGTAAATGATTTAAAAGAGATTGTCGGTTTGAACAAGGTGGAATAAGAAAACCCTCCGGCACTCAACCGGAGGGTTTTAGGCAACTTTACAAACGTAAATCAAGGCAGCCACCAGTAAAAATCCCATACCAATCCAAAATTTAATGTCCAAACAGAACCCTCCCCAGACAAGCTATTACCTGCATTATAATGTCCTGCCGCCGCTTCGGTCAATAAGGGATCACCGTTTTTAACCTGTTCGCCTATAAGGAGCAATATTCTTGAATTTCCGGGTTAAAAGTATAAGGTTCTAAGTAAACTAGCAGTGCCAGCAACTGTTCTAAACTCCATTTATAATAACATTTTATTGGACATTCCTTGCTTATACAAATAGAATATTTAAAAAGCTTTTAAAGGAGGGCCTTTCTTTGGAAACCATTGGTTCCTTTCTGGTTGTTGCGGTTATAGTTATTGTTTTTTTGAAGATTTTCGGAAAAGGCGGCTGATGTTAGCTATTTTTGTACCGTTGGTACAAATTTATTAGAAAACATCGGGCGTACGCTTTGGACTTCCGGAAATACTACAAAAAAATAACCATTATCTTACTTTTGGCGTTGTTGACAGGGAACGACATTTATATAGAGAAAAATTTTCTCTATATAGTAATTCATGACGAGGAGGCAATGCCATGGATTTTTCCTTCAGCAGCATTATCTGGCTTTTCTTCATCTTTGCCATGCTGGGCCCCATGATTCAGCAGGCTAAACTAAACCAAAAAAGATACCAACTTACCCGGCAGTTTGAACGAAAACGGGGCTCCCGCCTGATCACTCTTATTCACCGCCAAGAGTCTCTCAGCATCCTGGGCATTCCTTTGAGCAAATTCATTAACATTGAAGACTCGGAACAGGTCCTGCGGGCCATCCGTCTTACCCCTCCGGATATGCCCATTGACATTATCCTGCATACCCCCGGCGGTTTAGTACTGGCTTCCGAGCAAATTGCCCGTGCTCTGGAAAACCATCCGGCAAAAGTGACGGCTTTTGTCCCCCATTATGCCATGTCCGGCGGCACCATGATCGCTCTTTCCGCCGACGAAATCGTGATGGATTCCAACGCTGTCTTAGGACCCGTTGATCCACAAATCGGTCAGTATCCGGCCGCCTCCATCCTGGAAACGGTTCGGTTAAAGGGAACTGCAAAGGTGGATGACAATACCCTGATTTTGGCGGATATGTCTTCCAAAGCCATTGCCCAGGTTAAAGACTTTATTACCTACCTGCTTACCGACAATCTGGGCGAAGAAAAGGCTTTGGAAATCAGCGAAATCTTCAGCAGCGGCCGCTGGACTCATGATTATCCCATTAACTTTGAATTCCTGTCCAAACTGGGCCTGCCGGTTTCCCGGGAACTTCCTGCAGAGGTTTTCGCCATTATGGATCAATACCCCCAACCGGCCCAGAGAAGGCCGTCGGTCCAGTACATTCCTCTACCTTACGGGGGTAAGGAAGAAAAATAAAGCATATAAATAAGAACTTTTCTAAGGGGAAGTTCTTATTTTTTACCTTATTCCTATACTTTCTAAAGATTATTCTATCTTCAGCAAGTAAAATTTTAGTATAATAAATCAACTAGAATACTCATTTTAAGTTGGAGGAAGCCGATGATCTTTGGATTGATCCTATTGTTGACTGTCATCATGGCCTTATTATCCGGAGGAAAAATTGAAAATTTTAAAAACATGGAAATTCGTTGGGTGTGGCTTGCAGTTGTTGTAATTTTGATTAAGATCATAACCTATACCGATCTTCGTCATCTAATGCACCTATCCGATACCCTGGCCTCCAGACTGTATTTTATTTCACTGTTCTTCCTGGCCCTCTTTCTGGTCTCCAATCTACGCCTCAGGGGAATGCTTCTGGCCTCTCTGGGTCTCCTCGGTAATTTTCTGGCTATGGCTTTTAACTCCTGGTATATGCCGATCAAGGGCGAATATATTTCTCTCCTTGCCACCAGCCAAGAGATTCAAACCGTTCACAAAAAATTGCCCTTTCTCAACGCTATCCCCACCGGACCGGACACAAAATTCTATTATCTCTGCGATATTTTTAAATTACCGGATTGGTTTTTTTTCAACCAGGTGTTTAGTATCGGTGATATATTGATTACCTTTGGAGTAGCGCTTTTTATTTGGACCTTCCTTAGAAAAACCGGAGATACACGAACCATTAGTTCGCTTTATTATCGCTAATCAGTCACCGGGACCCATTCCAATAAATGGCTCCTTATCTCAACTCTGTTCAACAAACCCCCTTTAAGAAAAAGCCCTGTTTTTGCCGGCATGATAATTGCAGTAAAAACTTGTGAGAAAATACATCATGGAGGGTTTGCCAAATGAAAAAGTTCAGTAAAGAACATCAATGGATAGAAGTGGCAGGCGATAAGGGCCGCATGGGCATTACGAAATATGCCGCGGAACAATTGGGAGACATTGTCTACCTGGAGCTCCCCTCAGTGGGTGAGCAAACCACTGCCGGCGAACCGATGGCATTGGTGGAGTCGGTGAAATCCACTTCCGATATCTATGCCCCGGTAAGTGGCGAAGTGTTGGAGGTAAATGAAGCCTTAGGGGATGCACCCGAGCTTTTAAACGGAAACCCCGAAGGGGATGCCTGGATTGCCAAACTAAAATTAGACCATCCTGGTGAACTGGATGATTTAATGACAGAAGAAGAATATCTCGCTTTTGTAAAGGAAGCGAACTAATCCTCTGGCCACACTTTAAAATAAAGACATGGTTATCATTCCTTTAATGGTTGTTTTACCTTATGGTAAACTGGTAATTATAATTAGGAATGCTAACAATGTCTTTTGTTTTTGGAGGAGCATTGATGAAAGTTAAGCAAGTTATGTTAGAAGATCCCCGGACGCTGCATCGCAGTAAGACACTGCGGGATGCCTGCGAGGTTTATAAACAAACCAAGGTAAACTGTTCTCCCATTGTGGATGATGATAACAACGTAGTGGGAATATTAACGGTTTTCCAGCTTTTGGACGCCCTGGAGGCCGGGGCAACTTTTGAAACCCGTGTTGATGAGATTATGGATAGCCATTTGCAGATTATTGATGAAGATACCTGTTTCAGTGAAATCTGTCATAAGCCCATTGACCGGCTTTTAATTTTTAATAAAAAACGAAAACTGACCGGGGTCTTAACCAGAATTGATTTAATCAATAAAGTACATAAGGCATTGGAGAATACCGAGGATAAATTGGCTGAGGCCTTTGAAGATAACAAGAAACTGCGAAGTATTATTGAGGCTTCCTATGATGGGATCATTGTGGTGGATAGCCAAGGAGTCGTTCAAATGGCCAACAGCAGCTATTTTAGACTGCAGAATTCTTCCTACGACCCGGCTGGCAAGCTCCTGCGGAAGATTCCTCTGGAATGCCGTCGGCAAGTGCTTCAGGTTTACCAGGGGGTTATGCGGCAAGGAAAAGTCGTTTTTGCCCAATATCAAGGGAAAAATCTCATTGAACTGGCCATTACCGGGTCGCCCATTCTGGACGAACAAAACCATCCCATTTATGTGGTGATCGGCCTGCGTGACTATACAGAGTTAAATCAGTTAAAATTACAATCCGCCCGGTATTCAGAGGAGCTAAAATCTTTGAGATCCAAGGATCAAAAAGATTTAATCTTCCAGGATGCGGCCATGGAAAGTGTTGTTCAAAAGGCCTTACGGGTAGCCGAGGTCAATTCAACAGTGCTGATTACAGGGGAGTCCGGAGTGGGAAAAGAAGTGATTGCCAGAACCATTCATCGTAACAGCCCCAGAGCAGAGGGCCCTTTCATTGAAATAAACTGCGGAGCCATTCCTGAACACCTTCTGGAATCGGAATTGTTTGGTTATGAAAAAGGGGCCTTTACCGGAGCCAACAAAGAAGGAAAACCGGGTATGATGGAACTGGCCAACGGGGGTACCCTTCTGCTGGACGAGATCGGGGATTTACCTTTAAATCTTCAGGTTAAGCTGCTGCGGGCTCTTCAGGAGCAGGAAATTTACCGCATTGGTGGAAGAACCCCGGTTAAATTAGATGTGCGAATTCTTGCCGCCACCAATAAGGATTTAGAGCAAATGATTACGGAAAAGAAATTCAGAGAAGATTTATTTTACCGCCTTAATGTTGTGCCCATACACATCCCGCCGCTGCGGGAACGTAAAAGTGATATTTTGCCTCTGGCGATGCATTTTTTAGAAAAATTCAATCATAAATATCATTATCACCGGCATTTTTCTTCCGAAATTTGTAAACTTTTTGAGCAATATTCTTGGCCCGGTAATATTAGAGAACTGGCCAATTTGGTAGAACGTTTGGTCATCATGTCCGACCAGGACGCCATTTGCCCGGACCAACTGCCCCCGACCTTTTTTAGCGAACAATGCACCAGCCCCCTGCAAATATCCATTGATAAAATTATTCCTTTAAAGGAGGCCAGAGAACAGCTTGAAAGCAAGCTAATCATAAAAGCCTTTAAAGAATACGGCAGCTTACGGCGTGCGGGAGATGCGCTGGGGATCGCTCATTCCACCTTATTACGTAAAGCAAGAAGCCTGGGTATATCCTACGAGGAATAACCGGTGGTGCAAAACTCAACCAAGGTGGTAGATGAATGCACCAACCTTGTGACAAATAGAATAAACAGCCTCTGTATATGTCTTTTGTACGACAAAGAAAAAAGCATGGTGCATTACAACACCATGCTTTTTAGCACGATCAGAAAATGCAAAATTCTGAGAAGCATTGGATAAAAACAGCGAGGGCTTGCGTCATCGGCTTGGCGCAAGCCCTCGCTGTTTTGCCTTGATAAGGCCACTGCTTTGGCACAAGCCTTGCAATAGTAATAACGAGAACAAGCGCGCTGAACCTGAGGCATAGGCGGTGGTGGGAAAAGGAATAGAGCTTACAAATTTTTGAAAACATAAAAATTGAAAGGGGAAAAATGTATGAGTGCTTACGGCGCTTGGATCATTGGATTAGCAGTGGCTTATACAGCAATCCTAATCATCCTGGGAAACATTGTAAGGAAAAAAGCAACCAGTGGTGAAAGCTATTGGGTTGGTGGCCGTAACTTTAAGCCTTGGATGGTATTTGTTTGTATAACCGGATTGTTTTCAGGCTCATCTTTTATTTCCATTTTGGAATTATCTTATCTTAAAGGGGTTTCTGCCGGTTGGTATGGTGTAGCCGAGATGCTGCACGTTCTGATTATTGCGGTATTGTTGATTGGTACTTTCCGTAAGCGTATGATGGTTACGGTAAGCGGTTTGATCGGGGATTCCTTCGGTCGTATGGCCATGGGGGTAGCCGGAACCATTACGGCCTTTACCTTCCCGATGTGGTCGGTTGCCACTGCCTTATCCTTCGCTTCGGCAGTCAGTGCTTTCACAAGCATTCCCATTACCACCTCGGTTGCTTTTGTAGCGATCCTGCTTTTGATCTACCTGCAGGCCGGCGGCATGTGGTCGGTGGTTATGACTCAGACGGCCAACACCATTATGTTCTTTGTCATGTTTATTATTGGTGTAATCGCCTTTTTCATTAACCCCGGCATGGAAGGATTAAGGCACCTGGCTGAAGTTAAACCGGCCATGTTTGATGCAACCGGCGTAGGGCTTCAGGTAATTATTTCCTGGTTTGCAACTTTTTTGATTAACGTACTGCTGGCTCAGGCAGCTTTTCAAATGGCCCTCTCCTGCCGGACTCCCGAGGAAGGTCGTAAAGGAATGCTGATGGCCTTTGGCGGCAACATCTTTTTTGTCATCTTTGGTGTTCTTTTCGGATTGGCGGCGGCAGCCGTGATCCCCGACGGTACCCGCGGCATGGTTGCGGTTCCTCAATATATGGCCATGGTTTTACCGGCACCCTTTGTTGGATTGTTTTTCCTAGGTATCTGGGCCTGCGCCCTGGGCTGGGGAGCTTCCTGCCAGTTCTCCGGTTCCACCAGTCTAGGCCGTGATGTGACCGGAGCCATTAATCCGGCCCTTACGGACAATCAAAAAGTGAAGTATACCAAATGGTCTTTGGTTATTCTTACCGTGCTCATGATTATTCTAGGCTTTCTGCGCAGCGAACAGGCTGCCTGGTGGAATGTATTTGCCTGGACCTTGCGTAACGGCGCAACTTTTGCCCCGGTGGTAGCCGCACTTTTCTGGCCTTTGGCTACCAAACGGGCCGCCACCGCCTCTTTGGCCATGGGTTTCGTCTCAGGCCTGGCCTGGTATGCCCTGGGCAATTGGGACCCTGTTCAATTTTATTTAAACGTCCATCCTGTATTCTTTGGTATGTCTTTAAACATGCTTACCATGCTGGCCGTTACCCTTATGGAACAGTCCGGCAAATTTAGGGTGGGCGGTGAACTTACGGCCACTCGTAAGAATGTAGCCATAGCAGCCGTTACCCTTGGGGCTCTGTCTCTCATCTCCATAGCGACCGCCTTTAACTGGTTATATACCAAAGGTCTGTTGGGTCTGGCCTGCTTCCTGGTGGTTGCGGCGATCTTTATCTTGACCATCTCTGTAACATCGCCAACGGAAAAGGCCAGTTCAGCAGCATCTTTGAAAACCCAAGAAGCTTAACTTTAAAAAAATTGCTCACAAGGAGAGAATTGATATGTCTAAAGTAAATATCACCTGGGAAGGAAACATGAAGTTTGTAGGTACCGATGATAGCGGAATTCAGATTCCAATGGATGCGGCAGAAATTTATGGCGGTCAAGGTCAAGGGGTAAGACCGATGGAATTAATGCTGATGTCTCTTGGCGGCTGCACCGGGATTGAAGTAACCCATATTCTTAATAAAATGCGGGTAACTTTTGACGATTTAAAGATAGAAGTTACCGGCAGCCGAGTACAGGATCACCCTAAAGTTTTTGGGGGTATTCAGGTAGTCTACCGCTTTACAGGAAAGGATGTTTCAGCCGATAAGGTTAATAAGGCCCTGCAACTGGCAGAGCAGGTCTATTGTTCCGCAGCAAATATGATGAATAAAGTGGCAAAAATTGATTATTCCTTTGAAATTAACGGTACAGTGTATGAATACCAGCCTAAGCAAACTGCCAATTAACAGATCCAAAGGAGGAATGATTGGCTAAATGACTAACGAAGCTTTTGATGTGGTTGTGATCGGCGGCGGCCCCGGCGGATATACCGCCGCCGCCAAAGCCGCCGCCCTGGGTGGCAAGGTTGCTTTGGTTGAAAAAAGATCCTTGGGAGGAACCTGCCTTCATCAGGGTTGTATTCCCACAAAAACATTGCTAAAGTCCACGGAAGTACTGGAAACCGTAAAAAAGGCCAAAGAGTATGGTGTGGAAACAGGAAGCCCGGAGGTCTCTTTAGCAAAACTTCTTAGCCGCAAGCAGGCCGTTATTAAGCGCCTGAATACCGGCGTTGAATTTCTTATGAAAAGCAGTAAAGTATCGGTTTTCCAGGGCGAAGGGAAAATAACCGCCGTCAATGAGGTGACCGTTTCTACCCCTGCGGAACAGAAGATTCTTAAAACCGCCAAAATTATCATTGCTACCGGGTCCCGCCCCGCTTTTATACCGGGTTTGATACCGGATGGAGAAAAGATTCTTGATAGCAACCACGCTTTGATGTTAACCGATATTCCCAACAGCCTCTTAATCATCGGCGGAGGCGCCATTGGAGTAGAATTTGCCAGCATTTATCATAAGCTGGGGTCCAAAGTTACGCTTGTGGAGGCCATGGAGCAAATTCTGCCCTTTGCGGACGAGGAAGTCAGCAGCGGGTTAAGGCAACTGATGGCACGGGAAAAAATATCCATCCTCACCGGTGCTAAAGTGTCGGGGATTACCCCTTTGGAGGACGGGCTGGTGGTTAAGGTTGATACGCCCAAAGGACCGCAGGAGTTTAAAGTTGATAAGGTCCTGGTGGCGGTGGGCCGCAGACCCAATATGGAAAACCTGGGTTTAGAAGAAATAGGCGTTGAACTGGAAAAAGGAAAAATTGTTGTGGATAGCGGTATGGCAACCAATGTGCCAAACATTTTTGCCATTGGTGATGCCGCAGGCGGTATCTTATTGGCCCATGTGGCCTCTGCGGAAGGAGTCGTCGCCGCCGTAAATGCCATGGGCGGCCATAAAAAGATGGACTATGCGGTGGTGCCCAGTTGTATTTACACTTCACCGGAGTTAGCCTCGGTGGGAATCACGGAAGCTCAGGCAAAAAGTCAGGGAATTCAAGTGGTAGTGGGCAGATCCCAATTTACCGGCAGCGGCAAAGCTTTGGCCATGGGCGAGAACAAGGGCTTGGTTAAGATCATTGCCGATGCGGAAAAGGGCAAAATTCTGGGTATCCATATCCTAGGCCCACAGGCCACCAGCCTTATTGCCGAGGCAGCTTTGGCCATAAGACTAGGAGCCACAGCGGAAGATTTGGCGGAAACCATCCACGCCCACCCCTCCCTGCCGGAAACTGTGATGGAAGCAGCAGATCAGGCAGTAGGGTTGTTGAAAGACAATATAGTGTAACCTGTCTCATAATGACATTAGTTGAGTTTAAAGTTGGTTGTAACATTTAAGGCTAAATAATCATATAATATTGGAAACCGTAGCTGATCTGTACAACTGTCCCCTAAAAGCAACCCTTAGCACTGGCTAAGGGTTTATTTTTTTCTTGTAACATTTCTGCCGCACTTCCATATTATGGAGTATCACATAGGAAAGGAGCCTGTGCAATGAGTTATGGATGTGGTGGCGGATATGATAGCTGTGTTTTCATCATCTTTTTAATTCTTATCCTGCTGCTTCTCGGAGGCAGCGGCTATGGCGGGTATGGTGTAGAGAAGTAAGAAACGAAGACCCCTGGATATCTCCAGGGGTTTCGGTTTGAGATGGAATGGGAAAACCCACCCGGTCGAAAGTGGCTCCACGTTATTCCTAATGGTTTCAAGTATACAAAAAGAGAAAGGGACGTTAGGTTATTTAAAACAAATCTTTAAATAGTCGTTCGGTAATTTTCGATTTTATTTCCTCTTCTATTTTACTCTTATCTATTATTCCATTAAACGTGCCGTTGTCATCTTTACTAACCGGGATTTTATCTGCAGAGTCAAATTGTTCTTCCTGTGTAATGTATTCTTTTATAGCCAGCATGGCTGTCAATTCGTTGTACTGATCCTGCGTTAGAAATTATCTCGGTCCTCTTAATCCCTCTTTCGTCTCCCGCACTGTAGAGAGTGTATGGTATAATATTCTTCATACAGTGGAAAAGGGCTCCTCAAGGTGATCTGACTCATCCCTGATAGAGAGGGGGTGAAATTACAGAATTAAGAAAAATAATGGGGCTGATGATCATGATTAGTATAGACAAACTATATTCTATGGCCCAAGCCCTTGGTATTAAGGTAGTCTTTAAAAATCTGAACAAATATCATTCCGGATTATTAGGAATGGCTGGTGCTGAAATAAAAACAATCTCCTTAGACAGATCATTACTAAAGAATTCTAGACAACTAAGTGTGTGCTTACTGAAGAGATCGGGCATATTATTCATTCACCCAGACCCGGTCATATCCGATACCATTCGGAAAACTTTTACCAAACTGAAAATTACAGCATGATAAAAAACACCGTTGCCCAGGACGAGAGAAGAGCTCTAGACTGGGCAACAGGTGTTTTATTAGGGAATGTCGATTTTGATCGAATTAAGGTAGTTGGTACAAGTTCGGTCGGTCAATTGGCCGAATATTTTGACGTTGAGCCATGGTTTATGGAACATAGGATTGGGTATCTTCGCAGAAAAGCATGGGATACGGGGCAGCAGGTTAGGTGAGGGAGTTTATCCGTAGGGTTTAATATGGGGGAGTGTGGGGAATATGAGCTTTATGAGTACCTTAAGAAAAATTGAAAAGGCTAACCGGCGGGCCATAAGGGCAGCCGAAAAAAGGCAAAGAGAGCTTGCCAAGCAACGCAAGGAAATGGCTAAGCTTGCTGATTTAGAGCAAGCAAGATTTGAAGTCGATGAGTATGAAAATAGGATTGACCTAATTAAGTCCGTGCATAAAGAATGCAGTAAAGTATGGGATTGGAAAAGCATAAAATCATCCAGTCCACCACATATGCCTGAAAAAACAGATAAGCATGAACAACTGGCTAAGTCTAAATTAGCTAGTTACAAACCTGGGTTACTTGATAAAATCTTTAATCGCTCGGAAGCTCAAGTTAAAAAACTGGAAAACAATATCGAAATTGCAAAAAAAGCTGACCAAAAAGAGCATGAGGAACAACTAAAACAGCATAAAGAAGAATATAAGGAATGGGAAGACACCGTAAATGTTGCCGAAAAAATACTAACTGGCAATTCAGAAGCATATTTGTACGTCCTTAAGAAGCTTGCCCCTTTTAGTGATATAAGTGAGCTAGGAAGTTCCCTTAGTTTTAAAATAAGAAACCAGCAATTGATGGAGATTGACCTTAGTGTTCATTCTGACACAGTAATTCCGCAAGAAGTTAAATCTTTAACACAGGTTGGTAAATTATCCACTAAGAAAATGCCAAAAAGCCTATACTATGAGCTTTATCAAGACTATGTTTGTGGTTGCGTACTCCGGGTAGCAAGAGAGATTTTTGCTATTCTTCCTTTAGAGAAGGTCATTATAAATGCCCTCGGTGAAACACTAAACAAAAGCACAGGCCATATAGAAGAGAAGATAATTCTTTCCGTATTGATCCCAAGGAATACAATAGATAGTCTAAATTTTGACTCCATTGACTGTTCAGACGCAATGTCTAACTTTATTTACAATATGAAGTTTAAGAAAACACAAGGATTTGAAGTTGTTGAAAAATTAGAAGTAAATTAATACGAAAGGCGGATCTTACAAGTGAGAATTCTAGGTATTTTAGTAGCTCTAGGAATTCTTATATCTTCGCTTTCATGGGCCATTGACAATATTTTAGGGGTAATCGGTTTAGCCTTGGCAGCCTGGGGAGTTTATGAATGGAATAAGAATAAAAAATTAGGCACCGTTAGCAAGGTGCCTGGTGTAATTGTTGCAGCAGGCCTCTGTCTAAGCCTAGGGTGGTTTGGTTTTGCTAACGATGGTAACAGTATAACATCAGTAGTTACATCAAAACAGCAAAAGGATAGCTCTAGCCAAGTACAACTGGCCAGTATTACTGGAACTAATCAACAAGACACAACGCCCGTAGGCCAGAAAGTAAAATCACCAATTTCATTGCTGGCAGGGGCAGTAACTAGGGTAGTAGATGGTGACACAATTCACGTTAACATAGACGGTAAAGAAGAAACAGTCCGGTTAATTGGTATCGACACTCCAGAAACCCACCATCCGAATAAACCGGTGCAACCGTATCGACCGGAAGCAGAACAATTTACCCGCTCTCAACTTGATGGTAAGCAGGTTTGGCTTGAAAAAGACGTTCAGGAACGGAATGCTGATGGACAACTTTTAGCTTATGTTTGGACAAGTCAACCAAACGAGATTAACGATAAAGAAATCCGGGAGAAGATGTTCAATGCCAAGCTGGCCCTGGAGGGCTATGCTCAAGAATTAACGGCTTCGCCGGATGTCAAATATTCCGATTCTTTTTCAGTATATATTCGTGAGGCAAAGGAAGGAAATAAGGGGCTTTGGGGGTTAGCATCGAACCCATCCCCCGAACAACCCGCAAACAACGATTCAGCCACTAAAAGGGTTACTCAACCGGCACCAACACCAGCTCCTACTCCGACCGTTAAAACCACTACGCCAGAATCGGTTGTTAATAAACAAGAGGTTACCGTATATATCACAGATACAGGCTCAAAATATCACTCTGCCGGATGTCAATATCTGAGGACCAGTCAGATACCAATAAGCCTTTCTAACGCTAAATCATCAGGCTATACACCTTGTAGCAGATGTGCACCGCCAATGTAGATTATTAATCTTTATTAAGGAGACATATTGATTGAAGGTTATCCAAGAACTACTCGGGCACACCAAGATGAGCACCACCGCTGATGTCTATACCCATGTAACTGTAACTGAAAGGCTAAAAAGGCACGCCGTAAAAAACTAGATGACGTTATGGAAACCATCGAAGTGGGTCCGGCATCAAATGGGCACCAAAAAACCCTCCGAAGGATTAAGTAAATCCTCGGAGGGCTTGATTTTACTGGTGGGCGAGAGAAGAATTGAACTTCCGACCTTCTGCGTGTCAAGCAGACGTTCTCCCACTGAACTACCCGCCCATGCGCATTATTCATTATGAAGGATGTGGTAAGAAAAGTCAAGGGGTGACAGGGCTTTGCAGGGATAATCCGTCAAAGAAAATCAGAGGCCTGTGTATTCTAAAGAGCCTCTTAATTAAAACTTTTTGCTTTAAACAGGGATTTTCTCTCCAGAAGATTCCCTTTCTTTTAAAACGCCTTCTACAGAGTTTACAAATCCATGAATACTTCCTCTTAAGTCCGCTAGAATTTCCGGTGTAAAACCATAATTCTCCAGCAATAAACGCATTATATCGACGGATAAACCTACCTTGGGAAGGCTAATGGTTCTTCCGTCTGCTAGCCGGTAAAATGAATCTGCCATGGATATCCTCCTTTGTTAAAAGATTGCTATCTAGTGCCAAATTCATAGCTCACTTAGATTATATTAAGAAAAATTAACAATTTGATAATATATTTTTAACACCAAATACATTTATTTACAATCCCTTTTTGAAATTTATTTAATTTTTTTAGTTTTGATCATTCCCTTATCAGGGACGCACTTTCATTTTTAAGTAGAATTTAATGTTAAATTAAAGGTTGCTTAACGCAAAGATTCTTAATTTATGGTATTTTCTTATAAAGACCATTGGAAAGGGGTGAGCACCATCAGTCAGAATTTAATCGATGAAATTCTGGAAGAAGTGGGTCTGGAAAAAATCCTGCCCGGCGAAGAAAAACAGGAAGAATAAAAGCCGAAGGCGTTTTCATTCAATGCCTTCGGCTTTTACTATATATTTTTATTAATCTGCTTTACTCAAAAATGCGCCGGTACCACGGGAGACGTTCAATATCCTGATTGGCAACTAAATCAACAGAAGCAATTTCTTTATCTTTAAGCAGATACGTAACCGTTCCTAATTTTGTTCCCTTGGTAATGGGAGCCTTTGGCGCGACCGTCTTATGAATTTTCTTTTGCACCAGCTCCAGTTCCCCTGGCGGTAAATAAACTTCCACCTTGTTGGCAGCCACCAGACGAACTTCTTTCTCTACTCCTTCCTCCACCGGCACTTTATCCACATATTCACTCTTTTCCACCAGCGCTACCGGCTTAATGTCGTTAAAACCATAATCCAGCAATCCGGTTGCATCATCCCAGCGATTCTGGCTGTTTAGAATAACGGCCACCAGTTGCCGGCCCTCCCGGGTCGCTGAAGCGATCAGGCAGTTCCCCGCCCGGGGGGTTGTACCGGTTTTTACTCCATTAATGCCTTCAAAATCGGACTCCAATAAACGGTTGGTGCTGTGAAGAATTTTTTCCCGGACAACCTTCTCTTCAGGTTTTTCATCGGTTGTGCCGTTGTCTTCAGGAGGCAGCCAGGTGATGGTTACTTCTTTGGTCCTCACCAATTCTGCAAAGGTTGGATTCTTTAAAGCATAGCAGGTTAGGATGGCTAAATCATTGGCCGTTGTATAGTGATTCGGGTGATGATAGCCATTGGTATTGGCAAAGCTGGTATTTTTCATGCCCAGCGCCTTGGCTTTATCGTTCATCATCTTAATAAACACTTCATGGCTGCCGCCAATATGCTCTCCAATGGCCACCGTGGAATCATTGGCGGAATACAGTAATGCCGCCTTTAGTAAATCTTCCAGGTATAAGCGGTCTCCCGTGCGCAGCCCGATATCCTGCCCCATGGAAACAGAGGCAGCCCGTTTTCCCACTGTTACGATATCCTTAAGGTTGCCGTTTTCAATGGCCAGGATCGCGGTCATGATTTTGGTTAAACTGGCCGGCTCTCTTCTTTTATTGCCTTCTTTTTCAAAATAAATTTGTCCCGTTGTTACATCCATCAGGCAAACAGCCGAAGCCTTGACCTTTGGTACGCCTTTCTCCGGTTCCCCGGCTGCGGGACAGGCGTAGCTAAGGGTTAAGCAAAATAAAAAAAATAGGATAAACCGTTTATATTTCATTTTGTGCCTCCCTCCGAAAATATTTTCTCTCCTAGTACAAAATCAATAACAGGAAACAATTTGAATCTATGGATTATTTTTGATGAATTAAACATAATCTCCAATCAAGAAAAATAATAATTAATGAAATTCGGAGGTGAGCCCATGAAATTTTATATTATTAATTACCGGAAAATTAAAAAACAAATTTTCCTCATCGGCTTAATGCTGGCCTGTGTTATTTTCTTTACCGTTCTGGTGTACCAGCAACAGGACATGGCTACTACAGCCAAAAAATACGCCATCTATAAAGTAAAAACCGACAAAAAGGTGGCGGCTTTAACGTTCGATATTAGTTGGGGTACGGAGGTCCCCGGACCGGTATTGGATATTTTAAAGAAGAATAATATTAAGGCCACCTTTTTTATCTCCGGTCCCTGGGCGGTAAAACATCCGGAGTTTCCCAAACGGATTGTTGCTGAAGGACACGAGGTGGCCAGCCACGGTGAGGAACATGTAAATTTAAGTGAGTATTCCAAGGAAGAGATAAAAAAGAATATTTCAACCGCACATCAAAAAATCAAGGAAGTAACCGGTGTGGAACCCCGGTTGATACGGACGCCCAATGGGGATTGGAATGACCTGGTCCTCACCACGGCGGAAGAACTGAATTACCGGGTAATCCAGTGGAGCGCCGATTCTCTGGATTGGAAAAAACCCGGGGTAGAAGCCATTACCAGCCGGGTTCTAAAAAAGGTTCAATCGGGTGCCATTATCCTCATGCATGCCAGTGACACCTGTATCCAAACGCCCGATGCCCTGCCCGGCGTTCTGGAGGGACTGAAAAAACAGGGCTACCAACTGGTCACTGTGTCGGAACTCTTAACCATGGGTCCCGGTACCATTGATTAGCCTGCTGCCATTCCTCTTTCTTTATTTGGAATAACTAACAATGACAAAGGAACATAATGAATCCCCTGACCGAATCAGGGGATTTTAAAATCAATGCATAGGATAAAGCTTTTGTTATGTACATCCTTAAACCAGGTCGACAGGGTTACGGTTAAGTTCCCGGAGGCCTGGGAAATGTAAGGGTCTGTTTTATAATGGGGAATTCCCAGATTAATCAGCATATAATAAAATTCTTTCAGGGAATGGTTGGCTCCTTTGCTGGTGGGTCTGAAAATTAAACGATTTTGTTTCGGTCCTTCATTTTTATTAAATACCGTTTCACTAACCTGAAGACCATGCCTGTCCAAAATGTAAATGCATTCCATCATGGAATGGTTGCTTACAATTTCTTTTAATGCATCATCAAATCCAAGCATGGGTATACCCGATAGTTCATCTTTAATCATAAGAATGAACTTCTCGCTTTTCTCCCTGCGAATTTTCTCGTTTTTAATTTTATCTGACAGGTAGGATTTATACTCTGAAGCAATATAGTCAATTTTATTCTGTAGCACATAGGGATTATAATTTTCCGGCTCCGGTCTGGAGAAATAATAGCCCTGCAGCATATCCACACCGATATCCAGAGAGGCAATGGCCTCTTCTTCTGTTTCCACTCCTTCGGCCACCACTAAGGCGCCAATTTTTTTGGACAGGTTTACCAGTGATTTTAAAACCTCTTGTTTATAAAAATCTTTATCAATATCACGAATTAATCCCTTATCAATTTTTAAAATATCCGGCTTGGTCAGAAAAACACGGTCTAAATTAGAACGGCCGGAACCAATATCATCCAAGGCAATTAAAAAACCATGTTCCCTGTAGGTTTCAATAAATTTTTGTAAGGAACCGGCATCCGTTACCTTGGATTCAATAATTTCTATAACCACGCTTCCGGGATTTAAACCCAACTCCATAACTTGTTGAAGCAAATAACCCGAACCCACTACGTCTTCAATTTTAGAAAACTCAACATTTAAGAATAAAAGAAGATCTGACTCCCAGGGATTGCAATAGAGGTTGGAGTGGGTTTGTAAAGCCTTTTTACGGCATATTCGATCAAACTGATTGATTAAATTTTGTTCCTTGGCCCGCTGAAATAATATATCCGGTGGAATGATCCGATGATCTTGAATTCCCCGGGTTAAAGCCTCAATTCCAATCACCGTTCTTTTACCCACCGATACGATGGGTTGAAAATAGGTAATAATATTAAATTTTTCTATAATATCCTTTATATCTATGGTATCATTCTCCGGTAGAAGCATTATTAAATCACCTTTATATTATAGTTCATTCAATCTAATGCAAAGGAAAATACTTTATGGTCATTTTAAAGTGATATTTCATAAAATATTACCATGAATTAATTTCCAGTTGCAACCATTGCTCAAAAGTTAAATAACTTATTTGTTTTTATTGCATTCTACCTTTACTTTATTTGAAAACCATAAATTTACAACTTCTCTTCTTTTCAAAGCCATCGGGTTTTGATATATTAGTTCTGGTGCCACATTTCAATGTCCGGGAGTTCTTAAAATGGTTAAAAAACGAACAATTTTATATGTTGCCGCCTTGATTGTTATCGGATTCCTGCTTTTTTATCTCTTTGATATTAAATTTGCAACCTATGCTCAAACCTGGAGTTTTACCGATCCGGAAAATCTGGCGGAATACCTCCGTTCCTTTGGCCCTAAAACCGTGATTATCAGCATTCTGTTGATGATTCTGCAGACCCTTTTTACCCCCCTTCCTCTTTTTCTGCTGGCGGGAGCAAACGGCTTTATTTTTGGGCTTGGCTACGGCATATTAATTACTCTATCTGGCTCTATTATCGGGGCCAGCATTGCTTTTTATTTAGCCAGGGGCTTTGGCAGAGGGCTGGTCTACCGTTACCTTAAAGAAGCCTATATGGCCAAAGTGGATAAAATGAGCCGTCATGAAGGACCTTGGATGGTGTTTATGGCCCGTTTAATTCCGGTGATTCCCTCCAGTGTCATCAGCTATGTGGCAGGGTTAAGCAAGATGACTTTTCGAGGATTTTTTATTGCCACCGCCGTAGGAAAGCTGCCCGAAATTATCATTTACACCCTGCTGGGTCACAGTTTTAGTCAAGCGGAGGGCATGGCCACCAAAGTGACCATCCTTCTTATCTTACTTACAATTCTTTTCTGGCCTATCATTACCAAAAAACTAAAAGGCAGTCATGGGGACTGTGACATCCCTACAAAAAAATAATCTTCCGTACAGCATTCCCCCATTTATATTCTTCTCCGGGACCGTATCCGGCCCCAGACATAATAAGCTAGTAGAGCAACTAAAAGAAAGACTACCACTATATCCATTCTGTGAAACCAGGGCTTTATCGCCTGCCAGTTTTGTCCCAGAGCAAAGCCGGCATAGACTAGTAAAATACTCCAGGGTAGGGAACCTAAAAAGGTATAGAGTACAAATCGTCCAAAATTCATTCGGGCAATGCCCGCCGGCAGTGAAATAAAAGTGCGAACAATGGGCATTAACCGGGTAAAAAATACCGTTGCTTCCCCGTACCGGACAAACCAATCCTCAGCCAGACGCAGCTTCCGCTCATTCATACCAATATAACGGCCATATCGTAAAAGGAACGGTCTTCCACCTCTTAATCCCAAGAAATAGGAAGCGACAGAACCGGCCGTACCACCCACTGTTCCCGCCATAACCGTGCCCCAGAAGTCCAAGCGTCCGGTATGTACCAAATAGCCTCCGAAGGGCAGGATCACCTCGCTGGGCAACGGAATATTGGCGCTTTCAATGGCCATGCCAAGACCAACCCCCCAGTAACCGAGCATAGAGATGATCACCGTTACCCGGTGTAAAAAGGGTTCCAAAAAATCCAACATCAACGGATTCCTCCCTTCCTGCCGCTCCACTTATAGTAAAAGTAAATTTGGCTTCCCGGGCCAGAATTGACGCAGGAAGCCATTGCCGTCTCATTTAAATCTTATACCCGCAAAGCATAAAATATGACCGGAGCCTAAGCTCCGGTCTTTCTACCTTTTGATCAGAATTGTATTCTCCTCAACCTGGACCTGAGCGCCCCAAAGGGTTAGTTCCTTAACCGGTAAGTAGGTGACCTCTCCCCTTATCAATGGTGAAGAAGCGATTGTATTGTTTAAAGGAAGCAGCCATGTTTTGCCCTGACCGGAAACCTGGATGCTGTTGCTTTCTGTCTGCCATTTCACCTCAAAACCCAGTGCTTCCAGGGTAAACCGCAGGGGAATGTAAAATTGACCTTTCTCCTCAAACATGGCCCCAGGGAGCAGATATTCTTCCTGGTTAATGGTTACCCTGGGAGCTCCGGCCGCAAATTTTATTTCTGTGGTTGATGTAGGCGCCAATAATTGCTTGGCGGCATATAGTTGTAATTCCGGGGAGCTTACAACCCGTTCCGGATGCAAACCCTGGCCGTCAATCCGACGTTCTTTGGGAGTTAAATAATAGGCGGTGGTTAATTTTAAGGCTCCCCCGTTTTCCAGAGGAACAACATCCTGCACCGTTCCCTTGCCGTAGGTTTGGGTTCCCATCAGCGTGGCCATGCCGTAGTCTTGCAGCGCTCCAGCAAGAATTTCTGAAGCACTGGCTGAATTTTCATTGATCAGGACCACCATGGGCAGTTTTTCAATCAGGTTATCCAGTTCGGTGGCAAAAACTTCCTGGTCCCCTTCCCTGTATTCCGTTATAAACACGGTTTTTCCCTTACCCAATAAATAAGAAGCGGCTTCCAGGGCGGCGTCCACATAACCCCCGCCATTGTTTCTTAAGTCAATGATGAGGGACTGCATGCCCTGCTCTTTCAGTTCCAATAAGGAGGCTTGAATTTCCTGGCCGGTCTCCATGCCAAAGCTCTCAATGGCCAGATAGCCAATGTTATGATCCAATAATTTTCCCTGGGCCGTTGGCAGGTCCACCGTATCCCGGGTTAAGGCCAATTGAAAATCCGGCTGCCCTTCTCTTTCTACCGTGATATGGACCTGGGTGCCTTTTTTGCCCTGCAGAGCTCCAACGACCTCATATATGGATAGGCCCTTTGCCTCTTGGCCTTCAATGGCTACAATGACGTCCCCGCTTTGCAGCCCCGCTTTCTGGGCGGGCGTCCCGCTGAAAACCTTAACCACACGGGGTAATTGATCTTTAATTTCCAGTTCTATGCCGATTCCCTCGAAATCTCCGTTTAATTCATCACTAAACTGTTCCAGTTCACCGGGTGTAAAATAGACCGTATAGGGGTCGTCCACCACATCCAGCATCCCTTTAATGCTTGCCTGCAGTAAGGCATCCGCATCATGTTCCATTAAATGGTAATTTTTAATATAACCAAACACCTCTCCAAGGGTAGATGCCTCGGTAAGGCCCCCATCCTCTGCGTAAGCCGGCGCGGACCAAAACAAAGAAACAAACGTCAGAATCAACACAAACCTTCTAAACAACACATCACCTCATTCATGATTACCCTACAAAAATAAAACTTCGCGATAGACCCGCAAACTCCTGCCGAAATATTCCATACTTGAAAATTACTGTTGCATGAAGGTATTTTGCCATAGGCCGGTGAAAATACTAAACATGTTGAATAAGGTAGGTGCTAATTTTGTCCCTGGATATCCTCTTGGTTATAGACGGAAATAGTTTGATACACCGGGCTTTTCATGCCCTCCCCCTGTTAAGCAACAGCAAAGGCGTTTTTACCAATGCCGCTTACGGGTTTACCACCATGCTGATGAAAGTACTAAATGAAGAGCAGCCGGGTCTGGTTACCGTGGCCTTTGATAAAGGAAAGAAAACCTTTCGTAATGAACAGTATGCTGATTACAAAGGAACCCGTAAAGCTACGCCCGATGAGCTTAGACCCCAATTTTTGCTGGTCAAGGATATTCTGAAGGCCATGCGTATTCCTTATTTTGAGTTGGAAGGTTATGAGGCCGACGATTTAATCGGCACCATTACCACCCAGGGAGAATCCATGGGTCTCAATATACGGATTTTGACCGGTGACCGGGACGCCTTGCAACTGGTGTCACCGAAAACCAAAGTTATGCTGACACGCAAGGGAATTACTGAAATCGAACTGTTTGATGAGGGAAAGGTCTGGGACCGGTTCGGCATTCATCCCCATCAGATCATTGATTTAAAAGCCCTGCAGGGAGATACTTCGGACAATATTCCCGGTGTTCCGGGCATCGGTGAGAAAACTGCCGCTGTTCTGATCAAGGAATATGGTCAAGTGGAGGAGGTTATTCGCAATCTGGATCACCTGTCTCCCAGGCATCAAAAATTGCTCCGGGGCCATGAGGACCAAGCCCTGCTTTCCAAAAGCCTGGCCACCATCGTAAAAGATGTGCCCATGGAAATTGATTTATCCCAATGCTCCTGGCGTGGTCCGGACTATCCGAAGCTTTTGGATGTTTTCAATGATTTGGAGTTTAAAACTCTCATTAAGCAGATTATTGAGGGTTCAAGAAAATCAAAAAAATCCAAAGAAGCCAAAAGCGATCTGCCCCCTGTAAAAACTTACCGGGTAGGCTACCAAACCATTACCGACCCCCGGGAGCTACCGGACATCTTAACCAAGATTAACAAAGCCGGTCAGGTGGCTTTATCTCTTGAAGGTTCCCGCAACCAGGGCGTCACTGGAATGGCCCTGGCCTTTGACGATTCCGAGGTGCTGTTGCTGCCATCGGAAGCCATGGATGCTTTGGGGCTGGAACTGCTGCAATCCCTGTGTGAAGACCCCCAGATTAAAAAATATTTTCATAACGCCAAAAATGCCATCTGGTTATTGCACCGGCAGGGCATAACCCTTAGAAATTTGGCCGGCGACACCATGGTGGCGGCTTATCTGCTGAATCCCACCGCTGCCAATTATGACCTGACGGATATTGCCCTGGAACACCTGGGCATTGTGTTGCCCGTGGAGGGGACCATGGCCTGGGCGGCCGCAGCCGACGCCATCCTTCGCCTGGCCCCGGCTCTGCACCAAAAGCTCCAGGCCCGGGAAGAGGACCGCCTTTATGAAGAGGTGGAACTCCCTTTGATTTCCGTTCTGGCCAATATGGAAATAGCAGGCATCACCGTGGATCAGCAGCAATTAAAGGAAATTTCTGCCGAACTGCAGGAAGCCATCGAAGCACTGGCAACACTGATTCACCACCTGGCCGGCGAGGAATTCAACATTAACTCCACCCGGCAGTTGGGACAGATTTTATTTGATAAATTAAAACTGCCTGTTTATAAAAAAACCAAAACAGGCTATTCAACGGATGCGGAGGTCCTTGAAAAACTGGCTGAAGAGCATGAGATTGTTTCCGTTCTGCTGGAGTACCGCCAGTTAACAAAACTAAAATCCACCTATGCCGACGGTCTGGCGGCATTGGTTGATCCGCAAACCAAAAGGCTGCACTCGACCTTCCACCAGACTGTAACGGCCACCGGCAGACTCTCCAGTGCGGAACCTAACTTGCAAAACATCCCCATCCGTTTGGAGTCCGGCAGGCGCATTCGGAAGGTTTTTGTTCCCCGCCAAAGGGGCAATTTAATTCTGACGGCGGACTACTCTCAAATTGAATTAAGAATTTTAGCTCACGTTTCCCAGGACGCCAGTTTCCTGGACGCCTTCCGGCAGGGCCAGGATATACACACCCGGACGGCGTCCGAAGTTTTCGGCGTGTCCATGGATGAGGTTACGCCACAGTTGCGCGGCCGGGCCAAGGCGGTAAATTTCGGCATTGTTTATGGCATCAGTGATTTCGGCTTAGCCAGGGACTTGAGAGTGAGCCGGAAGGAAGCCAAGAGTTACATTGACAGTTATTTCGCCCGCTGTCCCGGTATACAAAACTACATCCACCGGGTTATTCAGGAGGCCAAAGAACAGGGTTATGTAACCACCCTGTTAAACCGCCGCCGTTACCTGCCGGAATTGTTTAGCTCCAACTACAATATCCGGAGTTTTGGGGAGCGCGCCGCCATGAACACGCCCATCCAGGGGACTGCCGCGGACATTATTAAAATGGCCATGGTGAGAGTGCACCAGGAATTGCGGGAACAGGATTTAAAGGCTAAAATGGTTTTGCAGGTTCATGATGAATTGATTTTTGATGTCCCGGAGCAGGAAGTGGAAAAGCTTGCGGCTTTGGTTCGGCAATATATGGAAAGTGCTTTGCAAATGGATGTTCCCCTGGTGGTGGATATTAAAATAGGACCCAACTGGTACGATAAGAGACCTCTTTAACATCAACCTTCTCTTGGAGGTGTTCAACTTGCCTGAATTACCCGAAGTCGAAACCGTGGTCCGTTCTCTGGAAAAAAATTTGGCCGGTCTTACCATTACCGGTGTGGATATCTTCATGCCCAAAATTATTCGTTCTCCAAAACCGGAAATCTTCACGGAACAAATTGTGGGGAAGCAGATCTTAAAAAAATTGGGCCGTCGGGGTAAGTATTTGTTAATCCATTTAAGCCATCATGTAACGCTGGTAGTTCATCTGCGTATGACCGGACGGCTGGTATACTGCGAAGCCGGGACACCCCTGGAAAAACACACTCATGTGGTGTTTCACCTGAACAATGATACCATGCTGAAATTTACGGATATTCGTCAATTCGGTCGGATGCTTCTGGTTCCCACCGATCAGCTTTCAGAAATCACCGGTTTAAAAAATCTGGGTTTGGAGCCTCTGGACCCTTCTTTTACCCGGGAATTTCTAAAAAAAGAACTGCGGCGCAAGAGAACCCGGATCAAACCCCTGCTGCTGGATCAGTATTTTATTGCGGGGCTGGGAAATATCTACGCCGATGAGGTGCTCTTCCAGGCCAAGGTCCATCCGGAACGGCTGGCCTTGGATTTATCCACCCGGGAAGTCTCAGGACTCCACCGGGCCATTGTGGAGATTATTTCCGGAGCCATTGAACACCGGGGCACCACCTTTCGGGATTATGTGGACAGCGAAGGCCGCTCGGGCGACTTTCAACATCATCTAAAAGTATACAATCGCGAGGGGTTCCCTTGCCCCCGTTGCGGTCAGCCCATTTCCCGCATTAAGATTGCCGGACGAAGTTCCTACTACTGCCCCTCCTGCCAAAAACTAAAATGATTCCAAGCACTCCTCTCTCTTTCCCCTCATAGACTGGGATGGTAAGAAAAGTCGACTGGAGGGAAAGACATGGAGTTTCTTACTTTGGTTGCCTTTGCCCTGGCTCTGAACATGGATGCTCTGGGCACGGGCGTGGCTTATGGCATTCGAAAAATACGGATTCCTTTTTCATCTCTGCTGATTATCAGCGGAATGTCCGTGATCACCATCCTCTTTTCAATGCTGTCCGGCCATTTGGTTTCTCAACTGTTTTCGCCGGCCTTTGCCCACAGGCTGGGCGGTATTATTTTGCTTTTGGTAGGAATTTGGATACTGGTGCAATCCATCCGGGAAAACAAGGCTGAAGATCATCCTGGGGACTCCAATGGTACCCTTCTGCAGATCCGAATTCAGGCCCTAGGGCTGGCTATCCAAATATTACGGGAACCCTGCCGGGCAGATCTGGACCGGTCCGGAGTTATTTCCTCCCGGGAGGCTATTTTGTTGGGAGTGGCTCTGTCCATGGATGCCTTTGGCGCAGGTTTTGCCGTCTCCATGTTTGGTTTCAGCCCCTATTTAACCGCCGGAATAGTGGGTATTGGACATATCGTACTTACCTATGCCGGCCTGTTGATGGGAAAGTATTTTTCTTACAGCTCTCTGGGCAGGCAGTTGGCCCTATTGCCCGGTTGTATCCTGATTGCCCTTGGTATTTTTAAAATTCGTTAGCAATTGCTGCAGGGACGTGTCCATCTTGATTATTGGTTTAACGGGAAGCATTGCCAGTGGTAAAAGTATGGTGGCAAAATATTTAAAGGAACTGGGAGCCCGGGTGATTGATGCGGACCGGGTGGCCCGGCAGGTGGTTATGCCCAATACCCCGGCTCTAAAGGAGATCGTGGACTCCTTTGGACCGGGTATTTTGACTGCGGAAGGGACACTGGACCGCCAAAAGCTGGCCTCCATTGTTTTTGCAGACCCGATAGCCCGGGAGAGATTGGAAAAGATTACCCATCCCCGCATTGAGGAAGAAGTAAACCGGCAAATAGAGGCTTTCTTTTCTAAAAATCCCCGGGGTATACTGGTCCTGGAAGTTCCCTTGCTGATCGAATCCGGTTGGCATCGGAAGGTGGATCAAATCTGGCTGGTTATGGCGGATGAGGAAATACAGTTGAAACGCCTTGCAGAAAGGGACAAGCTGACTCCTGAACAGAGCCGCCGGCGTGTGGCCAGCCAAATGCCTCAGGTTGACAAGGCAAAGTACGCTCAAGTGATCATTCACAACAGCGGTATTCCGGAGATTGCCTATGCTCAGGTGAAAGAAGCCTGGGCCAATGCAAAAAAACAATTAAATCATGATAAACCATTTTCTGGTATATAATAAACTAGTTAAATTTTGGTTGGAGTGATCCCTTTGGCCCTGCGCCCTAAGCATAAAGGTATTAAACGTAGACTATTGCTGCTTCTTCTTATATTTCTGATCTGGCTTGGCCACAAAGAGATTGGCCGCTGGTTCTATCCCTTTCCACATCAGGAAATAATTTATCATTACGCGGGAACCCATCAACTGGATCCGCTGCTGGTAGTGGCCATGATTAAAACGGAAAGCAACTTTGATCCCCAGGCCACTTCACCCAAGGGGGCCAGGGGGTTAATGCAAATCATGCCTGAAACGGGAGACTGGATTTCCCGTCAAATGACCGGAGAACCTTTACCGCCGGAGCAACTCTTTAATGCTGAAAAAAATGTCAGCCTGGGCACTTGGTATCTTTCGGATCTTTTAAAGGAGTACCAGGGAGATACCATTCTGTCCATTGCCGCTTACAATGCAGGCCGGGGGAACGTTCAAAACTGGCTCAAGGCCCAGCATTGGACCGGTGAACGGCATACCATTGATCAAATCCCCTTTCTGGAAACCCGGCAGTACATACGGCGGGTTTTATGGAACCACAAAGTCTACCATTATTTATACGGTGAAGGCGAAGCAAAGCTTAGCCTGGAAGGCCCAAAGAATATCGCAAAACTACTTTAGTAAAACCGTGCTAAGGAATAGACAGATAAACAACAAACAACCGGCTGCAGGAATAGAACACGGATTGAACGGATCATGCGGGATTCACACGGCTTTTAATAAAGATTATTAAATCCGTGTGAATCCGTGGAAAGCCGTAAAATCCGTGTTCTATGATTTTTTATGGCTGGTTGGCAACAATACCGTATAAAAAGGTATTGATGACTGTGGTAAAGGCCTCTTCGGCGGTAAGATTATGCTCCAGAACAAAATTGGGAGTCACAATGGCCTGGACCATTGCCAGCAAAGCCGCTGTTGCCACAACGGGATTGATCTCTTTAAAATAGCCCTGGCATCTGCCCTCCATGATTATTTTGATAATATGTTGGATCTTGTTAGCCCGAAGCTTTTCCACCTCTTCCCAAAGATGCGGGTAATACCTTTGTATATCGCTGAAAAGCCGGGGGTTAAACATTCTTAATCTGGCAGACAGGGCTTTAATGAAATGTGTGATCTTTTCTGCCGGGTCCTCGGAACTGGCCAGTGCCAGATCCACCTGTCTTTCGGTCTCCCGGATAAATTCCTGCAGCACGGTCTCAATCATTTCCTCTTTGCTGCTGAAATGACGGTAAATGGTTCGCTTGCTGATGCCATATCGCCCGGCCAGTTCATCCACCGTAGCGTTATAAAAACCTTTTTCTTCCACCAATTCTTTAAAAGCGAATAATATGCGATTGCGGGTCTTCAATGAAATCACCCTCTTTATGGTGTTTTTTAAGCAATTTTCTTTTTAAATTTAAGGATACTAATAGTAATCAAAACAACCGAGAAGGTTAATAAAGCCATTACCTGGGGGATTAAATATTGAATGCCGATGCCTTTTAATACAATGCCCCGGATAATGGTCAGATAAAAGGTCAGGGGAATTAAATTGCCAAGATATTGAATGATCTCCGGCATAGCTTCCCTGGGAAACATAAAACCGGAAAGTAAAATGCTGGGCAGCAGGACAAAAAAGGACATTTGAAAGGCCTGCATCTGGGTTTTGGCGATGTTGGAAATCAGTATGCCCAGACCCAGGGAAGCCGTGATAAAAAACAGGGTCAGGATATACAGCTGCAGCAGGCTGCCCCGGATGGGCACCTGAAAGATGATGCGTCCCACCAGCAGGGCTACGGTAATTTGCAGATACCCCAGGGCAATATAAGGAATGATTTTGCCGATCATCAGTTCATAGGAGCGGATAGGCGTTACCATCAACTGCTCCAGAGTTCCCTTCTCCCGCTCCCGTACAATGCCCATGGAAGTCATCATGACCATGGTCATGGTGACAATAATGCCCAGAATGGCAGGCACCATGTAATAGGCGGTGATGCCGTCGGGATTGTACCAGGGCCGCACCCGAATATCATAAGGGATGTTCATGCCACCGGCCCTTTGGGCAATGATATTTTGGGATTTCAATAAACCGATGGAATTGGCGGTGGCCACCGCCGTGGAGGAAACCATGCTGTCGGTGGCGTCCGCCAGAACCTGCACCGTGGCGGTATCCCCCCTGGCCAGATTACGGGAAAAGTCCGGGGGGAAAATGATTCCCACCTTGGCTTTGCCGCTGTCAATCATCCGTGTCACCTCGTTATAGCTTCCGGCCGCAGCGGTTATATCAAAGTAACCGGAAGCCACAAAGGCGTCCAACAAATCCCTGCTTTCCGGGGAAAGGGACTGGTCGAAAACAACGGTGGATACATGTTTTACCTCGGTTTGAATGGCAAAGCCAAATAAAAGCAGTTGAACCAGCGGCAGCATAAAAATAAGGCCAATGGTCAACCGGTCTCTTTTCATCTGCAAAAATTCCTTGTATAAAATGGATAAAATTCTACTCATGGGAGATCTCTTTCCTCCTTTGCCGGGCCAAGGTAATAAACACATCCTCCAGAGATGGGGTAATAGGATTGGCCCTGCTCCCTACAAAGCTTTCAATTTCCGCTACATTCCGGTCTTCTTCCAGTAAAACATGAAGCAGCGAACCATGGATAGAGCATTCCTTGACATAAGGAATGGCTTCAATGGCCGGCAGCCGCTCCATGGGGTTACTCAATTCAAGTTCCACCAGAGCTCCTTGGATCACATTCCTTTTTAAATGATCCGGTGTATCGTTGGCAATCAAACGTCCATCGGATATGAAGGCAATATTACTGCACCGTTCGGCCTCATCCATAAAATGCGTAGTGACCATAATGGTGGTTCCGTGGTTGGCCAATTCCTGGATGATGTTAAAAAACATTTTCCGGCTGGTAGGACTGATGCCGCTGGTAGGTTCATCCAAAAACAAAATGTCCGGTTTGGATAGGATGGCGCAGCCTAAGGCCAAACGCTGCTTCCATCCCCCGCTCAGATGGGCCGCCAGTTCTTTTTCCCGTCCCTTCAGACGAGCCATTTCAATCATCTCGTCGATTCTTTTCCTGCGGTCATCGACCGGCAGGCTGTAAAGGCCGGCGTAAAAATACAGATTCTCATACACCGTTAAGTCATCATATAAACTGAATTTTTGGGACATGTACCCAATCCGGGTTTTAATTTTTTCAGCCTCTTTGGCCAGATCGTAGCCCATAACCTGACCGAAACCGGAAGTGGGTTCTAAAATGCCGCACAGCATGCGAATGGTGGTGGATTTACCGGCACCATTGGGTCCCAGGAAGCCGTAAATCTCCCCGGCTTTAATCTGCATAGTCAGTTTGTCCACCGCGGTAAACTTGCCGAAGGTCTTGGTTAAGTCGCGGGTTGTTACTACGTATTCCATTAAACCACCTCTTTTTCAGCCAGGGATACAAAAACATCCTCCATTGAGGCGGAAACGCTTTTTAGGGAAAGGATGTTAATTTCCTTTTGCAGCAAAAATCGGCTAAGAACCTCCGGAGCGGCGGTCCCATTCTTCACCACCACATGATATTTATCCCCGAAAAAGCTGGCGTCCAAGACTTCGTCCAGTCCGTCAAATAGGTGAGGATCCCTGGCAGCCACCTTGACTTCCAGTATGTGATAGGCAAAACCCCGCTTCAGGTTTCCCGGCGTGTCAAGGGCTACCACCTTGCCCCGGTCGATAAAACCAATCTTTGTACAGAGTTCAGCCTCATCCATATAAGGCGTGGAAACCAGGATGGTCATTCCTTCTTTATTGAGCCGGTAAAGGATCAGCCAGAACTCTTTGCGGGACTCGGGATCTACCCCGAAAGTGGGTTCATCCAGCACCAAAATTTCAGGACGGGAAATCAAAGCGCAGGTTAAGGCCAGTTTCTGCTTCATTCCCCCGGAAAGATGATCGGCAAACCGGTCCTTAAAACGGATCAGGTTGGCAATGGTCAGAATTTCATCCGCTCTCTGTCGGATGGTTGCACGGTCCAATTGATACATGGCCCCAAAAAACTGGATGTTTTCCATCACCGTCAGATCTCCATACAAACTAAATTTTTGCGGCATGTAGCCAAAGGTTTCCCCTTTTTCCTGCCGCCCCGGAGAACCGCCGGAAAATTGTATCGTTCCACTATCCGGTTTAATCAGACCGCAGACCATCCTTAGCAGAGTCGTTTTCCCTGCACCATCGGGTCCAACCAGGCCAAATATTTCTCCTTGTTTAATTTCCAGGAAGATGTTGTCAACCGCCTTTTGGTTTGCAAAACTTTTGGATACATTTTCTATTTTAATCATTTTTATTCACCTTAATCAAAGACCACATCGGCAGGCATACCCGGTTTGAGCGTTCCACCGGCATTATCGATGCGAATCTTAACCCGGTATACGATATTGGCCCGTTCCTGTTTGGTCTGAATGGATTTTGGCGTAAATTCCCCTTGGGAAGCAATTTCATCAATAAGGCCTTGGTGTTTTATCTCGCTTCCGCTAACGGTAAAAGAAACCTTTTGGCCCAGCTTGATCTTCGGCAGGTCGTCGGTGGCAATATAGACTTTAATCCACATATCGCTTAAGTCCGTCACTGTGGCCACCGAGGCACCCATCTGCAGAAATTCCCCCGGCTCACGGTTCTTGCTTAAAACCGTTCCGTTAATGGGAGAAAAAATTTTGGTATCTTCCAGCATGGCTTCCGAAGCTTTCAACACTGCCCCGGAGCGCTCAAGTTCCGCTTCCGCGGCTTTGACAGCCTGAGGACGATTTCCCTCCTCCAGCAGGCTTAACTTGGCCTGGGCGGAATCCAACTGGTTCTGTTTTACCTCCAGATCAGTGGCCATTTTTTCATACTCAGCCTCGGGTAAAGCCCCTTCTTGAAAAAGTTCCCGGTATCTCTCAAAATCAGAAACCGCCTTTTCATAATTGGCCTGGGCAATGTTCACATTAGCAGCAGCTTCTTTTATTTCCTGGGCTCTGGCACCGGAGGAAAGGTCCTCAAGCTGGGCCTGAGCCTTTAAAACCCCAAGGGCGTCCCGTTCTTTTTGAGCCACCAGATCATTCCGTACAATCAAACCCACCAGTTGTCCCTTTTTTACTGCATCCCCCGAAGTGATGGTCAAATTCTCCAGTGTGCCGGAAACCTTGGCGCTCAGCTCCACTTTGGTGGCTTCAATGGTTCCCGTAGCCGTCAGCTTGTCTTCCCCGGGATCCCTATACCTTGTATAGCCCCAGTAAGAAGCGCCGGCCAACAGGCCAATCAACAAAATGCCGATTATCCTCCTGTTCATAAACACTCCCCCAGTAATTAAATCAGTACATTTTTATGAGGTAAACTAAATATAACAATATCGTTTACCTTGTATCTTGATCTTATCATTTTGAAGATTCACTGGCAACAGATATTTGTTATAATTAAAAAAGGTAAATAAAAAGAAAATTAATTTTCAAAATTGAAAAAATAAATTCTATTTATAAATAATTACGGTGGAAATGGGGTTAAACCATGGGTTTAATTTATACCGGGGCCAAATGCCGGGACTGCTACCGCTGCGTTAGGATTTGCAATCTTAAGGCCATTCGCATCAATTCCAGTGATAAAGGGAAGCTTCACGCTCAAGTCATGGATGAACTCTGCGTCCATTGCGGGCAGTGCATTTTAGCCTGTCCTCAGGAGGCAAAAAAACCGGTATCCGATCTCAAGCAGGTAAAAAAATTGCTTGCGGAAGGAAAACCGGTTACAGCCATGGTCGCCGCTTCCTTTGTGAGCGCCCTTCCCTTAAAGGACCCCCGTATCTTACCCGCTTTGTTAAAAGAACTCGGGTTCGCCAAGGTGCAGGAAACCTCCACCGGAGCCGGCCTGGTGACCGAGAAATACCTTGCCTTGGGGTTTCGTAAACCCATGCTAGTCAGTTATTGCCCTGTGATTGTCAATTTAATTGAACTCCACTATCCGGAATTAATACCCTTGCTGGCGCCCATTGTCTCCCCTATGATTGCCCACGGTCTGGTGATAAAATCCCATGATCCGGAGGCTACGGTGGTCTATATCGGTCCCTGTGCAGCCAAAAGGGACGAAGCCCGGCTCCTTGACCAGCAGAACGTGGTGGATTACTTCCTTGGTTTTAATGAACTCTGGGAAATGGTTGAAGAGAAGAAAATCGCGGTTGACCGGTTGTCTACTTCGGATTTTGATGACTTCTCCCCCTGCCAAGGCAGGATTTATCCGGTAGAGGGAGGAATGGTTTGGACTGTGGCCCAAGAACTCCGGGAAGCGGGAGAAAGCTTTATTACCATGTCCGGTTTGGACTCTTGCCTTGAATTTATCCAACATCTTTCTAAAAATGAAATTACCAATCCGCCAAAATTAATGGAGCTATGGGCCTGTAAAGGCGGCTGTGTCAACGGCCCGCTCTCCCTTTGCCGCGAGGAAAGCCTTTTTATGCGCCAGCGCAGGCTGCTTGAATACTATAGTGCTTATGGCGCTGAGTGCAATGAGCCAAAGCCCCTCAACCTGAATTTAAGCCGTAGTTTTAAAAACCGGAAAATTAACCTTCCTCTTCCCACGGAAGAAGAAATTAAAGCCATCTTAGCCAAAACAGGCAAAGTGACTCCGGCCCAGGAGTTCAACTGCGGCAACTGCGGCTACAACTCCTGCCGGGATAAGGCTGTGGCCGTATTCCAGGGGAAGGCGGAGTTAGAAATGTGCATCCCTTATATGCGTAAGCGGGCGGAATCAGTTTCCAATCTGGTTATGGCGGCCATGCCCAACGGAATTATTGTTATCAACAAAAACCTTGATATTATAGAGATCAACCCGGCAGCGGAAAAACTGTTTAACTGTTCCGCTTCTTCGGTGGTAGGCCAAAGAATTTTAGCCGTCCTGCCGGCCAGCAATTTTTTAAAAGTGATTCAAAGCGGTGAAATGCTGAACCTCACCGGCAGTTATCCGGAACTGGGCATTGTTACCAAAGAAATTATTTTTCCTGTTAAAAAAACCGATGTGGTGGTAGGAATTTTTATTGATGTCACGGTAGATAAACGACAGCAGGAGCAGTATGATTTAATTAAAAGCCAGACCATCCAACAAGCCCAGGAAGTGATAGAAAAACAAATGATGGTGGCCCAGGAAATTGCCGGTCTACTGGGTGAAGCCACGGCAGAAACAAAGGTTCAACTCAGCAAGCTGATTAAGCTGATGCGTCAGGAAACCTCTTAACCCCGCATAAAGGAGTTCCGCTTATGAAAATCTGTCTGGATATTGGAGTGGCTCAACTTAAAAAGCATGGCGAAGAACTTTGCGGTGACAGTGTGGAAGTGGTCCGCCTGGACGACTGTCATTTGGTGGTGGTCTCCGACGGTCTGGGAAGCGGCGTAAAAGCCAATATCCTTTCCCGCCTTACCACCAAAACGGCTGCAACCATGTTGAGGCTGGGTGGTCATATCCATGAGGTTATTGATACGGTAGCCAAAACCCTGCCCATGGATAAGCAAATTAATGCGGCCTACAGTACCTTTTCCATCTTAAAAGTGAGTTTGGACGGCAAAGTTTATCTGGTGGAATATGATAACCCGGGGGTTTTTATCGGCAACCGGAGTACCCTTTTCTCCCCCCGGCGGCTGGAAAAGGTAGTGGAGAATAAAAAAGTCAAGGAATATGAATTTGAAGTGGATGACCAGGATTGGCTGGTTTTAACTTCCGATGGGGTTTTAAATGCCGGAACCGGCGGACATATGAACACCCAATGGGATTGGAAAAGAATCGGCAGCTTTATCGAGAATTCCTTTGAAGTGAATAAATCCGCCTCGGATTGGGCGGAAGAAATTACCGGGTTATGTAATGGCCTTTACGGGGAAAAGCCCGGGGATGATGTCACCGTTGTGGTGGTTAAGGTCCGCCGTCCTGTGCATATGACGCTAATGATTGGTCCCCCCGGCAGCAAAGAAAAGGACCGCTTCGCTGTTAGAAAACTGATGGACTCCCCAGGACTCAAAGTCGTTTGCGGAGGAACCACCGGTGAAATTGTAGGCCGGGTACTGGGACGAAAAGTATTTATTGACCTTTCTTCCATCTCCGATGAAGTTCCTCCCGTGGGGATGCTGCCTGGCATTGACCTGGTGACGGAAGGCGCCGTGACTTTGGTTCAAACCCTGGAACATCTAAAAAGCAATACTCCCCTGAAAAACCTCCGGACCCAAAAGGATGGTGCCAGCCGCCTGGCTTTTCTTTTAAAAAAAGCGGATACCTTTCATATAATGATCGGAACCGCTTCCAACGCAGCTATGGATTGTGACGAGGTTCCAGCCATTTACGCTTATAAACATCACATCATCCGGGATTTGATCAACCTCCTGCGCACCATGGGGAAGGAAGTTACCGAAGAACAGCTTTAAATTATCCAAGGCAAAACCTGGTGCAGCAGGAATCGCTCCGGGTTTCTCACCCGTGAATAAGACTGGGCAGGCATTTGGTACAGACCCACCGGGTTTCGCCCTTATGCTTGCAACGAATCAAAAAACCATCGTTTTCCGACCGTCCACAGTGGGAGCAGCAAGCGGCAATTAAATCTTCCTGAACCTCTTTTGCCGGGACTTCTTCCTTAACAACACTAGCCGGTTCCCTTTTTCCCACAGCCGCCAATTCTTCCGCAATTTCATCAAAATTCATTTGAAAGCCGGGGCAATGCTTAGGGCAAGCTTCATTGGGGGTGCATACATGCCCTTCCCCCGCTGCCGGAAGTTCCAAGCCTTTCGCCCTAAATCCCACACACTGTCCGCAACTGTCCATCAATTCCCTGCGCCATTTCATCCAGTTATCCTTTACAGACATACAATCCGCCTCCCCTCTTTTCTATAGATAAAGCATACAAAAATTTACCTGAATTAGGTATGCTGCCCATCACCAGGCTCCAGTGATAATGATCACAGTGAATACTAATTTTATTAAGAAGTTCCACGCATCTTATTGAAAATTCCTTGCCTTTTTAACATTCGACATGCTATAATAACACTTGCGATTATGACATGTCGAAGTGGCGGAATCGGCAGACGCGCACGTTTGAGGGGCGTGTGGGTAACACCGTGAGGGTTCAAGTCCCTCCTTCGACACCAAAATGCTTATAAATCAAGGGCTTGCGGCTTTTTACCCGCAGGTCCTTTTTGCTGTCTTCGGGACCTGTTTTGGTCGTATTTTGGTCCAGTCGTACGCGCGCGTACATTTTGCGACGTGACGCGTAGGGGGGGTCATCCGCGCACATCACGATTTTTGGAGGTGTCCCCAATGTCGAACCGAAGAAGCAATTATTTGGAGCCCTTGACCGCCAACAACGTAACCCAAATGGTGCAGGAATCCATTCCCACTTTTGAGGAGGCGGAAAAACTTTTTTATGCCAACGAAAAGGCCAAGAACCGGAGCAAGCCGTACCATTGCCTGGCACCGGGAAAATATGCACGCCTTTAAAAAGGCTATGGGTGAACAACAGATCCCCCTGGACTTAGCCGCCATCACCTACCGAACCATCCGCAATCATCTGGTGCTTTACGCCATTGAACAATGGAACAATAAACCCCGCACCATTTTGCATATCCGGACGGATGTCATTCCCATAGCTTTTAAACTTGATCCGGTTTCCTTCATTCTCTCGCCAAATCTCCCCGCGCTGTGGGAGGCCCGTTCCAAACGGTCAAAGCCCATCCGGGAGGCAATCTGCTTGCTGTAATTCGCTCTAAAACTTTTCCTCAATGTAAATCAGGTAAAAATTTGTAAGCCCATAATAGTAATATAATAAATGCCATACTAAACCGTGTAGGATCTTCTTTGTCTGAATAAACGGATTTAATATGCACATAATAATCATATTCACTAGATAGTCTATAATTGGAGGGTTCGTTTTGGGTAATAAGATAATTGAAGGATTATCGGCAATAACTACCTCTTTGAAGGAAGTTACTCCGGATATACAGGTATTGCAATTTACCATAGTTAACGCTTTTTTAATTGGAACGCCTGGTCATTCTGTTAATGATTGGGTTCTTGTAGACACGGGACTGGAAAATTCCGCTGATTTTATTTTAAAATCTGCAGAAAAACGCTTCGGTCAAGGCAGCCGTCCCAAAGCAATCGTTCTTACGCACGGACACTTCGATCACGTCGGGTCAGTGTTGAAACTTTCCAGTGAGTGGGACGTTTCGGTCTACGCCCATGAATTGGAAATACCATATATAACTGGCAACAAGGATTATCCCCTGGCCGACCCCACAGTAAGTAACGGACTAGTAGCAAAAATGTCACCGACTTTTCCGCACACAAGCATCAACTTGGGTTTTCGTGCAGTTGCATTACCGACGGACGGGACTATACCGGGTATGCCTGGGTGGAAATGGATACATACGCCCGGTCACACTGAAGGACACGTGTCACTGTTCCGTGAAAAGGATCGTGTTCTTCTTCCAGCTGATGCCTTCACTACAGTAAAACAGGAATCGCTAATGTCTGTGCTGACTCAAAATGAGCAGATAAGTGGTCCTCCTTCATACCTCACTACCGATTGGAAGAAAGCGGAATCTTCCGTCAAACGTCTCATGGATTTGCAACCCTCATTGGTTATCCCAAGCCACGGGCAACCAATGAAAGGTGAGGACCTGAAACGCCATTTACATATACTGGTACGCAACTTTGATGAAATTGCCGTTCCAGAGCAAGGCCGGTTTCTTGATAGACAGTAATTACATGCCATGTAATGAACCTATCTGTGTCCTTTTTGCTGTTTCACTAACCCCAGTGCCCGTTACACTTTAATATCTCGATTACTTGGTCTGCGTAAGGCTCATCTGTATTTATAACTAGATAGGTGTTATTTTGTGTTTTCCCGTTATCATTCAAGAAAAGAATTGTTTATTGTCTGTATCTTAATAACTGTAAATTTATTGAAATTACTACCATCTATATTTGCCATCCAACTTCCTCCTTCACTTTTTGACTGGAATGTTCACTTAGTTCTGCTTTTACCATAAAAAGTTCTCGAATATTATCATAAATACTTTGGTTTATGGAAGAATAGCCTTGATACTAATTTTAGGAGGTAAAAAATTGAGACAACTTACACCATCAGAAATCTTATCACTAAGAGAAATGCTCCAGATGGAAAGTAACGCAATGGCAAAAGGTAAAGCTACTCTCCCTTTGATTACTGACAATGACTTAAGAAGAACTGCTGAAAGCAGTATTGAAGCTATGGATGCAAGAGTAAAAGGTCTTCAGCAATTTATTGCTGAAAATAACATTCTTCGTACAGAGGGGGTACAATAATATGCCTTCATTATTTAGTGGAATTATGGGCGGTAGCGGCGACGGACCATCCATATCTAATGAGATTATTGCAAATGATATGCTTGCTGGAGCCAAAGCAGCAGCCCAAGGGTATCTCAATGCAGCCCTTGAATCTTCTACCCCTGAGTTAAAAAACCTATTTAGCAGTAATGTTACCCAAGTGTTACAAGGACAACAAACTGTAAGTGAGTTAGCTCTAAGGAAGAACTGGTACAGCCCATATAAACCAGAAGAAGAGCAGCTTAAGGAAACTTTTCAATTCTCTCAAAATTTCACGGAAAATCATGCTTAAATACATGACCTAACGGTTTATCCGTTGGGTCTTAACTTATATACTAGTGCACATTTCACTATAATGTAACCAGCTTTATCATCGGCCATGGTTTCTCAATCAGTTCCTGTATATCCTATATTTAGCTTAAGATCTGAACAGCACTCAGTACATTTAATTTTCATTTATTTTCCTTTCCTGAAAATAATGCTGAATTATTCTTTAAACCTGACCTTCAAATAAACATTCTTAGGTGCGGTCCATGGGATAATACCATTCTTCTTTTCATGCTTTATCTCCATATTCAATGTCTTGATCTAGTTAACGGTAAAGAAGCAGACAAAAGTCCTCCTTGTGGGTTAAGTTATACTCAACATCCAGATTTAATACCGTCAGTCTATCTCCTCTGCACAACCACGACACATTTGGAAATAATCACCTGTTTCCTGATGACATAAAATACATATACAAAATACACCCCTTCACTATTTATTTTTCATCTCTCACCAGATTAGGGTTATTAACACCCAGGATGTAATCTCAGCATTACAGCAGTAATACTACTTGCATTCCTCCGCTTCTTCCCTCACTATCAATAAAAAAGTCCTGCCTTTTTATGGACGGAAAAAAAAGATTTTCTATATAGAGAGTTGGCTACAGCCTCCTTTAATGTTTTACCGACCTTAAAAACCCGAACCCGGCTGGCGAGAATGAGAATTGTCTCGCCGGTTTGGGGATTCCGGCCCTCCCGGGCCTCAATTAAATCTTGTCTCCCTTGGCCCGTGCTTCCTCAACGCTGATCAACACCGCTGATACAGATTTATCCGCATCCTTCCGGGTTAAGTAGTTAATAAAAAAACCCTAATCAGTAACAACAAAACAAACAAAAGAATATTTTATAAGAATAATTTTCCATAGGAGGAAATTTAATGAATAATAATGCTTTGGAAAGTCAAATAATATTTGAACAACGGTTTTGGTTACAGATTATGGGTGATCATTCAAGGTTTATTTTTAATGCCCTTTCTCCCAGTGAAGTCCAAACAATCCGCATAGCTCAAAATTTTATTAATATTTTTGATCAGCTTTTAGCCCAGGCGCGCCAACCACTTACTGGCGCACAGTTAAATGCTTTAAACCAACAGGCTTATAATCAAACTAAAGAACTAAGAAACTTCAAACTCAGCCTTATTCGGCGTCATCTCGTGGAGGAAATTCAGATTCATCTTACTCCAACATTTATAAATCATATGGTAAACGAACTAGACAATTATCTACAAATATTAGAATGTATAATGGAAAATAAGCAACCTCCTGCGTTTAGTCCGGTTCATTTACATCTTCTCTGGCTACTGGATGCAAAGGGGCACGCATTCTACCTGTCCAGCAGTTTAGATGAAGTGGAACAAATACTTATAAAAAGAAGCACCGGCTTCAGTAAAGTATTTGAAAAACTTTACGAAAAGTCTGTTGAGATAGCCGGTTATCTCCGTACGGGATTAGACCAGTTCCCAGCCTTATCGCGCTTAAATTTGGAAGCAGAGTGCGAAATCAATTTATTTTCTAATTTCCTTCAAGAATTACAACATTTAATTCTTACGAATCAGGCATTATCAACATTGGTTCCTCTCGTCACAGATCACATGCTAAGAGAAGAATGTTACTATCTTACAAAACTTGCGTTAGTTTCTGAAATTAGTAGTCCTAATTGTGATCCTACTAAACCACGCATTCAAAATTAAAGAATTACTTTTGGATTGTCAACATCAAACCGGACAATTGGCGCAGAAGTCCGAGGATACCGGGACCCTGCGCCTGAAATATTTCCGACAGTTTCTCCCCGGGCATACAACCCGGAGCAGCTTTCCCCAAACTTTGCCTTGAATTACTCCATGCCTCACGGATCCTGATCATTTGAATGCTTTTTCACCTCATCATCCCATCCTCTCGTCTTTCATCCGTCCCTGCCCCACAATCGCCCGGGGACGGGAGCTGCCCCTGCCGGAACCGGGGGCAACCGGTCACCACAATGATCTCGAACTGGGCCGAGTTCTTCTTATGAAACTCCAGTCCGGACCGGTCCCCCCGGCAATCCAAGGGCAAAGCTGCGGTACCGCCATAGCGCACAGATTACACAAAGATACAAATGCCATTTTCCGCCTCCTCCTTGCCAAGTTCTCCACGAACCTGAAATCTTAAGATAACGGGAGTTTAGAGCCACTGGAAATTTCCAGTTGAAAACCCCCGTCCCCTTAATATTTGCCTTTCTTTCATCTGCATCGCTGCCAGAACACCTCAAACCTGCATAAATACTGCCTTTTCTTGAGCTGCCCTCACAGTATGTTGTTATCCCATCAAAAACTGGTGTGGCATAGTTCGGCAAATGTGTATATCATGAATCTAAATACATATTTTGTTAATGTTAGCATGTCAAGAACGCCTGCTGATTTCCTTTCTCAACAGGAGTTCTTGACATGTTAACATCCGGTACTCAGGCGGTTCTATTCTTTCTTCTGGCTGCTCGGACGGGTATTGATCCGGTGCAAGCTCCAAAGTTTTTATATAGGTTTCAGGAATCTTTTTTCCTTTTCTTTCTCTTTATTGCTCATTATACACCCACCTAAAAAGACAGTGTTTCCTGGGCAATAGTAAATTAACCAGATCCTTTGGAATGTCTGTTATCTCAACAATTTCATCTTCATCTATCCATGGGCCTTCACATAAAAACCATTTATAATCACAGCGAACCCTCCTTTATTTTCATTTAAGAATGACCTTAGATTTCATGCATTCATGTATTCCTTTGCAATCTATTACACCCTATGGTAATTATGGCATCTCATCAATCTAAGTTTTTTCATCTTTTCACCCCTATCTTAATATTTTAATTAATATTTGTGTTTTCATTTTTAAAAGTAAATAAATCTTGCCACAGATACTGTAATATATTTATTTTTGAACGATATGGTGAATATTACTTAAACCTATAGCACGGATAGTTTTAAGATCATAGTTCAGCTCCACCGGTATCTATTTTTCTCGTAACACAACCCTATCATTTCTCCCGGAATATCCCTCTGGCGGGATCTCTACGTTCCTATATAGCAATATCCGTCTTTTTAGCCATGTTCCGGTTCAATAAATCTAATTTTATATAGGCTGAGGGTTGATAAATTCGTTTCCCAGTGACTTTTTTAATTCCAAATTCGGTGTTATTTGATATTTTTCTTCCTCCCCTTTACTTTCTCTTTCCCTTAGATATACCTGGCAATTTAATGTTTCCAGGGATCTGGATAAGTAAAGAGACTACTCCATCCCCTTCCACATAAATCTATACAAATAAAAAGTCCCACTAAAAAGCAGGACTCAATAAGCTTCTTATTCTATTTTATATAGAAAACCGTCCTACAGCCTCTTTTAATGTTTTCCCGGCCTTAAAGACCGGAACTCGGTTGGCTGGAATGAAAATCGTCTCCCCAGTTTGGGGATTCCGGCCCTCTCGAGCCTTACGGGTTTTGGATTCAAAACTTCCAAAACCAACCAACTGAATCTTGTCTCCCTTGGCCAGCGCTTTCTCAACACTACTCAACACCGCCGATACGGCTCTATCTGCATCCTTTTGGGTTAAGTTCGCTTTCTCAGCAACCATGCTCACCAATTCCTTCTTGTTCATTGAATAACCTCCTTGTATGATATTGACCAACAGGTAAATTCCAGTTGGTCAATTTAATTTATTAAAAGTAATTGACCTTTGGGTTATCCCCTGGGACAATCACGGTAGAACCGATGACGGGGCAGTTCATCACCTCCTGCACTTTCAAGCGCTTTGTTAGACTGCTCCCCGGACCTGGCGGCAACCGCTTACGCGCGGGCTGCACGACCATTGAGGTTCTCCCTTCAGCAAGGAGCATCGCATCTATCTCTTTGGGTGAGTGCTCATCGGCAAGGTTGCTGTTACGCCAGGTTCCCAGGGATACCCCAACATTTTGGTTTCTTTCAGTTCACCTGAAAGGAGGTGTTGATAACATGGGTCGTAATCTGTTTGTCGGCATTGACATCGGATCCGACACCAATGTGGTGAAAATCATTGATGATACCGGGGATGATGTCTGTGGCTTCTCTGTTTCCAACGACCTCCCCGGAGCCGAAAAACTGGTGGATAAAGTGGTTGATGTCGCCAATACTATCCCCGCCGATAGTATTAAAATTGGCATGGAAGCCACCAACCTTTACTGGTGGCATCTGTCCTTGGCTCTCCATGACGATCCTCAACTCTCCGCTATGGGGGCCAAACCTTTGTAATGAACCCTAAGGTCGTGGACGGCTTTAAAAAGATCTACACCGATATGGCCAAGACGGACGCCTTAGACGCCCGGGTGATTGCCGATTGCTTGCGGTTTGGACTGGTCCGTCCAACACCACCTCCCGATATGAGGTATGCACCTCGCTATCACCTGGTCGCGAACCTAACCCGGGAAAAGAACCGGCCTTGAATCTGATTTTCCTTAAGTTCTCCACTTACCGGAAGGAGTGTCCCTTCTCAAATCTGTTTGGTCAAGCTTCCACTGCAGTGATAGGGAATCTAATTCCGGATGAAATAGCCAATCTGCCGGTGGAAGAATTGGTTGACCGGATGCTGCAGCACGGAAATCATCGCCTTAAGGATGTTCCCGAGATGGCTAAGGCGCTAAAACGGGCCGCCCGTAATTCCTATCGTTTAAACCCCAAAATGCAAGAAACGGTGGATATTACTCTGGCCATGTCCCTTGAGACCCTCCGGTTTTTTGAGCATCAGCAAAAGAGAATCGATCAGGCCATCGCCAAAGAGATTAAAGCCATACCACACACATTGGAGTCTATTCCGGGTATCGGTCCGGTTTACTCAGCCGGCATTGTCGCCGAAATCGGCGACATTTCAAGGTTTCACAACCATAATCGCCTTGCCAAATTTGCGGGCTTAACCTGGCGGCAGAACCAATCTAGCAAGTTTAACGCCCAGGATATTCCCTTAACCCGGTCCGGCAACTACTACCTGCGGTATTACTTTGTCGAAGCAGCCAACTCCGTCCGGATGCAGGAGCCGGAGTATGCTGCGTTCTACCGCAGAAAGTATGCCGAGGCCAGACATCATCATCACAAACGTGCTTTAATCCTTACGGCCCGCAAGTTCGTTCGCATGGTCTTTACGCTGCTGAGTGAAGGCCAAATCTACCGGCAAAGGAGGGTGAATTCATAAATATTTTACATTTTACTTTAACTTACATAATTGGGAGTCATTTACGATTGCTGGTAGGGATTTTTATTGTCTTTTTTACATAACGCTTAAAATTTTTTTCAATTTAGGGTCTTGCTATTTTACCGCGGGTCTAATAATTTGCATTGATCAGCTCTCGGTATTTCTTCTTGGCCTTCTAGGGGGAAACCGAGTATCCTATTTCAACCCGCTTCATATGAACCCTCCCTTGTCCTTGGATGATTTATTAATGGTCCAATGAAACTTCTCCTTGATTCCTTTTAGCCTATTCAACAACAAATATTTCCTTTCCTCGAAGGTGGTGACATACTCGGTTATTTCAAAATACGACGGGCCAGCAAAGAAAAGGGTGGTCTCCGGTCATATTTTTAAATGACGATTTCAAAGAAGAGATTCCACATAAGTATTGGCCAATCTCTCTTAATCCCGGTAATGCTCCCTGGTAGAAGATGTGTCAGACGGTTTCCCAAAGAGCGATAGCCCATAGGTTGCCTGTTCCCTCGCGTAATCTACATCCCAAACTGTGGTACCTCCTAGCTTATAGATAAGAAATATTATATGTGATTTAATACAGCATCTATATACACCTTTTAAAAAAATGTTTACTAACTTATAAATAAAAAGAAAAGCCCCGAAGGGCTATCCTAAAAACTTTGCCAATAATTCAAATGCCCTTAATGCTGATTCTGCCACCAAAGCAATACATGAGAAAAGAGTTGTTATATGAATCATACCGGCAACTTGACCTTTTCCGCAAGCCTGGGCGATATATCCGGACAACCAGCCAACCAATGCTGTCAGCAGCAAGCTGATAATTAGCGCTCCGGGCCTCCCAGGGCTAAAGGTAATAACAGCAATCCGGCCAATCACGTCGCTGCCTGTACTGGCCATAACCTGAGTCGGACTACCGGTAGCTGCTATATGAATGGCTATTAGCACAGTCCCGAAAAACCTAATTAGTTCTTTAATCTTACTCTTATTTATCTTCCTGGATTCATGGGCCTTCACGTAAAAACCAGTTATAATCACAGCGAACCCTCCTTTATTAACTTAAAATTATGACCTTAGATTTCACGCATTCACGTTTTCCTTTGCAATCTATACATATTTTTTCTTTACGTCTTATGTTAATTGTAACCACCAGGATCCTGAAATTCTATCTATTTGATCCAACCACCACTAACCAGCATATCCATTCTTTTGGATATCAACAATGCTTCGATCTATTTTTATGAAATCAATTTCATACTCCTGCGAAGTTAGAGACAATTCGTCTTTCAGAACTTTTTTGACTTATCTTTTCCGCCACCTCCCCCAGTGTGTCATATATTACTTCATTTAGATAAAATCCGCTTATTCTATTGATACTATTTGACTGATTGTCCATATTCCTGACAATTGAAAAAACCTATAAGGAAATTCAATCCCTTATAGGTTCCAGATAAAAAATGTCTTCAAATTTTGGATATCCACAGGCCCGAACGATTAATAACGCTAAGGTTACCGAAGGCTCATTTTTACCCGAGATGATTTTCTGAAGGTAAGTCCGGTCTATGCCAATTTCTTTAGCCACCTGGGTTTGGGTTTTCCCACTATACCGTACCGCCAATTTAATATCATTACAGAGTTTTACCTCATCTTTTAAGTACGGGCTTGGTTTAATTGATAAATACGGTTCTAATCCCTCGTTAAAGAGGTTTATAAAAAACTGTTTCTCCGTTAGCTTGGGATTCAGTTCTTTTGATTTTTTATAGATTTCATTCAGGAGTTGAATCAATTCTAACGGCAGATCAAGCACTTTTTCCATTTTAAAAATCCCTCCCTTGTGTGATGTATATGACCACACCAATTTAGAAATGCTATTCCATGGGAGGTGTATGTAAACATGCTTTCACACGGATCATACGGTGATTATTCGCCTTCAAATTACGATGTTAAAAAGGCTGCAGAGTCTCTTTCAAAATCCAGCGATAAGAAAGATGGCGAAAAGAAATAGCCAGAATGGGTCTGTATATACCATTCTGGCTATTTACTTCGACTCTTCGATTACGGCGCTTTCTCTGTTAGGAGAGTAGTCTGCATGGGTTTATAAAGGGAAATCACCGCACTCAGCCGACTTACCCCCGGCAAAACGCCTGGATATCCGACCAATCCAAAAATAGCCTTTCAATATCTTCTTCGACCAATAAAGACCCGCTTTGGCTTTCCACAATTTCCAGATCGGTAATGGCCCGGATGGAGTGGGCTACTCCCCTGGGTACTTTGAGAACATCTCCGGTTTGAATTTTGGAAATCCTCCCCTCCAATGCGAACTCTCCTTCTCCCCGTATGATAATCCACGTCTCATCCCGCAGGTGGTGTTTTTGGTAGCTTAAATTTTTACCCGCCTCAATTTTTAACCGTTTAACCAGTATTTCGTACGGTTGCGGTTCAGAATAGCGGGCGTGCTCCAGTACTTTATACCAGCCCCAGAAGCGTTCTTCGTACATGGGCCGCTGTTGGACCCGGGCCACTAGACCTTTGATTTGAGTACTGGCTTGTTTATCTGTAACTAGTACACCGTCAGGGCTGACCGCAACCACCGCATTATTGATGCCTTGCACAAGAACCGGGGTGTCCAGCTCATTAATCAGGTGGGTATTGCGGCAGTCCCCGGACATCATGCCGTTTCCCCAGACCGCTTGCGTCATTTCTTCGGTCAAAGTATTCCAGGTCCCCAGGTCTTTCCATTTTCCGGCATAAGGCAGCACCACCCGATGTTCCGTTTTTTCCACGACGGCATAATCAAAACTTTGTTTGGGCAAGGCCGTGTAGCCGGCCAATAAAGCGGAGTAATCGGCAGGAAGCCCCAATTCTTTAAGTTTTGACAGCAGAAACTTCAATTGAAAACAAAAGACACCACAGTTCCAAAGGGCGCCCTTTTCTATCAGGGCCAAGGCCTCTGCCCGCTGCGGTTTCTCCTTAAACCGCGCTACATAACGATAGTCTTTAGGCTCCGAATTTTCCTCAGGGACAATATAGCCGTACTTTTCGGACGGGGAATCCGGTTCGGCGCCAATCAAAAGCAGATTGGCCCCGGTGCTCCTGAGTACCGGTTCCGCTTTTTCCCGGATCAGGGTAAAGAATTCACCTTGGGTTAAAGCATCAATGGGCAATACGGCAATGATTTCGTCTACAGGAACCTTTTCCATCGTATAGAGATAGGCGGCTGACAGAACGATGGCCGCAAAAGTATCCCGCTGTTCCGGTTCGACGACGGTTTTAGGGTTTCCGTCCAACTGTTTATGGATCATGGCCACTTGCGGGCAGCCAACGGCAACCACGGTATCGTCCGCAAGCCCGGCCGTTTTCAGTTGTCTCCATACCCGCTGTATCATGGACTCCGGTTGTCCCTGGGCATCGGTCAATACTTTCAGGAACTGTTTGGCCCTTGCTTCATTGGACAAAGGCCATAACCTTTGCCCCGATCCCCCTGACAGTAAAATAATTTTCATTCTTATATCCCATCCTATATCGGAAATTAGGGACTGTTGGCCATTTCCAGCCTTCAAGGATTTTGGCCGGAAGATCAAGCACCGGCGTCCATATGATGCGGGGTTTTAGTCAGACCGTGATTGGTTTTCTCCCAGTAAAAGGGCCTAGTAGCCAATTGCCAGGCCGCTTTGTAAGCAGCCAAACTCATCAGCGCCCAGTAAATGGGCGTCAGCAGCGCGTATTTTACCAAACGGAACGACAGCATATAATCTTCTTTCTCATGCAGCTCGCTAATAACCCAGAAGGCGCCCACCACATTGCTGAACACAAAAAGAAAATTGCCGATAACGAGCTCAATGGCTGCCATGTAGTAAATGGGTCCGGGAAATAACATGGGAATCCAGGCCTTGTAAGTGGTAAACCACAGCAACATCAACAGCCATAAAAACGGATTGACCAGCGGCAGCAACGGAGTGGACAACACAATCACCTGCAGACCCAGCATGCCCTTGGTTCCGATTTGACGCCACAATCGCACCGGGTGCCGCATGTGCACCAGCCAGGTTTGCATATAGCCTTTGATCCAGCGCGATCTTTGCCGGATCCAGTTAGGCACCTGACTATTGGCCTCTTCCCAGGTTCTGGAGTTGACAATGCCCGTTGTATAGCCCAGGGCATACAAGCGGATGCCCAGATCCGCATCTTCCGTCACATTATAAGGATCCCACGCATTTAAACTTTTTAATATTTTTATTTTAAAATGATTGGACGTACCGCCCAGAGGGATGGGAATATCAAATTGCATCAGTCCAGGCAGCAGCAAATCAAACCACATGCTGTATTCCTGGGTAAACCACCTAGTTAAAATGTTTTGTTCGCTGTTGTAATAATTGAGTTTGGCCTGAATGCAACAACAGGAATCCGAACTTTTTTGAAAAGCCAGATAAACTTTTTTTAACTGATCCGGATCTGGACGATCCTCCGCATCGTAAATTACCACATATTCTCCCCTGGCGTTGATCAGACCATAATTGCAGGCTTTGGGTTTGGTTTTGGGGATGGAATGCGGCACCACCAACATGGTGTAATAAGGCTTTAAGTTCATAGTACGAAGAAGTTCCTGGGCTTCCACATCGTCTTCTTCAATCAGTAAGCGAATATCCAGCTTATGTTTGGGGTAATCCAACTGCTCCAAATTTCTCATAAGCTGAGGAATCACGCAACTTTCTTTATACATGGGAACTAAGATGGTATAAATAGGAAGATCCCGTTCATTAATGGCCGCAATTTCTTCTTCAGATATCCTGATCTGTGCACCTTCACGGATCCCTTTAAAAATCATCAAAAATTTAAACAAGGCCACTAAAAAATAAAGCACTTGAATCACAATGTTAATGATCAGTACTGTTTCCAATGTTGCCGTAATCATCCCGACCACGATCACGGCCAAAACGAGAAAAAGCACGGCCATTTGCGATTTGGTAAAGATAATGCTGGCCGATTGGTCCGGCCGCTCCTGAGCCAACTGCTCCGTGCTGATCTCCATTAGTTCGTGAGAATAAGCCAGGCTCCAAAGAGTTTCCATTTCCGCCGGAGTAACCAGGATTTGTTCAATGATACTTTGCTCCCGGCCCGCCAGAAGAATTTTTTCCAAACTGTGGATTTGATCCGGAGAAAGGGTTTTGAGTACAGCCACAACAACTCGCCGCCGGCTTTTGCCCACGACAATGGCCTGCATCTGAATGGCCATCTTTTCCGGAATTTTTATGGAAGAATCGATCTCTAACTGTTCCCCAAGCCGGCCCATTCCTTGCTGAGAAGCAATGGCCCGGTATAAGGTCTGCTCACTGACCATGTCCAAAGACAACAATATTTCGCCCAGAGCGCCGCCGCTCTTTTTTTGAAATTCCAGCGCCGTTTGCAATTGCTCTTCCGTCAGAACCCCAAGTTCTATCAGCAGCTCTCCAATTTTGCCCCGGTGCGGGATTAAGTTGGTGGCTTCAATGACTTTAGCTTCCTCAACCATTCCCAAATCTACCAAAATATTGCCCAGCAATCCGCCCTGGTTTTTTTGGTAAGCCAAGGCTTTCTGCAAATCTTTTTCTGTAAGCCAACCCTTTTCAATTAACAGTTCACCTAAACGGAGTGGTTTTTTTTCATTCATTCCTTTTCACCTATATTATTTGTTATGATCGACCATGGTGTTTTCGCTGATTAAATACCGCGGGCGGGATTTTACCTCATCGTAAATGGCGGCAATATATTCGCCGATAATGCCCAGACTCAGCATAATAATGCTGTTCATTCCCAGTAGCAGTAAAATTACCGTGGTAAAACCGGTGGAAGCAACTCCGGCCAATTTCATGTAGAGAGTCTGGATTCCCAGGATAATGGCCCCAACGAAAGAGAAAACCCCCACGAAGGTCACAAAACGCAGCGGCCAGGAGGTAAAAGAAACCACGGCGCTTAAGGCCAGTTTAAATAGCATAGCTGACTGCCATTGCGTCCTGCCTTCGATACGCGGCGGCACATCAAACTCAATTTGAAGCCGGGAAAAACCCAGCCAGGCGGTCATACCCCGAAAGAAAGTGATGCGCTCCGGCAGTGTGAGCCAAGCCTCTACCACCTGACGATCCAGAAGCTTAAAATCGCTGGCTCCGTGCAGATCGTAGCGTGTGAATTTATGCAGGATGCCATAAAAAAGCCGGGTGCCTAGTTTGTAACTGAAAGGTTCCTTGGTGCGGGTCCGTTTCACGCATTCCACAATTTTAACGGAACGGGAACGCCAGGCATCAATCATTTGCGAAATCAGTTCGGGCGGATGCTGAAGGTCCCCATCCATAATAATCACCGCTTGACCCCGGGCATGCTCCAATCCCGAGCAAATGGCCCGTTCTTTGCCAAAATTGCGGCTTAAGCGAATTCCTTCCAACTGAGGAATTGCGAAACGGAGGGTTAAAAGTTCCTTCCAGGTTTCGTCCTCGGATCCGTCATCAATCACAATCAGCTCGTAGGAGGGTGTGGACTGTGCGATAAATCCGGCAATGGTCTTTATCGTATGATGTAAATGCCGGGCCTCGTTTTTCATGGGAATCACTACGGAAATTTCAATCAATGGAGTGTTCATCAGAAACCTCCTCGTGTGCTGTTCGTAATTTTATAAAGGCGCCAGTCCAACCCGAAATCTTTCACCAGTTCCGCCCACTCCGCGCCATGTTCATACAGGTTCGGGTAAGCGTCGTTGATGGCGCTGAGAATAGAAGGAGATCCGGGCTTTGGAATCAGGAAATATTCAACACCATAGTCCGTGGGATGGGAAATGGCCTTTGCAAAATCATAATCGCTGGTAATGAAAAAGCGCTTAGGATACTTGCTTTGCAAGATAATATAATAAGCGGAGAAGGAATCCGTTAAAATCACGTTTTGAGAATAGTATTTATCTAGATAGCGGGCAATCTCTTCCTTGTTGCGCCACTCCTCATAAACCGCGCTGTGACGGCCGAAGCTATTTTGCAAAAAAGTATTTTCATCGGGGGCAATGGACGGCTGCGTGACCGCATAGGAAAGGATGCCAAAATTTAAAACCAGTGCAAGGAAAGGAATAGCAATATGCCATTGACGCTTGATTTTACTTAGCTCATAGGGCAACCAGGCCAAGGTAACCGGCAGAACATAAATGAAATAGCGCAGCCAGGCCAGTGTCGAACCTTTCAAGAGCATGACAACCTGGAGCATGGGGATGGAAATGAACAAAAGAATCAAAATTAGCGTATCCCATTGAAATAAGCGATGGTTTAATACTTTTAAAATTAAAATGGACATAAAAGGAACGGAAAACACCGCCACTTTTTTAAAAGCATAGAGGAGCGCAAGGAGTGGATTGCCAACCAAACTCCCGTAAATACTGCCATCCTCCAAATGGCCTTCAATTTGTGCTAAATTTGTGTAATTACCATTTAAAAAATTAAACGGGTTGCCCATGATAATGGCATTCAGCAAGAGCCAAAGAAAAATGGAATAAAACAAAGGGGTCGCCAGGATGGAGAGAACGCCTTCCGCTTTGGACCATAGGTATTTCAGACGGGATTCATGGGGCGGATGATGGGTCCTTTGCACCAGCATCACCCCGATCAGCCCAGCCAGGATCAAACCCCCGCCCAGCGGAACCGCCTCGTAGCGGCACCAAAAGGAGAGGGCCAAAGCAAAACTTGAAAGGGCTAAATCTCCCAGCCGTTTTCCATCCAGCCAGTTTAAAAAAGTAACGATGCTGACAATCAAAAAAAACATAAAGGGCGCATCACTCATGCCATTGAATCCGAAGATAAATATCATGGGATTCAGGGAAAACAACAGTGGGAAAACCACGGCCACCCACCCCGGGAGACCACGGCGTAGAAAAGCCTTGGTCACGAAAGCGGCCGTTAAGGAGGCAAAGATGGCGCACATGAGAAGTCCGGCAATTCCTTTGGTTGCCATTGCCGGAATCCAGGGATAAAGGAGCAAAAAGAGCAGATCCACCATACTGGGAAGAGGGTTCCAGACAAAGCCGATGGCCCCTAAATGGGGATCGCGGCTGTAGAGAACATAAAAAGCGTTGGCAACCCGGCTAATTCCGTCAGTATGATAATAGCCCACATAGACATTGTAGTAATAACCGGCCGCGCATTCCAAAATAAATATCAGAATTCCTACCAACCACACAAGCTTTCGGTGCCGGCGGTTTTGTAAAATTTCTTCAGGATTGGTCATGCATCCAGCCTTTCCGAATGTTTAAAATACATTATTAAATAATTTAAATAGTTACATAGATCATTATAACGCATACCTAAAAGAATAATCTTACTAACATTTTGGTAATAAAAACAAAATAAACCTTTGGTTTTTACTTAATATCCTTTCTAGTTTACAATATGATGCTGAACAATTTCTGAACAATTCTTAACCTTTTTTACCACAAAAATCTAAACGCAAACAAATCCCGAAGAAACGTTTGGAATTTGCTTGCGTTCTCATAAGAAAAAGATATCTTTAGGACCTACATAAAGCGATCAGTAAAATAATTTATTACAATTTTTACATGATATGAAGTCATCTCAGTGGTAAGTTACCCTGTAATTTGAATAAATATTTTTGTTTATTTGGAGTCGGCTAAAACAAACTCAGGTCTATGATAAAGGTTAAAATCGTCAGTCTCTTACCTTTTTGTAAATTCAAATTCTACTTTACCTTGATTTAATACCAATACCGCCTCAAAATTTTTTCCGGACTTGCTTTTAAACCCTTCCAGCATCCCGGTACGGCCTTGGGTCAGAAGTTCTTTAGCCAGAGTGAGCCCGATTTTCTTTTGGGCAATCTCTTTCCAGATTACAAATTTGCAGCCCTCTTTGTACCCGGTACAGCCGAAACCTTTGCTGCTTTCCACAACCCCTTTACCGCAAACCGGGCATGGGCCTAAAATGGCAGGACCCATAGAAGGGTTCGTTCCCGATCTGTTTTGGGCACGATCAGGAAAAGCAAATTCCACCCTCCCTCCTTCGCCAATCACCAGGGCGGCTTCAAAGGGCTTTCCCGATTTCCCTTTAAATCCTTTGAGGACGCCGGTTTTTCCTTTTGTCAGCAGGTCCTCCGCTTGTTTGAGGGTGATTTTCTTCCCGGCGATTTCTTTCCAGATGGCAAATTTGCAGCCCTCTTTGTACCCGGTGCAACCATAACTTCTTGGTGTTTCCGTCACGTCCCGCCGACAGACCGGGCAGATACCCAGGGATTTCTTTCCTTCAGCCACGCCGGCGTCTTCCTGGTTCCGGGCAAATTGAACCAGTTGCCGGGTATATTCTTTGATGCCTTTGATCCACTCCTCCGGTTCCTGCCGGCCTTCTTCCATCCGGCGCAGCCCTTCTTCCCAATCGGCCGTGAGTTCCACGGATTTAAGTTGTTCCGGGGCCAGATCAATGAGGGTTTCTCCTTTATCCGTTGGCAGCAGGTTCTTTTTCTCCCGGCGGATGTACCCCACTTGGATCAAACGCTCAATGATGGCCGCACGGGTGGCTGGAGTGCCAATGCCTCCGGCCTGTTTCAGTACTTCGGCCATATCTTTATTGTCAACCAGCTTACCGGCACTCTCCATGGCGGTCAGAAGGGTGGCTTCGGTATAGCGTTTGGGTGGTTTGGTTTGTTTCTCCTGGCTTTCTATATGGGTCATTTCCACGACTTCTTCCCGGGTCAAGGGAGGCAGGCTTTGGTCTTCGTTTTCTTCTCCTTTGGGGTCATGATTTTTCTCCGGGTTCCGATTATCCCGCCACAGAATTTTCCATCCGGCAGCCAATTCCATCCGGCCCCGGGCTTTAAATTTTTCCCTTCCGGCCTCGGTTACCACTTCGGTGACGGCATATCGGGCCTCAGGATAGAAGATGCTCAGGAACCGCCGGGCCACCAGATCGTAAATTTTTTGTTCCGCTTCCCTTAGGGAGGCCTTTGTGGGGTCTGCCGCCGTGGGGATGATGGCGTGGTGATCGGTAATCTTGCCGTCATCCACGTAGCGCTTGCTGAGTTCCGGCAGGGGCTCCGGTACAAAAGGCGCGTACGAGGGCGCCTTTTTCAGTGCTGCTAGGCGTTCCGGTAAGGTGCCCAACATGGCCTTGGATAAATGACGGCTGTCGGTCCGGGGATAGGTCAGCAGTTTGTGTTTTTCATACAAAGCTTGGGCCAGGTCCAGGATTTGCTGGGCGGTGAAGCCATACTTACGGTTGCCCTCTTTCTGCAGATCGTTCAGGTTGAATAAAAAGGGGGGCCGCTCTTTGACTTCTTTTTGTTCCAGGGAGGTCACCCGGCCTTGGACCGGAAGCCCTTCGCCGGTGAGTTGGCGGATCAGGGCTTGGGCGACCTCCGAATTCTCCAGCCGGTCTTCTTTTCCCCGGAACCATTTGCCTCTGTAGCTTCCCTGATCCGCCTGAAAGATGGCCCAAATTTCCCAATAAGGGCTTGGTTTGAAATTCTTAATTTCCCGTTCCCGGACCACCATCAGATTGAGGGTGGGTGTCTGCACCCGGCCCACGGAGAGAACGGTGCCCTGGCGGAGGGTGAAAGCCCGGGTGCCGTTGATGCCTACCAGCCAGTCCGCTTGTCCCCTGGCCTCAGCCGCTGCGGCCAGGTTGTCATAGTCCCGACCGTCCCGCAGTTGATTGAAGGCGGCTTTCACCGCCGCCGGGGTGGTTTCCGACAACCACAGTCTTTTAATCGGCTTTCGGCATTCACTGTACCGGTAGATCCGACGAAAAATGGACTCTCCTTCCCGGCCGGCGTCGCAGCCATTGACCACCTGGCTTACCTCCGGCAAATGGAGGAGTCTTTTCAGGATTCTGAGCTGTTTGACCGATCCGGCAATTTCAACCAGTTGAAAAGAATCCGGAAGGATGGGCAAGGTGGCTAGCTGCCATTTTTTGAAGGCCGGATTATAAACCGACGGATCCGCCAGTTCCACCAGATGACCAAAGGCCCAGGAGATGATGTGCTCCCGATTTTCCAAATAGCCGTCCTTTCGTTCAAAGCGGCCCAGTACCGCTGCAATATCTTTAGCCACCGATGGTTTTTCAGTGACGATCAGTGTCTTCATTAGGAATTCCCCTTCCAATGTCTAAACCATTTCATTTTTTATATGAACCAACTGCACATTAAGTATGGCTTGAAAACAACTTGTCCAGAACACCCTGTATTCTTCCAATTTGTTTATATCTCCTTCAGGAATCAAAAATTTTCCGTGGTTTATCAAAGAACTCTGCCTATCTTAACGATAACAGATTCAAGTATTTGATCTCTTGTAAAAACCAAATGCCTCTCTTAGACCACTAGGCCCGAATGAATACTTTAAATTTCCTGGGGTAGTTTAATGTTAGATTATCTGCATTGGATATATAAAAATAAACACCGGCTGATAAATGTCAACTGCAAAGGGATTTTAAAAGGAGGAAATTAATATGAAGGCCATTACATACCAGGGTGTAAAAGATATTAAGATAAGCAATGTGCATGATCCCAAGATTGAAAAGCGTGATGATGCCATTATTAAAGTAACTTCCACGGCAATTTGTGGATCGGATTTACATCTGATTCATGGCTTGGTTCCGAACATGCCCAAAGACTTTATTCTGGGTCATGAAACCATGGGAATCGTGGAAGAAGTGGGACCAGAAGTAACCAAGATCAAGAAGGGGGACCGGGTCATTGTGCCCTTTCCGGTGGCCTGTGGACATTGCTGGTACTGTGAGCATGACCAATACAGCCTATGTGATAATTCCAATCCGCACGGAGAAGTGGGCGGGATTCTGGGATATAGCGAAACCTACGGTGGTTATGCCGGAGGACAGGCAGAATACTTGCGAGTCCCCTATGCCAACGTAGGTCCTTTGAAGGTACCCGATGAGTTGACAGACGAACAGGTATTGTTTTTAACGGATGTTCTGCCGACATCTTACTGGGGTAATCTCATTGGTGGGGTAAAGAAAGGGTCTACTGTTACAGTATTTGGTTGCGGTCCCATTGGTTTGATGGCACAGAAATTTGCATGGCTTTTAGGAGCTAAACGGGTTATTGCCGTAGATTACATCGGCTATCGCCTGGAACATGCTAAAAAATTTAATAAGGTAGAAACAATAAATTTTGAGGATTATGACAACACTGGATCTTATATCAAAGAGTTAACCAAAGGCGGAACCGATGTTGTCATTGACTGTGTGGGCATGGATGGTAAAATGACCTTGGCCGAAATGGTAGAAACAGCTTTATTGCTCCAGGGAGGGGCCATGTCTGCCATTAATATGGCAGCACAGGCCGTTCGCAAAGGTGGTACTGTTGCGCTGGTGGGAGTCTACGGTATGCGCTACAATGCCTTTCCTCTAGGTGACTTTTGGAGTCGGGGTATCACATTAAAAATGGGGCAATGTCCGGCTACCGCCTACGTGGAACACTTGTTGGAATGGATTAAAGAGGGGAAAATTGACTCTACGGATATCATTACTCATAAATTGAGGCTGGACCAGGGAGAACGGGCTTATGAGGTTTTTGATCGCAAAGAGGATAATTGTATAAAAGTTGTGCTTAAACCGTAAATCTATCTATAGTATAACAAAACAAAGGCAAAAGACGCCCTGGTATTGATCCTGAGGAAACTTCTCCTATTTGTTTGGCTCCCATAGCTAAATAAAATCCTTTTGCATTTGGATCAGAATCAATTAATATGCTATTAAAGCCAAGCTCTGTTGCTTTTTTAACTGCATGCAACCACAAACTTCTGCCATATCCATGGTTAATTTTAGATGGCTCTATAAATAGATAATCAAGAGATGCTTCAGAATCCTTTCCACTCATACCATAGAAACCCCAAATTTGCTCATTTTTCAGGACATATACCTGGGAGGTAGCTATATATTCAGGAGATAGAACCAATTCCTGACAACATCGTTCTATAAAGTCATTGTTATAACCCCAAAATTTTTTAGATCGTAATGCTAGGGCACTAAGCTGTAGTGATTCCTTTTGCAAGGCACGTCTTATAATCACTCTCTCATCTCCATTTGAATAATAAGGTCGTTTTAAGCGAAAATAACCTTGATAGCATTATGGCCTTTTATTCTTTAAGAAATCTGGCATTAGGAGATGGTCCATAATTTTTTCCTGCTTTCATAATGAATCCTCCAGTTTTAAAAATGATTAAAATAAAAACCTGCATCAGTATTTTGTCTCCACAAACCATTCTAACAGAGGCATGCTCACTATCCTAGGGCATGCCGCTTTAATGGGCTGCAAGCAGTCGGACTCTATCCCCTGACTTGGTACTACATAAATATAATTGGTTTGCAATGAACCAAAACAAAGCGATGCCATAGGATATTATTAATAGCTAAAGAAAGTAGGTGAATCTTATGAATTCCAATTGTCCACATATATTGATTAATCTTTCCACCCGCCGCCTTGCCTACCATAAAGGGGATGGCCATTTAAACGAGTACCCTGTGGGGATCGGCAAGACCTCCACTCCAACACCAACAGGCACCTATGCTATAAGTGAAAAAGCAATGAATCCCCTCTCGGCCGAACTTGGAACCCGACTTTTACGACTCTCCAATACCAAAACATGTATCCATGGAACAGACGATCCGGTTTCAATCGGTAACCTCGTCTCCGGCGGCTGAATCCGAATGTATAATCAGGATATAGAGGAACTTTTCCAGATGGTTGAGACCGGTACGCAAGTTTTCATTATTTCCGAATAGCCATCCTCTAAAATATCCTGCAGGCCTGATTTCAGGCCTTTATATATTTTATACACCAAATAACCCTTTTACCGAAGATCTTCTCGGGAATATGGTGATGATGGATAGACTCATCGGCAGCAGCTTATTTGCTTGATTTTACAGCAGTACGCTGTACTGAATAAATATGAATGTATTTGTAGAATATAAATAGACAAAACTAACAAGCATTTAGGAGGTCATAGCTATAATGTCTTTAATTCCTCATGAACCATTCCGTCATTTAGATAATATTAGACGGGAGTTTGATCGTTTTTTAACTTCGGAAATCCCCGCGATCAGAACGAGCTTGGCCCAAAACTTTGGTAACCCCAATATTGATATTTACGAGACTGAAAACGATGTTTTAGTAACTTGCGATCTTCCGGGTTTGGAAAAGAAGGATGATGTCAATATCCATATTGATAATAATCTTCTAACCATTAGCGGTTCTGTAAACAGGGTTAACGAAATGAAGGAACATCATCTGCACCGGCAGGAGCGTTTTTCCGGACATTTTCAACGCTCGATCAGCTTGCCCTCTCGTGTTTCGGCAGAAAATGTAAAAGCAACCTACAAAAATGGTGTTCTGGAAATTCGGATGCCTAAGCTGCAATCGGATACAAGAAAAAGAATTGACGTTGATTTTAATTAAGCAGATGGCCCTTGCGTGGATTTAATCAATACCAGATTAAAAGGCGTATGGCAAAACTACTTTTTAATAGCGTGCCAAAGACAGGCAGATAACACAACGAATAACCGGCTATTTAGAATAGAACACGGATTTAACGGATGGTATGGATTGGCGCGGATTTTTTAAAGATTTAAAAATCCGTAAAAATCAGTGGAAATCTGTAAAACCCGTGTTCTATTATTTTTTAGAAATAGCTCATGATGGGGAAATGACCAAACTGGCCATTCTGAAAGATCGCCGGAAATAGTGGCTGCCCTTATTAAATAAAGAAGGTTTAGAGCAAAATTGGAGAATAAATAATTATGCCGGACCAATGCAATTGACAGGAATTTAAAATCAAGAAGGAGGATCATTCATTGACGCTCCAGCAATTGAAGTATGTCATTGAGGTAGCCAGTCGCGGCTCAATGAATGAAGCGGCGAAACGGTTGTTTATATCTCAGCCCAGCCTCTCAAACGCCATCAGAGACCTGGAGGAAGAACTCCAGATTACGATTTTTGAGCGCACCAATAAAGGCATTTCCCTTACCACCGAAGGCGCAGAATTTCTCGGCTATGCACGCCAGGTCATGGAGCAGGCGGAACTACTGGAAAGCCGGTATCTGGACGCCAAACCCTCTCCTCAGCACTTTTCAGTTTCCACCCAGCATTACGCCTTTGCGGTCAATGCCTTTGTCCATCTGGTTCGTGAATATGGTCTGGATGAATATGAATTCGCTTTACGAGAAACCAAAACCCATGAAATTATTGAGGATGTAAAGAGTCTGCGCAGCGAGATTGGGATATTGTATCTTAATGAATTTAATGCCAAAGTCATTAACAAGCTGCTGAAAGCTGCAAATCTGCAATTCAACAGCTTATTTAAGGCCAAACCCCACATTTTCATTAGCATTAAGAATCCGCTGGCCCGGCAATCCATCGTTACCATCGACCAGCTTCAACACTATCCCTACCTTTCCTTTGAACAGGGGGAATATAATTCCTTTCATTTTTCCGAAGAAATTCTCAGCACCTTATCGCATAAGAAAAGCATTCGGGTCAATGACCGGGCAACACTTTTCAATTTATTAATCGGTTTAAACGGATATACCATTTCTACAGGGGTACTTAGCGCCGATTTAAATGGCAATGAAATCATCCCGGTTCCCTTAGCCTGTGATGAAACCATCAATGTGGGGTGGATTTGCCATAAAAATATTGCGCTTTCCAAGCTTGCCTCGGCTTATATTGAAGCACTCCGGCAGGCAATTGCGGAATAGATGGATGGTTATAGCATTAGGCTATAGCTAGCTATAGAAAATTGGAGTTACTCTATAACCAAACATTTGTGGTATCTTTCTGGTAGCAATATAATTACTAGGCTAAAGGAGAGAACCGAATGAGTAATTCCTTTGCAGGTGCAACCCAAAGAACCTTATCCCCTTTTCGTTATGACATAGTCGGCAGTTTCCTGCGTCCCCAAAGACTCAAAGAAGCCAGAAGCAAATTCCAAAACAAAGAGATTTCCGCCGACCAATTGAAATCCATTGAGGATCAGGAGATTATCAGGCTGGTGGAGAAACAACTATCTGTAGGGCTTAAGGCGGTTACAGATGGGGAATTCAGACGGTCCTGGTGGCATCTTGATTTTATGTGGGGCCTTGATGGCGTGGAAAAGGTATTTCTGGAAAAGGGTTACCAATTTCAAGGTGTGGAAACCCGAGCGGAAACGGCGCGGTTGTCCGGAAAAATTGGTTTTTCCAGTCACCCTTTCATCGAACACTTCAAATTCCTGAAGCAGGCTGCCGGCGAGGCGGCCATTGCCCGTCAGACCATACCTGCTCCCGCCCAATTTCTAGCAGAGCTTCAGCGTGCAGAGAACAAAGCCCGCACCGATGCTTTTTACAGCAGCAGCGATGAACTGGTAGCCGACATCGCAGGCGCCTACCAAGCTGCCATCCGCGCCTTTTATGAAGCGGGCTGCCGCAGTCTGCAACTGGATGACTGCACCTGGGGGATGCTTTGCGACAAGAATTACTGGGAAGCACGGCAACAGGAAGGGATCAAAGTTTCTGATATTGCCAAGCTATACGCCCGTGTCAACCAAGAAGCCATCACCGGCCTCCCTTCCGACCTGATCATTACCCTCCATGTCTGCCGGGGCAATTATCAATCCACCTGGGCATCCTCGGGCGGCTATGAGCCTATTGCACAATTTCTTTTTGGCATTGAAAATATTAGCGGGTATTACCTGGAATTTGATACCCATCGCGCCGGGGACTTTACTCCACTGAGATTTTTGAAAGACCAACAGGTTGTACTGGGACTGGTTTCCTCCAAAATCGGTACATTAGAGAATAAGCAGGATGTTATCAACCGTATTAAGGAAGCCGCCCAGATTGTGAATATCAACCAACTTTGTCTCAGTCCTCAATGCGGATTCGCCTCCACGGAAGAGGGAAACAAGCTGACAGAAGAGCAGCAGTGGAGTAAGCTTGCCTTCATCCGGGAAATTGCCAATGAAATTTGGAAATAATTTATGTACAGAACGGGATAAATTTAAAGGGCCTGTCGCCAAATGCCTGAAGAACAGCAGATAACTCAGCGAACAACCAGGCTAATAAGAAATAGAACACGGATTGAACGGATGATGCGGATTTTAATTGACAATTAAAAAATCCGTGGAAATCCGTAACATCCGCGTTCTATTCTCTTTTTATTTTTGAGCCATAAAGGACAGACTCTAGATTTAATTTACTGTTTGATTAGCCATTAAAAGCATATTCCTTCAGAAACTGTTGATTAATGGTTACCCCCCATCCTGTAGACTCCGGCACAAGGAACTTACCATTGCGTATAACCAGCGGTTCTTCCAGCAAATGTTCCCTGAGGGGATTGGGATTGGCGTCAAACTCCAGCCAGGGCGCATCCACAATGGCTGCATAGTGGGCCCCTACCACATTGGAAAGGGCTGTGCCAAAAATGTGGGGCAACGCCGTTACATTATGTTCTACGGCTTTATCTGTTACTTCCAGGGCCGCACTCAAACCACCTGCCTTGGCCAGATCCGGTTGAATAAAGTGAATGGCACCGGTGGAAATAAAGTCTACAAATCCTTGGCCGTACAAATTTTCGCCTAAGGCTAAGGGAATGGTGGTGCTATGGGCCAATTTCATGACACCGGTTAAGTCATCGGCCGGTAGAGGTTCCTCCAGCCAATAGGGTTGAAAGGACTCTAATTTTTGTACCATACCCAGGGCTTGCCCCAAACTCCAACCCTGGTTGGCATCCAGCATTAAGGTCTGTTCTCCCCATACCCGTCTGGCATCAAGCAAATTATTTAGGTCGATCTCTTCTCCAAAGCCCACTTTAATTTTAGCGGCAGTAAAACCGGCAGCTTTCGCACGGCTCAAAAAACCGGCCACATCATAGGGACCAATACCGCTGGCATAAACGGAGATTGGTTTGGGATTTTTCTTAAAAAGACCATAGACCGGCCGACCCGCCGCTTTAGCCGTAATATCCCATAGGGCCAGATCCACCGCGCTGATGGACTGGGCTATGGGACCAATGGCTCCCCACTGCCGGGCCACAAGGGCAAAGCGCTGCACCAGTTGTTGATAGACCCTGCGGGGTTCGGTTGACCCCAGTTCCAGCAGCACCTCACAAACCGCAGTTAAGGTGGCCATTCGCTCTTGAAGCCCCCAACCGGGATAGTTGATCCAGGATTCACCCCAGCCAATCATTCCTTCAGCGGTTTCTAAACGTAAAAGACAACCGTTCCGATATTTCATGGTGCCAAAGGATGTTTCAATAGGTTTATCCAAAGGTACGCTCAATGGAAATATCTGATAAGTACCGATCTTCATTACTCTAGCAGCCTCCTTTTATTCACTGTACATTCTTAATTATATCGAAGATTGAGCGTACTAGGAATTGCTTTTGTACGGTAGAGATACATTCTGCGGTCTTTAAAAAAGAAAAACAAGGCACCCCGCCGGATACACACTTCCGACAGGGTGCGCTAGATCTAGACAGAGGACGGATTTTATTCAATATACCAATTGCTAGGTGGCTAATTGTAAGATTACCATATTCGCCTGTACGGTTGTGGGTCCTATAAATACGTCATTGCCAGTGGCATTGATCAGTGTCAGTACGCCCGGGGCGGCAGCCACAGTGATTAAATCAGATCCTGACATTTGGTCGCTAAGAATCGGTGTCGAAGCGGAAGATAAGGGATTTCCGTCAAGTACAAGGGAAAAAGTAATGGTTGGAGCAACAGTTGAACCATCTACCGCAATCCACCAACTAACATAGTAGTTTCCTGGCGCGGCAATTGTAATTTCTCCGTTTACCACATTTAGTGACAGATCCGCACTGGGACTATTGATGACCGTATTAAAAGGAATCGCATCCCCATCGGCCATGGTTTGAAATGTACCGGTAATATACTGCGCTTGAAGTCCTGAAAGCACTCCGGCAGGGCCGGTGGGTCCAGTAGGCCCAGTGGCTCCAGCGGGGCCGGTGGCTCCGGCAGGACCGGTGGGACCCGTCGGGCCAGTGGGGCCGGTAGCCCCGGTAGTTCTAGTGAGGCCGGTCGGGCCTAAAAAGGCTCTATCCTCGCTGTTAGAAGTCATGGCTATCTCCTCTCAATAAATCTGATATATATTTCCGAAATCCAGAAGCACGTTTCTTTGCTAACACTATCTTAGACCTGCGCAAAAATCCTTACAAAACATATACTTGCACTTCTACAATATACGTAAAAAATACTAAAGTGTGTTATAGGCTGGACCTTACCTACGCTTTCTTGCTCCTATTTTATGTTTGCGTGATTTCAAAACAAAATTTTCAGTTGAACTAGGCATGACTTTATATCAGAATATTGCAACATTAACAGGGTATCTAAGCACCCCTTGGTAACTCCGCACATAGTATGCAATAACTGCTGCTTATTGGCAGATCCTCTAAATATAGGAGGGAATACTGATGGGAAATATCTCCTTACAAATAGAACGGTCGGCCTCCGGTAACGTCGAAGCAGGAGAAGCTGTTATTTTTGACACCATTATCTCTTCCGACGGTAATATAAGTTACGATCCCTTAACCGGCATCATTACTTTCAATGAATCCGGCAGATACATCGTCAATTGGTGGGTAGCAACCCAAGGGGCTATGACCCTGAGCGGAGCAGCCTTTGCCCTTTCATCTTCACAATTAGACTTTATTGAGGGAAGCTCAGCGTCAAAAATCGGGCAGATTACCGGCTTTGGCATGATTAAGGTAAATGTAGCTCCCGTCTCTCTATCTTTAATAAATGCAAGCACGGGAACGATCCTTTATTCATCGGCGCCGCCAAGCAAAGCCATGCTTTTCGTATCCCTTGACGGGGGTTTAGCAGACACCTCCCTCTGTTTTATCACTGCACAGTATACCCACATTATTAAACAACTGCTGGCACTTTACCCAACCAGCGTAATGTCGGTTTTCACAACCAATACCGGTACCATAACGGGCACCCCTTATCAGGTATATACTTCGCCGGAAGCCAATGATGGGGGACTCTTTATATTGATCAACAGCCTTGGACAATATGAAACCATTCCCCTCATGGCTATAACCGCCATTTATATCGGTGCGGACACAGTATACAATCCGTCGATAACCTATCTTCCGGCACCCGCTCCTCTTCCTCCGGGATGTGATACAAACTTAATGACAGCCATTCACGATTATTTGCCCGTACCAACAGAGGTTATCATTTATGTGGGACCACTTACCCAGGCTTCCGGTGAGATTTATAGAAATGAATACGGTGTTATCGTGCTTTCTGATGCGGATGGCAATACTCCCATTTTTATTCCGGTCAATCAAATTGCCAGGATTATTACCAATCCGCCTGAATTAAATAAAACTAATGTCAAACCCGTTATAAAAAACTTGACCGATATAGAGAGTTAATAAAGGTGTCATAAAGCAAGGTTTTGGTTAACAAAAGAAATTGGAAAAAGCTTTCATTCTGTCGATTATAAAAAGTATTTGGTTTTTAGCTTGACTTCATGATCAGGAAAGCGGATAATAAAGTTGTGCATGCAAATACTCAAAACAATTTAATAGCTCCACCATTGAGACGTTCATAAACCCTTAGACTGCGGGAACAGTTTAGGGGTTTTTAGCTACTTAATACAATCCGGGTCCTTTTCAGTTATATTTGAGCTAAACAGCATACCAAGGGCTACTTCTCTTTTCGGCGACTATCCTGAGCGGCAGGATAGTCGCCAAGTATTATTTTTACAAGTAACTACAAACTAAAATTTTCTATAAATAAACTAAGAAAGGATTGGTGAATATGTCGAGATCCATTTATATTACAGAATTTGATAAGAAAAGGCTGCTGAAATTAATTGATGAAGAAAAGGAATTTCATCAAGGCAATAAAGATTATTTAAAAACCCTTGAACATGAATTAAATCGGGCTCATGTGGTGGATCCCAAAGAGGTTCCCGGTGATGTAATTACCATGAATTCAAAAGTTCTGTTGAAGGATTTAGATACGGGTGAAGAGATGATTTATACGCTGGTCTTTCCGGCGGATGCCGATCTTCTAGAGGATAAAATTTCTGTTTTAGCCCCTGTAGGTACAGCAATTCTAGGATATTGGGTTGGAGCTATCCTTGATTGGAAAGTTCCCAACGGGGTTGTAAGATTAAAAGTAGAAAAAATTATTTATCAACCGGAAGCTGCCGGCGACTATGAAATGTAGTATAAATTAATCCACTGCTTCTTGGGGGAGTTAGGCCCTTGCCGCTTTTGCTCTGATAACTACATATTAAGTTTTCTTTAATGAAGAGGAAACTGTATAAACATGTCGAATAAACCAGGGTGGAAAATATTTGAAAGGGGTATTATGAATGAAAAGGATGATCCTGCTTCTAACCACCCTGTTGATTTTATCCGTGGCAGGTTCTGCTTACGCCGAAACTAGCCAGGGGACTGTAAGCCTGATCATTGGCGATAATGAAGCACAAATCAATGGACAAAGCGTTGCCATGGCAGCCCCGGCTCAAATTATTGACGGAAGAACACTGGTTCCTTTAAGGTTTGTAGGTGAAGCCTTTGGTTGTGATGTCCAATGGAACAATACCGCGCAAACCGCTATTGTGAAACTGGTGAACCATGCAATTGAAGTACCCGTCAGCAAAAATCATGCTGTAATTAACGGGGTGGAAACAGAGGTCCAGGTACCGGCTCAAATAATTGCCGGAAGTACCTATGTCCCTCTAAGATTTATCGGTGAAAATCTCGGTGCAAAGGTTGATTTCAACTCCAATACACAAACAATTTTTATATCCATCATGACCTACTTAAATAAAGATCAGAACTTTAAAATGATTCTCCCTCCTGAATGGATTATTGATGAGGAAGTATCCGATGGAGTTAGAGTGATTGTTCCGGGGGAAGGTTATTGCCAGGTTGCCTTTGCTGATAAAGGTGAAGGTATTACACCCGATAACTTCAGCCTCTTCGCCGGTGAATGGCTGAAGGACTATGATGGCAAAAATAAGTTATCCCAGGATATAGAAGGAGTCATAGCCGGTATTGTATTTATTGAAGATGGACTGATCCAACTTCATTGTATAAAGTTATTGGACAATGGTATTTTTACTTTTGTCGGCGCCATCCCAGAGACCTCATTAGACGCCAATATTCAAAAACAGTGCGAGATCGCATTACGCTCTTTAAACAGCTTATAACTTCTATCTACCCCTCGTTTTTATGAGGGGTGTTTTTAATAGAGGGTCTGATTTTTCCAATTTTTTGACGATTGCATCATTATAGATTATACTCAAATCTCTGTGAGAATGGTTGTCAGGAGTCCTCAAGCACAGTATAGTGAATTGAAGCCTGCAATGATCAACAATCGATTTTTAGAGTTTAGGAATTACTTTTAAATTTTTATAATAGGGGGACTGTTTCTTGCTTACATTTGGAAAACGTAGCGTGTTACAAGAGGAATTAGAAAATCTGCAGGTACAATTTGAACTATTAAAGAAATCAATCAATGTTGGATTATGGGATATGACGGTCATTGCGGGGGATCCCGTGAATCCTAAAAACGCCTTTATGTGGTCAAATGAATTTAGAAAAATGCTGGGCTTTCAAGATGAAAAGGACTTTCCCAATTTATTGGAAAGCTGGTCCTCCAGACTGCATCCCCAGGATAAGGAACAGACTTTAGAGGCTTTTGCCAAACATTTAACCGATTATTCAGGACGAACCCCCTATGATATTGAATACCGGTTACAGTTAAAAAACGGGGATTACCGGTGGTTTAAGGCAACCGGCACAACACTACGGGATGAAAAGGGCGTACCCTTACGGGTGGTTGGGGCTTTATTTGATATTCATGACAGCAAATTAGAGCAGGAAAAACTGCTGACCCATTTGACAAGATTTGAATTAATCAACGAGGCTTTAAGCACAAATTCATCCCAAAGCGATGCTCCCTGGGATATGTCGGTGGTGGCAGGAGACCCGGTGAATTCCAACAACGAATTTTGGTGGTCTCCCCAATTCCGCAAAATGCTAGGCTATAATAACGAAGTTGATTTTCCCAATGTTCTCAGCAGTTGGAGCGAAAGGCTGCATCCAGATGATCATGACAGAGTAATCCAGGCCCTTGCAGATCATTTGAATGATCATACGGGAAGAACCCCCTATGCTGTGGAATATCGTCTAAAAATGAAAAGCGGTGAATACGCCTGGTTTTTTGCCAGTGGCGAAACCTTGCGGGATGAAAACGGCGTCCCCCTGCGGGTTGCCGGAACCCTGAGAAACATTACCCAAGCCAAAGAAAAAAGAGAACTGGAAGAACAATTATCCGATACTATGGCTCAGTTTACAGAAACCATTCGTTATATAACGGGTGGCATTAGCGATATAACGGCACATGCCCAGGATTTAGCGGAAACCTATGAAACAACCATTAAAGTTGCGCAAGAAACCAAGAATACCACCGAAAAGACCACGCAAATAACGGAACTAATTAAAAAAATAGCGGATCAAATTAATTTATTAGGATTAAATGCCGCCATTGAGGCCGCCCGGGCCGGTGAATACGGAAGAGGGTTTTCCGTTGTGGCGGAGGAAGTTCGCAAGCTTGCGATTAATAGCTCCGAGGCAGTGGATGAGATTGATAGCAGTATGAACAACATTAAAACATCCATTGAAAACATTCTTGAGAATATTAATAATATGAGTGCCAAAATCCAGTCCCAAGCTGCTACAACAGAAGAAGTGAATGCCTCTGCAGAAGAGATTGGCGCTACTTCGGAAACTTTATTAAATTTGGTCAACCAGATTTAACCAAGCCCCAGCCAATAAATTTTTACCAAATTTAATGTTCTTTTAAGGTAAGGTTGATATATTTATATCAATCCTCTCTTGCTTCGATTTATATAGAAACCCCTTCTTGAGCAGCACCGGTTGACGGTGCTGTCTTTTTTTGCCCTTTATATCATTCAATAAAAAATACTTTGATGGTTGATGGGCAGAGATGAAATAATAAAATCATCTTAATTACAGTTCGCGAAGGGAGTCTGCGATGTTACCCAACAGCCTAAAACAAACTCGTCTGACTGTAGCCGGTCTGCGAATCCACTGTATGATCGCCGGCAGGAGCGGCCCGCCGCTTATTCTCCTGCATGGTGGGGGGGTTGATTCGGCTAAGCTTTCCTGGGGGGCAAGTATCGGCCCTTTATCGGCAGTTCATCAGGTTTTTGCTCCGGATCTGCCCGGTTACGGACAGAGTGATAAACCGGATGTAGCCTACACCATGGACTACTATGTAGACTTTTTGCACCATTTGCTTCCTGTGCTGCATTTAGAAAAGGTCCGTATCATCGGTCTATCCCTGGGCGGAGGGATTGCCCTTGGCTTTGCGCTGCGGTTTCCCGAAAAGGTAGAAAAACTGGTATTGGTCAGTCCCTATGGGATTATGGAGAAGTACCCTTATCATAAACTGTCTTATCTCTATGTACATACCCCGATTAATGAACTATCTTACTGGTTTTTACGCCGCAGCCGCAAGTGGGTACGACAGAGTCTCTTATCGGGTGCCTTTCACAATCCCCAAAGGCTATCTCAAGAACTGATTGATGAGGTGTACCAAGCGATGCAATATCCTGATGCCGGAAAAGCTTTTGCCTCTTTCCAAAGAAGTGAATTTCAGTGGAATGGCGTACAAACCAATTTTACCGATCAAATCCATAAGATCGCGGCACCCACCCTGATCATAAACGGTTCCGAAGATAATCTGGTAACTGCAGACGCTGCTCAAAACGCAACGAAGCAGATAAAACATGCTAAAATCCATATTCTCTCGGAATGTGCTCACTGGTCACAGAGAGAAAAACCAAAGGAATTTAATCATGTCGTTTTAAATTTTTTAGATGGCTAATTGCTGTTCTTTAGAATAATATCTCCGTAAGTATCCATTGACTTCGATGTTATAAAAATCGCACTGTTAATGTGTGGGTGAAGAAGATGTTTCATGAAAATTGGGGGATTTTTGGGATTTTACAAAGGGGCTAACGGCAATGGCTCCATATTTTAACCAGTCAATGTTCGTACCATAAATCAGCTTTTTTAACAATTGATTATCTTCAGCAGCAACGATAGTATCAAACATTTCATCATCAATGCTGTCATAGAAATTCCTAACTTCACTCATGGTTGATATAACCCTTTTGTATTGTCGCGTTAATTGATCATAATCTTTATTCTCCGTAATTGCTTTGGCTGCTAGAACACCGGAAGCAATTGCCGTTGCAGCTCCCAAACCTAAAAATGGATCTAAGAAACCTCCCTGGTCCCCCACAAAAAAACAATTTTCCCACTTTACACTCATGGAATTGGCGCTTACATGAGTTCTATCATAAGTTCCAAGAAGGGTGGTCTTATCTAATATTTTTGTTTGCTGGAGAAAGTCTTTCCAGCAAGTATTTAACTCCTCCCAATCACTCAGATGGGGGATTGTAACATATAATGACGCTGTTCGGGAATTAAAGGGAGCTAAAAAGGCATAACCGTTTTTAAGAACCTCTTTGTTACCCCATACCACAACCGTGTTGGTCTCAAAATTTCCATGCAGCTTGGCCACTCTGGTATAAGCAACCAGATACTGCCTCCAGCCTTTTAAATACTTATCTGCAATATAATCCTCAGACCGACTTCCATTTGCTGCGATGATATAATCATACTTTTCTTTTAATAAATCAATGCTGACTCTCTTCTCATACAATATATTGGATTTCTTAATCTGCTTTAAAAGTTGATTGGTAACGGAGGTTGATTCCTGTCCCATGATAAAGCTAAATCCTATGTTTTCATTATCAATCACTGCCTTTGAATTTTTACTGTGAATGATTAATTTTTTTATAGACTCCAAAGGCTCTAACTCAATTCCCAGTAAATGATTTAAAAACTTCAGCGGCTCCGAGGTGATACTCCGGTAAGCCATGCTCAAGGCTGCGCCAACGTGTGAATAGTGATCCGATATAATTGCGTTTTGCTCGTAAATATCCGGATTGACTCCGTTTTTTTCCAACGTTATCCCTGCAGCAAGTCCGGAAACACCTGCTCCAATAATTGCAACCTTCAAAAAATCATCTCCACTATGATATTTCATTCAATGTAAGCCAAAAGATTTATCTATAATTTGTTTAAAAAAGGTTTAAAATATTCTAGCCCTCTTGAACACAGAAAAATTATCTAAGGGATCCTTTACCTGTATATTTTTTACAAATTATTTCATTCTTCACGGATAAATATTTTATATCAAAAATTGAAAAAATAAAAATGATATAACTTATGAACCAAAGGGACTTGCTATGAACACTCCCCCTATGATAGAAACTTATATTACAATTTTTGCTGTCGTATCCAGTCTGATCGGCTCTTACTTTATCATTCGTCTGAATTGGAAAAGATATGGCTTACTTTTTCTGATTAGCGGTATCCTAGCAAACATCCTATGCTATATCTTTGTAACCATGGGCTTCTATTCCTTTCCTTACCGCCTATTTCCTTCCCTTTCACCCATGCCCTTTGATGTAGTCCTAACCGTATTTCCTTTTGCTGTTTTAATCAGTGTACGATACAGTCCTAAATCCTGGTACTACAAAATCTTTTTTTATTGGTGTATCGTGCATATGGGAATGCTTGCGGAAACCCTTGTCCTTACACAAACAAAACTAATAAACTATGATTTTAAATGGGATTTTTGGGATTCCTATACTTGGTGGTGGATTTTTTTCTTGCTTTTTGAATGGATCGGGGGACGAATCATTCCTGAGCATTTAAGAAAGCCCATTTCGGCTGATGCATTTAAACTAGGGAATTGGGCCTGGATTTTATTTCATTTCATTGTTATCTTAACCATTTTTTTAGGCGGGGTTTATTTAGGATTCGTTTTGAAATAGGTTCATTGATAAAGCGTTTTTCACCCTGAAAACGATTATACTAACCCATTAAATAAATTTTAATCCAATTTAATGTTAATTTAATATAACAGAACTATACTTTAATTAATCCTCTCTTTCTTTGTATTTATATAGATCCCTTCTGCTGAGGCACCGGTGATTTCCGGTGCTTTTCTTTATGCCGTCCCGCCCTTCAAATCTTTTTACAGCCAATCCTGATTTTAATAATGGTAGAATCTTCACTTTTCCCGAATTTTTTCCGTGCAATAAAAACCACTACTAAAAACTCTAAACACATCTTTGTAACCATTAAATAAAATTTTTCATAAATATAAGATATGAAATTGGCTTTCTTTCTGGATGTAATTAAGAGAGAAAGCCGTTTATAGCAAATTAATTGAGGCTGATTAGATTGTCTATTAAAAACAGGCTGGTAGCAAATACTCGCCTTTGCCGCCCCCGCCCCACTGGGCCTACCGGCCCCACCGGCGCTACCGGCGCTACTGGGGCTACCGGAGCCACCGGGGCTAGCATTACTGGACCTACCGGGCCCACCGGGACTACCGGACCTACCGGCGCTACCGGGCCTACCGGACCTGCAGGCGATAGTGCGATTATACCTTTTGCCTCGGGCCTGCCGGTGGCACTGACGACCATTGCCGGAGGGCTTGCCGGAACTCCTGCTTTGATAGGATTTGGCAGCTCCGCCCCGCTGCTTACGGTTCTTGGAGCAACCATTGACCTTACAGGTGCGGCCGGTACACTGCTGAACTTTGCCTTTTCCGTTCCCCGGGACGGCACCATCACCGCCATCGCCGGATACTTCAGCACCACCGCTGCACTAACTTTAGTTGGAACGGATATTACCATTACAGCACAACTTTTTAGTTCCCCCACGCCGGACAATATCTTTACAGCAGTTCCGGGCGCCATTGTAACATTGGCTCCGCCCCTTACCGGCATTATCAGTATCGGAGATGTCAGCAGCGGCCTGACCACCGGCTTAGCCATACCGGTTACGGCCGGAACCAGACTGCTCTTGGTCTTCTCGGCAACCGCCGCAGGTGTTTCATTAATCAATACCGCTGCAGGTTATGCCAGTGGCGGAGTGGCAATCTCTTAAAATTATAACATCGACATCGAATCATCATGGGCAGACGAGTACTTCGTCTGCCCGTTCCTTAAATTCGGAGGTGACAGCTTGATTTCCCTGAGCTTATGCATGATTGTAAAAAATGAACAGGAAGTTTTAGCCCGCTGCCTTGAGTCCGTAGAAGATCTATTTGATGAGATTATCATTGTGGATACGGGTTCCATCGACTCAACGGCGGCCATAGCCAAAGGGTTTTCTGATAAAGTCTACGACTTTCCCTGGGTGGACGACTTTGCCAAGGCCAGAAATTATTCTTTCTCCAAGGCCACCATGGATTACATCATGTGGCTGGATGCCGACGATATTCTATTGCCTTCGGAGCTGGAAAAGCTGAAAGAGCTTAAGCGGACTCTCTCTCCCGACACTGATGTAGTAATGATGAAATACAACGTTGGCTTCGATGAAGGCGGGCGGGTTACCCTGTCTTATTGCCGGGAAAGAATTCTCAAACGGCAGAATAATTACGTCTGGCAGGATCCTGTCCATGAATTCATACCCCTCTGGGGCAAAATTATTGATGTGGATATTTCTATTACCCATGGCGAAAAAAACCGCACCCACAGCGACAGGAACTTAAAGATTTATGAGCGGATGCTGTCCCAGGGCGGAGAACTGTCCACCCGGGGCAAATTATATTACGCCCGGGAGTTAAAAACCCACGGGCACATGCAAAAGGGCATTGGACAATATAAGGCCTTCCTGGCCGCCGGGGACGGCTGGGTTGAAGACTGCATCAGCGCCTGCTTTGAACTCTCCTTTTGCTATGAGGATGACGAAAATATCTTCAACACCCTCTGTCAAAGCTTTCAGTACGCATCCCCCCGGGCTGAAATATGCACCAGAATGGGAGAATATTTTTTTAACCGTCATCGTTTCAAGGAAGCCATCTTCTGGTATGATCTGTCTCTTAAGCTTGAAAAGCCTACGGGCTGGGGTTTTATACTGGAGGATTATTGGGGTTATATTCCCGCTATTCAACTATGCCTCTGTTATTACAAACTGTCCGACATCAAGAAAGCCATCGAATATAATGATTTAGCCGCCGTTTTTAAACCCGATGATCCGTCGGTTCTGCAAAATAAACAGTATTTCCAAAAATACAACAGCTTATAAAAAATGACCCACTGGGGTTCAATAACATGGTTCATCTATTTAAGGACTGCAGAAATGCAGTCTTATCTTGCTTTTTGAAAATTTTTCTTAAAAGATCCATGATCCTTTCTTCTTTATGTTAAAATAAATTAGAATTCTAAATTTTCCAAGGTAAATTCTAATGGTGCCATTATTTCTTATAGTCCGAATTGGTTTTATCCGGTGAAAGGAGGATGTTTTATGGTTAACGCCGGTCAATTGATGAAAAAAGATATTTATACCGTCCGTGAAGAAGAAAAAGTCCATGATTTATTAAAGGTCTTTGTGGAGAAGCAAGTAAGCGGCGTTCCTGTGGTGGGAAAGGATCATACCCTGGCAGGCATTATTACCGAAGCAGATATCCTGCGTCAAATCCATCAGCCCCCCTCATTCATTGATTTTGTAAACTATTTTGTTGTGCTGGACTCAGACCGAGTGATTACCGGCCAAATCATGGAAATGTTGAACCGACCTGTGAAGGATTTAATGACCAAAGATGTCATTACGGTGGATGAAGAGACCAGTCTGGCAAAAATTTCTCAGATCCTCAGCCGCCGTAAATTTAAAAAACTGCCCGTGGTTGACGGGCAGAAACTGGTGGGAGTTATTAACCGAAGTGATGTCATTGGCTACTTAGTCAAAGAGTTTCTTCTGAAGAAAACAGACTCGTCCATTTAAAAAATTACTTGTCCGGGCCTGGGGATGGCATTCCTGCGGGCGCCGGTTTTTTCTTTTCATTAATTAAAAATATCAAAGGGATGGCTGCAAATACAAACAAGGCCGAGATCAGAAAAGTATCGTTAATGGCCAGGGCCATGGCCTGCTTCTGTACCAAGCCAACCACCATACTGATGGCGCCGCTGGTTGAGTCATCCGATCCGGCCCCGGAGGAAAGCAGCGCTCCCTGTACTTGTTTAATGATATTTGCTGCAACCGGCGAAGAGTAGGACACCCCTTCGGAAAGAGTGGCAGCGTGAAACGTCTGGCGGTTTTGCATAATGGTGGTCAATACGGCGATACCAAAGGAGGAGGCCACCTGGCGTATCACATTGCCCAATGAGGAGGCACGGCCTATGAGGTGTTTGGCCACCACATTCATACCTGCGGTCATCAGGGGCATCATGGATAAACCAATGCCAAAAGAACGAATGCACATAATAATGACTACCGTCATTTGGCTGGTGTTAACATCCAAATGATACATATCCAGAGTGGCCACCGCCGTGATGGTCACTCCGATTAAGCCCACCACCTTAGCTCCAAACTTGTCAAACAAGATCCCGCTGACGGGCATCATCACGCCGGAAACCATTGCCGAGGGAAATAATAATATGCCTGTATCATAGGCCGATAAACCCATGAGGTTTTGGGCGAATAAGGGAGTTAGAAATACCCCTCCATACAAACCGATGTTGATTAAACTTCCCACGATGGTAGTGTACAGGAAAGTTTTATTCTTTAACAATCTCAAATCCATCATGGGATCTTCACTAAAAAGTTCCACCAGTACAAAAAGCAATAGGGTGAAAAAGGATAGGATGAATAACATAACGATGTAATAAGAACTCCACCCTTCTTTGCTTCCTTGGCTTAAAGCCAGCAACAGGGCAAAGAATCCCACGGCGGCAAATAAAAAGCCCCAAAAATCAAATTTTGTATCTTTTTTTATGGGTGTTTCCTTCAATAAATAAATAGAAAGAAGCACACCCACGATCCCGACGGGTACATTAATAATAAATAAAAGCCGCCAGCTAAAATGTTCCAGAATGTAGCCGCCTACCGTAGGCCCCACCGCCGGTCCCATAACCGCCGCCATTCCCCAGACTCCCAGGGCCAGGCCAATTTTTTCAATGGGTACAATGCGATAGATTAATACCATGGTGATGGGCATAATAATACCCCCGCCAATGCCCTGAATAACCCGGAAGACGATGAGGGAATTACTACTCCAGGCAAAGGCGCACAGGATGGACCCCGCAGTGAAAGCGGCGGTGGACAAAATATACACCCTTTTGCCGCCAAACCGGTCTCCCAGGTATCCGGTAATGGGAATGACCACCGCTGAAGTGAGCATATACGCGGTAATGACCCATTGAATATCGTTGGCCGATACGCCAAAAATAGACATCAGTTTGGGGATGGCCACATTGATGGAACTGCTGTTTAAGATGGCTGCAAAAGCACCAATCACCAGGACAAACAATGGTAACCAAAAAGAAGCTTCTTTTTCTGCTGCTGTATGTGATTGCAAACAAGTTCACCTTTCTGAAAATTGATAAGATATTATTAGAATTCTAAATAATATGTTATAATTCTAACTGATTGACTGCATTCTGTCCATATCCCGAAACTTTACCATTTTAAAACAGCGGATTGGCCCAGGCAGTCAAAAAGCTTGGAAAAAGGAACAAAAATGGCGAGAAAATCCGGTTAAATCAATTTAAGAGGGGATTGACTTAAATACATGAAGAATAAAAAAATTTTACTCCTGGTGTTTGGAGCCATGCTGGTTACTATGGCCTTTGTATCTTATTATTACTGGTACCAAACCACTCATTATGTAACCACCGAGGATGCCCGTGTTGACACTCAAATCGTAAAAATTACCCCCCAGGTGGCTGGTAAAATACTGGAAATCCCCATTGAAGAAGGGGAACTTCTGAAACAAAACGATATTGTAGCCCGCCTATCGGATGCCTTCCTCTCACCGGGAGCCAACCTGGACTTAACCATTCTGCGCTCTCCCATTACAGGCACGGTCTTGAAAAAAATTCAAAATACCGAGGAGATGGCCGCCGTGGGACAACCCCTGGCGCTCATGGCCGACCTGAATGCCGTTTACATCACGGCCAACATTGAGGAAACCGAGCTGTCTAAAGTTCACCCGGGGCAGATTGTGGATTTTACCATTGACGCCGTGCCCAACTCCAGATTCCAAGGATACGTTGAATCCATCGGTGAGGGAACCAATTCCTCCTTTTCTTCACTTTCTGCCAGTACATCGGGCACTTTTACCAAAGTAACCCAGAGAATTCCTGTAAAAATCGCTATTCAGGATTTACAAGGAAAAAATTTACTGCCGGGAATGAATGCAGTAATAAAAATTCACTTGAAGTAAATTCTCTATGAATCTAAATAACCCTAAGTCCGGTAAGCATTTTTGCTCACCGGCTTTTTATTTCGATTACTTTAGACCAAGAATTTTTTAACAGCTAAGGTAAGTTCAGTGCTTTAGAATTATTTAATAAATATTTAAATTTTATTTATTAAAATGTATCTATTTAACTATTTAATTTTCTCTATACAGGGAGGTTGATATAACATTGAATTTCTTTGGACAAAAACTACGCAACTCCTTTAGAAACAAAAGCAAACCCCTTCTCTCCCTGCTGGCGGTCCTATTGATCGTAGGGATCCTTTATGAATTCAATGCTCGGGAGTCCATTAAAAATGCCAATGCCTCCACTCAATTCCAGGTTGTCACCCGGGGAGATATCACCGAGAAAATATCCGCATCGGGTACGGTACAATCCCCAACCCAGGTTAAACTCAGCTTTGTCGCCGGCAATACCGGGAGGCTGTCCTCCATTAAGGTAAAGATCGGGTCTACCGTACAAACCGGCGACGTACTGGCCACCCTTGATGACCGTACGGCGAGAGCTCAGTTGACCACCGCCCGGGCCAATCTTGAATCGGCCATCGCCAAATTAAATCAAGCCAAACAGGGCGCCACCAGTGAGACCATTGCCGTTCAACAAACCAATGCCGAAAAAGCCCGGGTAGCCCTGGAAGGCGCCAAAAAGGCCTATGAAAACCAATTGGTTTTGTATAATGACCGGACCCAAGCCCGTCAGCAGGTTGTTCATGCTGAAAGCCAGTTGGAACAGGCACAAATTCAACTGCGCTCAGCCAAAGCCGGTCTTGCTTCCGCCCAATCGAAACTGGATGCCTCCAGGGAACTAGCCTCCCTGGAGGCAGTAGAGGCAGCCCGTGCCAATCTGGAGGCGGCAGAATCCCAGTACATCAATGCGTTGCAGGATCAAAAGGCTGCCCAAGACACATTGACCACCGCTTTGAACCAAACTCCCCCACCGGAAAATGTGAGTGAGCTAAAAAACACCGCCGAGGCAGCCCAATCGGCCCTGAATCAAGCTGAAGCCACTCGGACAAAGGCCAGAAAGCAGTTGACCGACCTGTCCGGCCAAGCCAACGATTATGCGGTATCCCAGGCGGAAGCCGCTCGAGACCAGGCTCAAGCTGCGGTGGAGCAAGCAGAGAATACCCTTCGTACCGCCCAGGGCAGCCTGGAACTAGCGAAGGAAAGCTACGCCAACCGCAGTCAAGACAAAGCCCAATTGGATCAGGTGAAAAACCAAATGGACCAAGCCCAGGCAACCTATAATACCGCTGTGGCTCAATTGAATCAGACCCTGGCTCCTGCGGACCGGGAATCCATCCGTATAGCCCAGGCAGCGGTAGATCAAGCCCGGGTACAGGTACAACAGCAGGAGATCGCCCTGGATAATTTGATCTTAAAAGCACCCATGGACGGCATCATTGCCCAAATTAACGGCAATATTGGCGAGCTGACCTCTGCCGGCCAGCCGGTCATTGTTATGAACGATTCCAACGCCCATACACTGCAGGTAATGGCCCAAATCAGCCAAAACGATGTCACTAAAATCATGCCTGGCCAAAGTGCCGATATCACCACCACCGCCGTACAGGGAAAAAACTTTAAAGGAACGGTGCTGGTGGTTTACCCTGAGGCGATTACACAAAACGGGGTGACCAATTACAGCGTCCTGCTTTCTGTAGAAAATTCCGCAGGTCAGTTAAAGCCGGGGATGACTACCAATGTGTCTATCAACACCGGTACCCATAAAAATGTACTGTATGTACCCATGGCGGCCCTAAAGGAACTTAACGGCAGCGACGGCGTCTATTTGGCTCATAAAGATGGCGAACTTCGTTTTCAACCGGTGACCATCGGTCTTTTTGGCCTGGACAAGGTTGAAATTATTGCCGGCCTGCAGGAAGGAGATCAAGTTGCGGTTTCTTTGACCAACGATAGCGGGAAAAAATCTTTCTCCCTTTGGGGCGGCTTCGGAGGAGGGAATCGCTAATTGGGCCACATCATCAAAGTGGATAATATGAAGAAAACCTACCAACTGGGCGATCAGCAAATTCAAGCCCTGGCAGGGGTTAGCCTGGAGATTGGCCGGGGAGAATTCGTGGCCATTATGGGTTCATCCGGTTCCGGCAAATCAACCATGATGAACCTATTGGGCTGCCTGGATAAGCCTACTTCCGGTGAATATTATTTGGATGGCCAGCCCATGTCCAAGGTGAAGGATGATCAGCAGGCCCTGATACGCAACGCTAAAATTGGCTTTGTATTTCAAAGCTTCAATCTGCTCCCCCGTACCACCGCTTTGGAGAATGTGGAACTGCCCCTGCTGTATGCCGGCATACCCTCCCGGGAACGCCGAAGCAGAGCGGCGGAAGCCTTGCAGTCGGTAGGCTTGGGCAATCGGTTGAACAATAAACCCAACGAATTATCCGGGGGACAACAGCAGCGGGTTTCCATTGCCCGGGCCCTGATAAACAACCCGGTGATCCTGCTGGCCGACGAACCAACCGGTGCCCTGGACACCCAGACCAGCAGGGAAATCATGAATATCTTCCGGCATCTTCATGCTCAGGGCAAAACCGTTGTAGTAGTTACCCATGAACCGGAGATTGCCCAATATGCCAAACGAATTGTACGCTTCCGGGACGGCCAAATTTTTGAAGACCGGCCTGTGGGCAGCCTTCCTCCGGTGGATCTGGCGGAGGTGAGACCATGAACCTCTCCGAAATCCTACGCCTTTCCCTGCGCAGCATTAAGGCCAACCCCATGCGCTCTCTGCTTACCATGCTGGGCATTATTATTGGGGTTTCTGCAGTCATTCTTTTAGTTGCCATCGGTCAGGGCGCTGCGAAAAGTATCACTTCCCAAATTCAAGGACTTGGCAGCAACCTGCTCATTGTTTCTCCGGGACAAGCCCAGCAGGGAGGCATCAACCTGGGAGCCGGCACCTTAAATAAATTAACCATGGAAGATGCCGAGGCCATCGCCAGGCAACCCTCCATTGAAACCGCGGCTCCCTATGTAAGAAAAAATGCTCAGGTTATCTGGCGCAACACCAATTACGCCACCTCGGTGGAGGGCAGCACCGCCAATTACGCCCAGGTCCGAAGTTTAAAAGTGGATCAGGGGCGGTTTTTCAGTAAATTTGAAGTCTTGGGACAAGCCAATGTGGCGGTGGTGGGCCGTGAGGTTGTCAGCAACCTTTTTGGCAACCCGGACTCCAACATCGTTGGCCGCCAAATTGAAATTAACCAGTTGCCTTTTACCATCATTGGCATTTTGGAAACCCAGGGAAGCCAAGGATTGCAGAACAACGATGATGTCATCCTCCTGCCCATTACCACCGCCATGAACCGTATGTTTGGCATGACCTATGTTTCTACCATTTATGTCTCGGCTAAATCCGAAGAACTGATGAATCAAGCTCAACAAGAGGTGGAAACCGCCCTGCGTATACAGCATGGTCTGCTGCCCAAGGAAGACGACGATTTTAAAATTACTTCCCAGGCGCAAATTCTTAATACCGCCCAGGGCATTACGGGTATTATGACGGCTTTGCTGGCAGGCATTGCCGCCATCTCTCTGGTGGTAGGGGGGATTGGTATTATGAACATCATGTTAGTATCGGTAACCGAACGTACCCGGGAAATCGGTATTCGTAAAGCCATTGGGGCCAACCGGGGCGCCATTCTCCGCCAGTTTCTGACCGAGGCGGTGATGCTAAGCCTCCTGGGTGGTATTACCGGTATTTTGATTGGCATCGGCTCTGCTCTTGTCATTGGGAAAATTTCATCCCTGCCCACCGCCATTACGGTTACCCCGGTCATTTACTCCTTTGTTTTCTCGGTGCTAGTTGGCGTGATCTTTGGAGTATACCCGGCCCGTAAGGCCGCAAGCTTGAATCCCATTGAGGCGTTGCGCTACGAATAGGCACCTGCGCAGCCAGGTGCCTATTCGTAGCCCATACCCATAATTACAGACAAACATGCAAAATGGTAAAACCTCCGGAAAAACGTTGCTCTGGAGGTGAATTTTATAGAAAGGTCTGTTTTAAACTGCAAACCGGTAGCCGACCCCCCAGATGGTCTCAATATATTGTGGATTGGCAGGATCTATTTCAATCTTTTCCCTGATTTTGCGGATATGCACGGTTACAGTGGCCATGTTCCCCGCTGAATCCATACCCCAGATGCGATCAAAAATATCCTCCTTGCTAAAAACCCGGTTAGGGTTAGAGGCCAACAGCAGCAGCAGGTTAAACTCCTTGCTGGTCATGCTGACTTCCCGTCCGCTTCTATAAACTCTTCGAGAGCTTTTATCAATGATAAGGTTTCTTATAATGATCTCATCCTTTTCTTCTTCCCGTGTTCCCGTCAGCCGTTCATACCTGGATAAATGGGCTTTCACCCTCGCCACCAATTCACTGGGACTGAAAGGTTTAGTGACATAATCGTCAGCGCCCAGACCCAGTCCCCTAATTTTATCAATCTCCTCCTGCTTCGCGGAAACCATGAGGATGGGTATATCCTGTTTGCTGCGGATTTGCCTGCAGATTTCAAACCCGTCCATTCCTGGAAGCAGCAAATCCAAAAGAACCAGGTCATAACCGCCCTCCCCGGCCATTTGCAACCCTCTCTGGCCGTTTTGTTCAATGTCAACGGATAACCCATTAATTTCCAGATAATCTCGCATCAGTTCAGCAATGCTTAATTCATCTTCAATGATTAGTATCCTCTTCACTTCCGCACCATCTCTCAACCCAGTTTAAATGTAAAAATGTAAAAATAAACTTACTGCCAAACAGCTTATTTCATTCTTTTTATCATACCTAATTTTTAGATTTTAAATTTTCTTTTTAAAGGTATTAATGGACAAATAAAAAAGCAACCGGCAAACCATAGAACAAGGTGGTGAGCCAGTTGCTTTTCTTGTTTTGGTCCATAATCAAAATTGCAAGCTAGCGATTCTCAAATGCTCCATCCTTCCGCTGCTTTTCGTATCAATAAGAACCGCTTATAAACCCCCTCCTGTTGCATCAGTTCTTCATGGGTTCCTCTCTGGGCAATGCGTCCATCATCCACCATCAGGATCTGATCAGCCTTCTGGATGGTGGCCAAGCGGTGGGCAATGATAATTATGGTTTTACCATGCACCAAAAACTGATGGCTTTTTGAATCATATGCTCGTTCTCGGGATCTACGCTGGCGGTTGCCTCATCCAAAATCACAATGGGTGCATTTTTTAGCATGGCCCTGGCGATGGAGATGCGCTGTTTCTCCCCTCCGGAAAGCGTGGAACCATCGTCGCCAATCAGCCCAATTAAAGCATGATTGTTTATTACTCTTTGAAAATACTCCGCCTATTAAGGTTAAGTCTTGGGGAGGTTAGATGTATAATACTCTCCTCTGCAGCCGACAAGATCGCGACGAAGCATACAAACCACAGAATGACTGATTGCCGATATAAAATAAACAACGGAGTTATAAAAAGCAGAAACCCCGCAAGCTTGTTTCCCCAAGTATGTAAAATAGCAAATGAACGATATTTGTATGCTGCGATGGCCAGGTTCGTACAACGAATTAAAACGATAATTATGATCCAAGGTAAAAAAATTCGGACCTCGTTCCCCATCCATAGGATGATGGATAGGGTGATCACTGTGAAAAGAATTAAATCAGCCATGGAGTCCAATCGAGCGCCCAGTTCGCTTTGTGTTTTTGTTTTGCGTGCGACATAGCCGTCTAAGACATCACTTAAACCGCATACAAGGTATAATACTAAGAATAGTGATGCATTATGAAAGCTGAAGAATAAGGCCAGCAAGAGGACAATCCTGCTGATTGAAATGATATTTGCCATATGTTTCAACAGCCTAATCTCCCTCACAATGAAGTTATTTGTGGCAAGGTAAACATTACGAGATTATTAAGAACATAACAGCATGGGCATCTTAATGTATCATTATACCCATAACTATATAAAGTCATAGAATCACCTGCAGCAACGTTCCGCTGTGCAGGCTCTCGGTGAGAAAGCCCCGCGAAGCCGGAAACGATCATGCTTATATCAAGCCGCCGCTTATATGGTATTTTAAAAATAAAAACCAATCAATCATTGTATTTTTTCTACCGTGTTGCAAAAATTTTAGCGATGTTATACTCTTAATATAATTATTTAACCTTTTCCCAGGACGATCTGGGGTATTGAGGTTCTTGAGCGAAGGAGCTTACAGGTGCCATAGCCACCTGTAAGCTTTTTTATTGGTTGAAAGGCTGCCGGTTAGGGAGTCAAATAGGATCTACGGAAGGATCTTGTTTATAAAGAGGCAGATGGCTGCCAAATTTTACGAAAGGAGCAGGACATGACCAGAGAAATTGCAATCCATATGGGCCGGAACGGCAAAGCAGCAACACTGTATGAACGAGGAAAAACCGTGATATATAAAAGAACCCAAGGGATCTGGACCTTGCAGCAGGAGAAAGATTTTTTTCTCCAACAGGGTCAAGACGTACCGGCCATGCGCCGGCAAATGGAAGAACTAATCCAATTTCTCGGTGACTGTAAAATTTTGATCACCTCGGCCATGAATGGCATTCCCTATTATGAATTGGAAAAAGCCGGCTGCAAAATCTGGGAATGCTCCGGTTCCCCGCGTGAATTATTGGATCATGTATGGGAAAAGGAGCAACAAAGGATATTGACCAAAAACAATCCAGTGGCATCTATGCCCATACCGGAAAATTTGGGAAACGGCTGCTTCCGGATTTCAATTAAAGGGGTCCAGGGCTGCGGAGCCGGAGTTTCCTCCAAGCAAGTGCTGCTGCCCTTCCTGCGGCAAGTCCCCTTTGGCCAATTGGAGGTACTTTGCAGCCATATTCCGCCCTGGGTGGAAGCCGAGACCGTGGCCCGGGATTTAACCTGTGCCACCGAGCGTCTGGGGCCTGATGAATACAAATTGATACTGCGCAAAAAGTCTGATGAGGCGGACTTGTAATGCCAAAATACTGCAAACAAATCAAGAAGAACTTTTTGGCAAGGAAATTTTTTGTCTACAAGGGGGAATTTCGCTATGCCGTCCCATTCTCTTCAAATTTTATTTCCTGTAAAACAAAATCCTAGCGGACTAGAAATCATTCTCCTGGATAATGCCTTATCCTGCACAGAGTTTCATAAGACTGTTCCTGACCGGGTATCGTCTGTATCGGAGCCTTCCGGCCGGAACTGCGGCGGCAAATCTTCTCATGGGTTTTGTGCCAAAGATTTAACTGCCAAATCCCGGTTGCAGCAGCTATTGACGGCTTTATGCCTGAGCCACCCCTACTGGAATGATTTCCGGCTGCTGCATTTTTTGGAAAAACGCAATATAAAACTCTCTATGACTAAACTGCAAAAAATCAAAGAGGAATCGGGTCTCGACAATCGGAAAAACATTTGTAATGCCTTAATTCGACTATACTCCGCCGGAAAAATCAACCTAAACAGTCATCAAATAAGCTTTATCGAACGCATGCGGCCGGAATTTCGCGACCGTGACCTGCAAACGGAAAAGCCCGGCGAGATTCTTGTTTATGAGTGCCTTTTTGTCCGAACCCTAAAAGGCATGGGCAGGATCTATCTCCATACCTTTATCGATCGGTTTAATGGTTACCTTTTTAGTAAACTCAGTCAAAAACGTTCCCTCAGTGAAGGATTAAAGATGCTGACGAAAGAAATTATTCCTCTCTATCAGACCAACGGTTCACCGGTCCAAAAGGTTTTGCATACCACCGGGCCCCAGGAGGTTCTGGAAGAACAGCATTTTACGGAAAACCCGGAGGCGGAGTGGATTCCCACCCTTCGCTCCTTCGGGATGATTCAGGAATTCCAGCAGCGGTTCCTGGAGGATTTTTGTCAATGCCTGGAAACCCTTTCTATACCGCCAGCGCAACTGCCATCTTTCTTTGACCGGTGGCTGAGCAAGCATTACCCCCATCGCCAGTTTCATCAACCACGCCACTGGCTGGCCGACCAATAGCCTGTCTTTTCCATTTGGTTCATGGACCAGGAAATACTTTTATTTTATCGTTCCAGCCGGTTTGTAACATTTTTTTATAAATACCATATTATGGATCAAAACCCAAAAGGAGGGCTATTCATGAGTGGTTTCGGTTGCGGTTGGGATAGTTGCAGTTTCATTCTTTTCTTAATCCTGATTCTTTTATTCCTTGGCAATGGCTACGGTTATAGTTACTCTGTAGAAACCAAGATTGCCAAGTAGTTTGTGGAACAGCAAAATTTTCTCAACCCCTGGCCAGCCAGGGGTTGAATTTTATCTTTCATGCAGCCTCTTCCAGCGTTGGTTCGGAAACTTCTTCTCCCGACACAAACAACTCTCCGATCTCCTGCCACCATCACCTCTGTTAAAAGTACTGTGAATAATTTTTTATATGGAACTCTCCTCCTTTTTTATTGATACCTTTTAGTTTACAGAGGGGGTGTGAACAGACTATGGCCAAAATGTAAACAATTTGTGACGAATACCAAAAACCAAATGGCTATAAAGGGAACATCCCCACCAGATTACCATATTATGGAATCAACCTTGATTTATAAGTTATTCGTTAAATGAGGCCCTGGCTTTGCAGGGATAATAATGCTGGAGGTTGTTGATTATGCACTGGTTTTACCAGGCCCGTTGGTTAAATCGATTGCGCTTAAGAATATGGTGGAAATGGAGGCAATGGATTGACCGACAGTAACGATAACAGGTGATCCTAAGTCCCATTCATATTATAATTAAATAAGAAAATTTACTTATCCTCTTATTTTAGAAGGTGAGACCGTTGAATTATCAGCAAAAGATTGACCAATTGGTACACTTGATCAAAGAAGCGGGCCAGGTGCTTGCCCTTACCGGAGCCGGGGCCAGCACTGAAAGCGGCATTCCCGATTTCCGCAGCAAAGAGAGCGGTTTATGGAACGGTATGCCTGTTGAAGAATTGGCAAGTATTCGGGCCTTAAGAAAAGATCCTCAAAAGTTTTATGATTTTCATCTTAGATGGTGGGAGGTCTGCCTTGGGGCCAAACCCAATGACACCCATTACGCTTTGGCCAAATTGGAACAAACGGGATGGCTGCTGGGGATTATTACCCAGAATATTGACGGGCTGCACCAAAAAGCCGGTTCCCGGCATCTGTGGGAAGTGCACGGGCACCTGCGGACCTGTTATTGTCCGCAGTGCGGCCAAGAGTTTGCCATCAACCGCCTGAAGGAAGACTATCTCTGCCCTGATTGCGGATGGATACTGCGTCCTCGGGTGGTGCTCTTCGGCGACCCCATGCCAAAAGATTATTTTGTTGCCGAGAAGGTCCTTTCCGGCTGCCAGCTTCTACTGGTGGTGGGCACCAGTTTACAGGTCCATCCTGTGAACACCCTCCCGCAACGGGCCCGGCGTATGGTCATCATTAACCATGAACCCACCCCCTGGGACTCCTCTGCCGAACTTGTTTTCCGGGAATCTTCGGGAAAAGTATTGACAGACATAACAAAACATTTAGCCCATATTCCAGGTCCCTACTTTATAAAATGAAAAACGAGTGTGTCGTTTCACACCCGTTTACTGGCTCATCCCTTTGCCTCTATTTTTTCAGATTTAGGATTCATCCCATATATAACCCTGCGCAACTCTTCAAGGGTCAGCTTTTTTTCTTTTACCAGGAAATTCAAAAAGGCCAGAATCTTTTCTCTGTCATGGGATAATTCTTTAAATAGCTGTTCAAACATTTTAACACGTCCTTTGGCTAAACAAATGAAGATAACAAGAATACCAGCAGCTATTATTTCATGCAAAAATAATGCCATTACATATTGCGTTTCATTGTTACCTTCTTTGCGGCCAGGAAGGGATTTAACAAAAAACCTTAAAAGCCGGACTTTCTATTTTGGAACACCCTTTCACCCTGCTGTTCTATAACTTAACACCTTGAGGAAAATGTGTACCGATTTTGCATGGGGCTGAAAAAATAAAACCCGCCCAATCTAAGGCAGGGATAAAATGTCATCATTTAACGACTTACGTTTCATTGATTCCTACTTATTCACCTCGTCATTCTAAGAGTGGTTTTGGGAGTAAATATGCTGGCAGAGGAGTTCCACTTCATCCCCTAAGGGATTCACAAACATCGCCCCGTAGCGATTTTCATGCTGCCAGATAATATAAATATAGATTGAAATAAAAGGTAAATGAATAAGAAACTTTTCTCCTGTTTGTAATTCTTCCGTACAGAGAAAGGAAATACCGCCTCCCCCGACATTCATGATCTTTATATCGCTCAGTTCCCGCTCGTCCTCTGCCGAGACCATGCGGACCACCCAATCCGTTTCTATCCTCGGATATTCTCTTCGATCTTTCATCAGAGCATACCCCTCCCTAAAAAACAATTCACGCAGCCTCACGGATCTATCAACGATAAAAGCCCGGCTAAATGTTTCCTAGTCCTCGTTAAATGTAGAACCGGCCAGAGGAAATGTCATTAAAGCAATGGTTATGAGCATTAGAATTCTCTTCACACAACCACACCCTTTAAAATAATATTCAATCTATTTTATTTAATGTACCTTCTATTCCGGTTTAATTGAATCAATCAAAAGTCCTAAAAAAACCATGACCAAGGTCCGCTTTTATTCCCTGCTTTTCTGGAGGATATTGAATTTATTGGCTGTGTAATAAGATAAGAAACCTTAAATATTTCACGTTAATGGAGTCATACTAAGGCAAGACCTTTTATACTGAGGTGAGGTGTATGACTACGAAAAAAATAGTACAAATATTGCTGATATTTCTTTTATTATGCTGCGTAGGTTGCAGGCAGCAGGAGCCTCAACCCAAACCGGAGGGCCAAAAAATAAAAATCGGTGTTTCCTTTGCCTCAATGGAATTTGACGGCAACCAAACCATTAAAAAATATATGGAAGAACGCAAGAAAAAGGATAAGGTGGATATTACCTTTACTGATGCCAAAATGGATCCTTCCCAACAGGAAAAAGATGTGGATCAACTTATCAAAAAAAAGGTGAAGGCGATTATTTTACAAACCGTGAGCCCCGTTGAAGGGGCCGCTCTGGTGGATAAAATAACCAAGGCTAAAATTAAAGTCATTGCCTTGGAAACCCTGCCGGTCAATGTCCCTATGGATGGGTATATCGCTGCGGATCATATCCGGGCCGGTGAGTTGATGGCCAAACATGTCCTGTCCTGGACCGAGCAGCAGGCAGCACAAAAACCGTTAAAGGTTCTGATTCTAAAGGGCGATCCCCAGGATCTTTTGGCGGAACAAATCGCGGGCAGTGCCCAAAGGGTCCTGCAATCGGATAAAAAAATTGAAAACGTGAAAATCATCGAGCATCCCGAAGGAGACCCGGAAATGGCCCAGATGACCATGCAAGAGGTTCTGAATACGGTAAAAACCGATGTCATCCTGGCCACCGACGACCGGTTGGGCAATGCCGCCGTAAAAGTACTAAAGGCTCGGGGAATGGAAAAACAGGCCTTTATCATGGGGGTTGGAGCGGACCGTAAGGCCTCCGAGGCCCTGTCATCGGGAGAAATCGCCGGAGAAATTGATATTCAGCCCGAACTTTTAGCCAGCTATGCCTTTGATGCCGCCATAAGTGTCGCCAATAACGGCAATTGGAACAGTGAAACCCGAATACAAAATGGAAATTTTGATATCCCCGCCCGCATTGTTCCGGTTCGCTTAATCCAAAAGGACCAAATCTATTTACTGGAAGAACGCTGGGGTAAGCTGGGTCAACAGCAACAGCAGCAAGAGCAACAAGGCTCGGAACAGCAGGGTCAATCTCAAAATAACGATTCTTCCCAAGAATCATCCAATGGTTCCGGGGGCTCTTCCGGAGAACAGGGGAATCAGGGAGGCCAAGGGGGTCAGGGTTCCAAGACCAAGGTAAAAATTACCACCCAGGACGGGAAAGTGATGGAAGTTGAGGTTGAGGGAGAAGTTAAATCCATCCAGGCCGAAGGAGAAGGAAACGGTCAGCAGCAGGGAGGAGAACAATCCGGTCAGGGCGGAGGAGAGTAATTTTCCTTTCACCATTAAAAAACAAACAGCCGGGCACTCAACGAGAGAACCCGGCTGTTGCTTTTAGTTAAAAATGAAAACGGGCCAACTCCTGGTTTAATACGGCCAGCTTACTTTTATCCCGCACCACAAATACTACTCTACGTACAAAGGTCAGTTGGGGAATCATTTCTTTCAGCGCGGTAAAGGCTACCTGCACGCCTTCTTTAAAGGGATATCCAAAAACTCCCGTTGAAATCAAAGGAAAAGCAATGGATTTTACTTTATGTTCTTCGGCCAACTTCAGTGCATTACAATAACAGTTGGCTAAAACTTTCCCGGAAAATTCATCTTTCTCGTAGACCGGTCCAAGACAATGAATTACAAACTTGTTGGGAAGATGGTGTGCCCCGGTAATGACCGCTTCTCCCGGTTTAATGGGAGCCAGGGGACGGCATTCCTCCAGCAGCCCCGGACCTGCCGCACTGTGAATGGCTCCCGCCACGCCTCCTCCCGGACGCAGCCAGGCGTTGGCGGCGTTTACAACGGCGTCAAAACCGTTCTGAGCGGCAATGTTTCCTATTTTACACTCCATGATTAACCCGGATAAGGTTCTTTTCACAGCCCTAAGACCTCCTCCGCCAAACCTACTTCTCCCCCTGAATTTGCACTAACACCTTCCGCTCTCTGGGACCATCAAAATCAACCAGGAAAATCCCTTGCCAGGTACCCAATAACAGCTTCCCTCCACGAATAATTATTTGTTGCGAGCTGCCCATCAGGCTGGTCATCATATGGGCGGAGGTATTTCCTTCTCTGTGCCGGTAAACTCCCTCCCTGGGAACTAAATTTTCTATAATGGCTTTCATATCCGTCGCCACATCCGGGTCGGCATTTTCATTCAGGGTTACCGCAGCCGTAGTATGGGGTATGAAAATCACGGCAAATCCGTCTTTGATGCCGGATTTTTTTACCACTGCGGCAACCTCGGCGGTAATCTCCGTAAAGCTAACCCGGTTTTGAGAGTGTATTTTAAATTCCTCATTCAATAAAATGCTTTATCCCTCCTTTTCATCAGCATGTTTTAATTTTTCTCTATAGGCGTCCTAAACACCTTCTTTATATAAAATACCAACTTAAAAAATAGCCTTACCTACCGGTAAGGCCACAGATTATTTCAGAGCGCGTTCAATAATTTTATACATACGGTCTACAAAAGCCCTGGGATCGACAATCAACCCGGAGGAAATTAAAGCATTGTCAAAGATTTGTTCCGCCGCCAACCGGGCAAAAGGATCATTCTCTTCCCTTAAATGATTCAAATTGCGAACAATGGGATGGCTGCTATTGATCTCCAGCACTTTGGGGCCAATGGAGTTTAAATCTTTATTGGCCATCTGCATCATCCGCTGCATGCTGCTGGTAAAGGAATCCTGATTTAAGACAATGGCCGGGTTATCCTCCAGGCGCTTGGACTCTCGCACTTCTACAATTTTTTTTCCCAAGACTTCTTTCAACCATCCGGCCAGTTTCTCGAACTGTTCTTGGGAAAGGGTTTCCCGGTCCGGTGTGTCGGTCTCTCCCTCGGGTAAATCCAGCTCCGCCTGATCCACAGAAACCAGTTTTTTCCCTTCAAACTCGCCCAATTGGCTCAGGATATAATCATCCACCGCTTCATTGGTATAGAGTACTTCAATTTCCTTTTTCCAAAATATTTCCAAATAAGGGCTGGCCTCAATAACCTCCCGGGTAGGACCGTTAATATAATAGATATGTTTTTGATCCTCTTTCATTCTTTCCACATAATTCTGAAGGGCCACCAGTTCTCCTTCTCCGGCTTTGGAGGATTCAAAGCGCATTAATTTAACCAGATCATTGCGGTAGGCAAAATCCGTTGCCGCTCCCTCTTTGATAAACATAGAAAAATTACGCCAGAATTCTTTGTATTTCTCCGGGTCTTTGGAAGCCTGCTCGCTTAAGAATTTTAAGAAGCGCCCGGTAATCACCTTTCTTAATTTGGCCAGTAAAGCGCTGTCCTGCATGGTTTCCCGGGAAATATTCAGGGGCAGCTCCTCGCTGTCCACCACGCCCTTGATGAAGCGCAGCCACTCAGGCAATATTTCTTTGGACTGCTGCTGGATCAGCACTTTGCGGCAGTACAGGTTTACGCCGGGCTCCAACCTTCCAAAACCCAACCGCTCAAAATGGTCCTTGGGAACAAACAGCAGGGCATTAATGGCCAGCGGAGCATCCACTGAAAAATGGAGTTTAAAAAGAGGCTCGTCGTAAGCGTTGGCAATATATTTATAAAACTCGGTATATTCCTCCGGGGTAACCTCTTTTTTGTTTTTGGTCCAAAGGGCCTGTACCGTGTCTACCTTTTCCCCGTTTACGAGAATGGCAAAAGGCACAAAACTGGAATACTGCTTAATAATTCTTTTGATCACATCGGCTTTGGCAAACTCATGGGCGTCTTCCTTTAAGCGAAGGACAATTTTGGTCCCCCGTTTTAATCCTTCCGCCTCGCCCAGGGTGTAGCTTCCGGTGCCGTCCGAGGTCCAGATACAACCGGCCGCTTCCGGGTTATAAGAGCGGGAAAATACTGTAACCTCATCGGCCACCATAAAGGCGGCGTAAAAACCTACGCCAAATTGCCCAATTAAGCTGACATCCTTTTTATCGCCCTCCGCCAGATACTGGAAAAAAGCCTTGGAGCCTGAATGGGCGATGGTTCCCAGGTTTTCCGCCAGTTCATCCCGGGTCATGCCAATCCCCGTGTCGGTGATGGCCAGGGTATGTCCATCCTCATCCAGTTCTAGGGTAATCTCCAGGGGTAAGTCCCCGTCCGCTATTTCTTTGGTGGTTATTTTTTGATAACGAAGTTTTTCCAGGGCATCGGCGGCATTGGAGATTAGCTCCCGCAGGAAAATTTCCCGATCCGTATAAAGGGAATGAATGACAATATTCAGTAGTTGTTTTACTTCCGCTTGAAATTCTCTGGTCTCTGTTCCTGTGGTCATCTTTATACCCCCTCTAAAGAATGTAAAAGTTTCCATAAAATAATATAATCATTGCACCTGTGCCTGTCAATCCTTTGCAAGCCGCTAAAAGAGGATGGCACGCCATCCCTCCTTTAGGTCTTATTCAGTTGTTCACCGGTATCGGTCCAGGTAAATTTCTCCAATATCTTTCCGGTCCGGGGAACAAACCCTTCGGCAAAATCCTCCGGGTAATGATTGATAATATGAAATACCCGGTCTCCATGTTTTCCTACAGCAATATTGCCCACATAAGATTGGTTATTTACTTTATCCATAAACTGCCATTCACTTTCCGACCAGGGATAGCTTTTTTCCGTGTCCGGGTTATTGTACCGGCCCACCTTCTGCCAACGGTTGCTGAGAATCATACCGCTGGCAAACTTGACCGCTTCCTCAACACTGGTTCCCTGGGGATAGAAAAAGAGGCTCATATAGGCGTCATCCCGTTTTTTTCCTGCAAAATTGGCCACAAAACGAAAGGCCTCCCCCTCGCCGGAAGCCGTCCGCTCCACCATCATGTCCGAGGGCGCATAGGTGTAAAAAGGCAGCGGGGCGCCCTCTACTAAATGAAGAACAACCTCCTGCTGCATCCCCTCAATACTCAGGGTATCCTTTTGAGTTTGGGGCCTAGCTTCGGTCTTTTTTAAAGACTTCAGTTGCGAAGTAATTTTATCTTCACCCACGGTAAATTCCCGCAGGATTAAGCCGGTATTTTCGGCATAGTATTCAAACTGCCGGCCTTCCTCCGGTGGATGCTCCAGGGAAGTAATTTTAATTTTTACCACATTATGAAAGGTTCCTCCGGGAACCTCCACCCGTTCAGAAGTACTGACCACCTCCCGCTGGTCCCGCTCATTCTTCCAGGTAGCACCCACTTTCAAGGGGGCTTTTAATATCACTTCTTCTAGATTGGGCTTTTCCTCCAGGAGATTTTTATCGCTGTAAAACTCTTCCTTGGTATAGGTTTTAACCACCTGGGAGGACGTTACCTCAAAAACCATTCCTAAAACAGTGCCCCCGTTATCCTCGGAAACCTGCGCCTTGTTTCCCTGGGTATGCATGACCCTGCGGGTAAAGCCGGCGTATTCGTTGCCCTCACCTTCATAGTCCCAGGTTAATTGGCTCTCCACAGGAAAATACCGGCTGACATCCTGAATGCCTTTTTCCATAGGTTTCTCTGCAGGGTTAGGAGGATTTTCTTTTTTCACACAACCGGTTAACATCAGCAGACCTAATAATAAACAGATGCATCCTTTGACCGTGCTCCATCTCATTGATGCTCCCCCTTTCTAAGCAACTTCCCCTGTACTTTGGATCTTCACCTCTACCTTAACCTGGATCACGCTGTTGCAAAAAACTTCGTCCCAATCCTCTTTTTCCACCAGGGAGGGCCACTTATAGCGGGCATATTTACCCAACAGGATGGCATCCAGCCGGTATTGATTTTGTAAATCATTTAAAAATACGGAACATTGTTTTTGAATTTTATCCTCTAAGGCTTTCTCTGCTCTTTGAATATTTTCCTCCTTGCTAGCAAATGGAAATTCGCCCACATCCTCGATCACGCTTCCCTTTAATTTAATTTGTATCTCAAAAAAAGGGTGTTCCTTTTCCATTTTGGCTTTAACCGAGCGGCTGTTAACGCCTTCAAAGGTTACCTTTTTTACCTCTCCCTGTTCATCCTCCAGTTCAAACAAAATATCCCCCTGGGTCTCTTTCCCCCGCAGCCAGGTTAATACTCTCATATCCTCTTTATTGATCTTGGCCACCATTTTATATTTTTTAAACAGGGCCGCCCCTGAGATTTCCAAACGGTCTTGGTCATGAATGCGCAGAATTGGCAATACCGGGTTAAAACCGGGGGTAAGGACATCTACCCGGAAAGAATGGAGATCTTCACAGGGAGTGAAGTTGCTCTTGTCGGCATTTCTAAGTATTTCAATCACATTTTGGCCTACCGTTTGATAATGCTTGGGTTTAATATTCAATATATCTGAAGCTTTCCCCTCACTCACGGCCAAACTTATTGTATTGGTAAACTGAGGGCCGCGAAATAATAAATCAAATACCTCCTCGGTTCCCCGGCTGGCTAAATTTTCGCTGAGCAGCACCGCCCTCAGGTCACCAATGGCCATCTTGCGGGAGGATTTGTTGCCCCGGTCTATCCGGGTTTCCCCCATGGTTTCCCCTTCCAAGGTCATTACGTCCGATTGTACCTGAGCCCCGCGGTTAAAAACGGGAAAATTAATGGACATGGCATATCGCTCCTGCTCATTTTTGCCCACATAATCATAGCCCGCCACAAAGGGAATATAAAGGTCGTTGACATCGGTGGCGTCCCAGCAGCCGGTTGTAAAAACCATCATGAGCAGCAGCAGGAACAGTAAACCGCTTTTACGCATTGCCTTGTTCACCGCCAATCCCGCGCAGCATGGCAATGGCCCATAAGCCCAAAGGAATCACCGTAATAAAGGCAATTCCCACCAACCCCAGATAGGAACTAAAGGATAAGGCCTGCTCGAAATTTTGGGGAAGTAGAATCACGATCAATAAAAATGGCAAGAACAGCACTGTCATCAGGAGGGGTGAGTTGACACCCATGATTTTTTCCATGGTGTACCGGCTGACAAAATACATGTTGGCCACCGGACGAAAGGCTACAAAGACCCAGAATATAATGAAAAAAAACTCCCCTCTCTCAATCATGGGCGCCTGATAGGTTTTCAACAACCCCATCAGCCCGAATCGTATATGTTCCGTTACCTCCGGTCCAAAAATCCCAAGTACAGCCAGCGCCACCATTAAATAAATGATGGTTATAATCAGCACCGCCGTTAAACTTGCTTTGACAATTTCCTTTTTATTCTGCACCAGGGAATAAAAAACCAGCAAAACCTCCAGACCTAAAAAAGCAAAAACCGCATCATAGGATCCCATTAAAATATTGGTCAGCCCCGCCTGCCCCACCGGCCGGAAAAAACTAATGTCAATTTTAGGCACCGCACCTAAAATAAACACAAATAAAAACAGGGATTCATAAAAGACCAATTCATTCACCCTTCCCAGAACCCGGGCATCCTTGGATGCCAGATAGGCGGAAACAAGCAGGATCAATATCCCCAAGGCCCATACCGGAGTAACAGGAAACAGGTAGGTTTTTAGAATATCAACAAAGATTCGGGCAACGACCGCGGCAAAGGCCATGGTATACAGTACAAAGAGCAAAGACAGCATTTTGCCCGGCCATTTGCTCAGAACCTTTTCACTGTATTCGGCAAAGGATAAGTCGGGAAATTTGCGATTAATGAGATGAAGCATGAATATTCCTAACAGAGGCAATAGAGACCCCATCAGTGTGGAAATCCAAACGTCCTGCTTGGCATCCCTGACCACTGTGGAAGTAAGGGTAAAGATACCCACGCCAATGGTGCTTCCAATAATGGTAAAGATCAGTTGTTTGCTGGTAATTATATTGGTTTTACTTTTCATTTTCTTGCTGCTCCCGGGGGGCCTGGCCGATGCGTTGATTATCGATATGAGGGACGGAAACCGGCCTTTTTTTATGTTTCCAAATGCGCGAAACCACAAAGGTATCCCCTAAATCGGCATAACGGGTAGGCGCCAAGGGAGACATATAGGGTACGCCAAAGCTTTCCAGGGAAACCAAATGAATGGTTATAAACAACAAACCCACGGCAATTCCCACCGCACCAAACATGGCCGCCAGCAGCATCATGGGAAATTTAATCAACCGGATGGCCAAACCCATACTGTAATTGGGGAAAACGAAGGAACTGATGGTGGCCAGGGATACCACCACCACCATTAAGGGACTGACCAGTTTGGCCGATATGACCGCCTGGCCGATGACAATCCCCCCCACCACCCCCAGGGTTTGCCCTACCGTACTGGGCAGACGGAGTCCGGCTTCCCGTAAGAGTTCAATCACCACTTCCATAAACAATGCCTCCACCAGCGGCGTAAAGGGCAATTCCTCTCTGATTTCCGCCACCGCCAGCAACAAATCCGTGGGCATCAAGGAATGGTGAAAGGTAATTAACGCAATGTACACCGGCGTGAGGGTGGTAGTGATAATTAAAGCCAGCAGCCGCACCATCCGCGCCGCTGAACCGATAATGGTTCGTTCGTAGTAATCTTCACTGCCCTGCAGGAACTGCATAAAAACCGTTGGCACCAGTAGTACAAAAGGAGTGCCGTCCACCAAAATGGCCACCCTCCCCTCCAGCAGGTTGGCTACCACCCGGTCCGGTCGTTCGGTGCCAAACACCTGGGGAAATAAACTGTTGGGATAGTCTTCAAAAAACCGCTCCAGGTATCCGGATGCCAGCACCGCATCGACATTAATTTGAGATAAGCGATGGCGGACTTCCTGGACAATTTGAGGGTCGGCAATATCTGTTAGGTAGACCATGGCTACTTTTGTGCGGCTGCGCCGGCCTAGGGTGGTGGCTTGAATCATGAGCTCCGGGGATTTTATTTTTCGCCTGAGAATGGCTAAATTTACCGTCAGATCCTCGATAAAGCCCTCCCTGGAACCGCGCACAGTGCGTTCCGTAGGGGGTTCATCAATGGCTCTTCTCTCCCCGCCCCTGGTCTCAATGACCAATCCTTCATCGCTGCCTGCAATTAATAATAGAGATTTGCCCAATAATATCTCCAGCAGTACATCGGCCGCCAGGGATGCCCTTTTTACGGAACCGCTGGACAGGGTTTTTTCCGCAATATATCTTAGCAGATCCTTCTGTTGGTCCGGTATTTCTCGAACCTGCTGCAATTTAGATAAAACATCTTGACGGATAATTTTTACATCCACAATGCCGTCAATATAAATTAAAATCGCCGCCCGGCTGCCAATCAGCACCCGGGTGCAAATAATATCAACGCTCCCGCCAAGGCCTTCATAAATGGTCTGCCGGTCTTTATCCAGGTTTCCGGTTAATCGGATCCCTTTTTCGGCTCCGGCGATAACCGACTGTTGATTATGATTGTTTCCTTTCCACTTACCAAACATGTCCTTCAATGTCATGGGATCACCAACCTCAGGTTATTTTTCCACAAATGACAATAATTATTGGTGGAAGGCACGATTCTTTTAAATAAATGGGTAAAAACCGTGCCTGTACTCATGGACACTGAAAGCCATTCTTGTTATAATAAAAAAAATTAAACATTGATTAAATGTGTTGTGTCAAAGGGGCGCAAGGATTGTTCAGCTAACGGGGGGGTAGCTTTTATAAGCTATCTCCTTTTTTATTGGGCTTGTACCTACCGGCTCGGTAATGAAAGTATTATAAAAATGGAAAGGCTAAGAGCAAAGTGACCTTTCCCAGAAACCGGTAGAAAATGTGCTTTATTAACACCAAAAAGTTCAGGAGGGAATGAATGGAAAAGCAATTCATTTTGGCTGTTGTTATCTTTCTGATAACCTATGCCTTCATCGTATCGGAAAAAATTCCCCGCACGGTGGCGGCTCTGGCGGGTGCGGTGGTGGCGCTTTTGGCAGGTCTGGTCAGCCAGGAAAAAGCCATCCATTATATTGATTGGAATACCATCGGGCTTTTGGTGGGAATGATGATCCTGGTCTCCATAACCCGGCGAACCGGCGTATTTGAGTATCTGGCCATCCGGGCCGCCGTGACCTCCAAGGGAGACCCCCTAAGGCTGCTGGTCTTATTGGCGGTGATTACCGCCGTTGCTTCAGCCCTTTTAGATAACGTAACCACGGTGCTGCTGGTAGTTCCCGTAACCTTCTCCATCTGCCGGGAACTGCAGGTGAAGGTGGTGCCTTTTTTAATCACCGAGATTATGGCCAGCAATATCGGCGGCACCTCCACTCTGATCGGCGACCCGCCCAACATCATGATCAGCGGCCCCGCAGGCTTGTCTTTCATGGAATTTATTTACAATTTAGGTCCCATTGCTTTGGTTATTTTTATTATAACCATCCCTATATTGCGTTGGATCTACCGCAAAGATCTGAAGGCAGATCCCCAATTAATGGCAAAAATAACAGCTTTAAGTCCGGAGGATGAAATCAAAGATCCAAAACTGCTGAAACAGTCTCTTTTTGTTCTGGCTTTAACCATTTTGGGCTTTGCCTTACACAGCATTACGCACATACCCACCGCCACCATTGCTCTGGCTGGCGCGGTGCTGCTCCTGCTCATCACCCGGGAAGAACCGGAACAAGTTTTAGAAACCATTGAATGGCCTACCATTTTCTTTTTTGTCGGTTTATTTATTGTGGTGGGCTCCTTGGAAGAAACCGGCGTCATTCACTGGGTAGCTGAATCGGCCCTGCGCCTCACCGGCGGGGAGATTTTACCCACAGGTCTGTTAATTTTATGGCTTTCAGCCCTGGCCTCCGCCTTTGTAGACAACATTCCTTTTGTGGCCACCATGATTCCCCTGCTGCAGCAAATGGGTCAAATGGGCGGTATCGCCAACCTGGACCCCCTGTGGTGGTCCCTGGCCTTGGGCGCCTGCCTGGGCGGCAACGGCACCCTGGTGGGCGCCGCGGCCAACGTCATTGTAGCCGGTATGGCTGAAAAACAGGGAACGCCCTTAAGCTTTCTGGGGTTCATGAAAGTGGCTTTTCCTTTGATGATTCTGTCTATTGTATTAAGCACCCTTTATTTGCTTCTTTTCTACCTGCGCTAAAGCTTCTTCATCAAAAACCAACAGGGGAGCCTCCGCTCCCCCTGTTGGTTTTTGATCATTTACCATTCATGATTTTATCCATACCCGATTGGGTGATATAATACTTCCCTTGCTCTTCCCTGGCCAGACCTGCTTCCAGCATCTCCCGAAAGACCATGCGGACTCTGAACAGGGGCAGCTTATTTCCACCGGCATATTCTTCCAGGGTAATCCCCCCTTGCATGGCCGTTAAGGCTCCCACAGCCGTAGGCAACAAGGTTCCGTCGGCGTTAATGCATGCCACTGGCACCACCTCCATCCCGAATTTATTTATTTTTCCCTACTAAAGGTCTTTTTTGCAAAAATACCAATCAACGCATTGATAACCCTGTCCAACCCTTTCTTCCGCCATCTCGGCGGTGCTGGGAGGCGATACGATGACTTGCTCTCCAGGCTGCCAGTTGGCCGGAGTAGCCACCCCATGTTTGTCGGAGGTTTGCAGTGCGTCAATGAGTCTTATAATCTCCTGGGTATTTCTTCCGGTGGTGAGAGGATAATAAATCATGGCCCGGATGATCCCCTCAGGGTCAATAACAAAAACGCAACGGGAAGTTTCCGTTTTGCTTTCCCCGGGCATAATCATGCCATACAAGGTGGCAACTTCTTTATTCAAGTCGGCAATAATGGGAAAGTTTATTTTCACTCCGGTCTTCTCCTGAACATTCCGGACCCAGGCAATATGCGAGTAAACACTGTCAATACTGAGTCCCATTAACTCCACATTTCTTTCCCTTAAAGTATCCTGGATCTCGGCAAAGGCCATAAATTCGGTGGTGCAAACCGGTGTGAAATCCGCCGGATGAGAAAATAACAGCAGCCAACTGCCTTTAAAGTCTTCCAGCTTTACAACCCCCATGGTTGTAACCGCCTCAAACTTTGGTGCAGGGGAACCTAAGCGCGGCAATGAAGCACACTCGCATTGGCCATTTTGATTTACCTTAACTTCTTCCATTGATCTATCCCTCCCGGAAAATATTTATTTTACTACCTAACTATACCAAAGGTATATTACAAATATCTTTCCGAGATATTAATTTAAAAAAATTATACCGGAATAATGGCTTGCCCTTGCTGATATTTACCAATGGCATTCCGTGCTGCAAGGGTTGTTTTATCCGGCAGCCTGCCGGTGTCAAACCATCTCCATTCCAACACCTCTTCCGGTTCGGTCACCTGGGGGCAACCATCTCCTGAAGCCAGCAAATGAAGAAAAACCACGTGTTTATTGTTTTGTATCTCCGAGGCAATCCCCAGAAGCCCTTTAATTTCAATTTGTAACCGGGACTCCTCCCAAACTTCCCTGGTGCCGCATTGTGCCACCGTTTCTCCAAATTCGATCTGACCCCCGGGAAAAATCCAGTAGCTGGCATGATAGCCTTTCTTTTTAAGTCCAAGCAATACCTGTCCCTGGCTATTCACAATCATAACCCGGATGGAAAACTTGGTCCCTGGCTGGCATCCACTCATCTTCTATGGCCCCCCTTGTGTAAGGCAGTTGACCTATAATTACGAGGCCGGGAAGGTACATCCCTGCCGGAAAACCAATAAAGCAATGATTTATTTTTATATCTTTTGGATTGGTCCGGCCAAAAATAAAAAACCGCCTCTAAGGCGGATTTTAAAAGATATTTCTAAGGGTTAATGCTTCTCTTTCAGGCAGGTGCAAAATCATTAGTTTTAGTTCCGACAATTGTCCCAGGGAAAGGGCCATTTCTTTTTCTTCGATGTACGCTTTGGCTTTGGCCAGAGAAAATTCAATATTATCCATTTCCTGATGATCCAACACCACCGGCCACCATTTGCCCATGTGATCCCAATTTTCTTCCATGGCAGCAATTCCTCTGCCCGCCTCATCCCAGTTGGCTTCTTTAATTTCCCGGGTCACCGCATTTAGGTTATGGGTCAATTCCTTGGCCGTGGCTTCCAGCGAATGGTTCACCCAGAAACCTAAGAGAACAATGACCAAAATCAACCCCAGCAGAGCCGATAGTAATCGCATACCTTCTCGAATCCTTTCATGGTTTTTCCTGCTGTCTATTAAACTCCCTGACCTTTAAGCTGATAAAACAGCTTCCCTTCGGTATCCAGGCTGGCCAGGAGAACCTGTTTAAAATGATGAATGCCAAATTTTTCTAACTCCACCCTGAGCCAATCTTTATTTAAATTAATCTTACCAAGATTTTTTTCCAATACCGTTCCGTCAATGATCAAAGTCATAGGGATTCCTTCATAGTGCGTGGGCAAATTTAAATCCGCAGGGTTAACCGGTCTTTTCTGGGATTTAGGAATGACACTGATCTCTCCGCTGGTTTCCAGGATAGCAAACTCAATGTCGCTAATATTAGGGAAGTTTTTGGCCCTTAGCTGCTCCAGCAAATCGTTGATATTATAACGAATTCTTTGCAGTTCTCCCTCAACAATTCTACCGTTTTCAACCAAAACCGTAGGGGTGCCGCAAAGAACTCCCCGTAAACGTTCACTTTTTAAAGAAGAATAAGATAGAGTCACCTCGATCACCAGCAGGATCAAAATGGGAATCACACCACTGATCAAGGGGATGCCGGTACTTTCCATAGGAACGGCAGCCAGATCGGCAATCATAATAATGATCACCAGCTCGTAGGGCTGGAGCTTGCCGATTTGTTTCTTGCCCATCAATCGTAAAGCCACAACCACTAAAATAAACAGGATTGCCGTTCGAATTAACGTAAGAATCATCGCCAACACGCTCCATAGATTGATACTATACCATTATTTCAAATGTACTTTACGATTATGCATTTACCCATTGGTACAGCTTCATCAATTTCAAAAAAATTATTTAAAAAAGTGTATAAACAGAAATCCAAGGGTAACCTAGTTTCGGAAATAATTTATAGAAGGAGGGATCAGATCATGACCGTAGCCACTCAGGTAAAACAGACCCTGGCAGGCTTGAAGAGCGCCCAGTCCAGCCTGGAAACCTTTGCTTTGCAGACTGAAAACCAGAAGGCTAAGAAGCTTTACACCCAGGCCGCCCAACAAACCCAGACCATTATTCAAAGCCTGCAGCCCAGAATTGTAGAGTTGGAAAAAGAAGAACCGCAATATAAAGGTTTCTAAGAGCATAGCCGGTTGAAGTCCGGTTGTCCAAGGGCATTCATCCGACAAGGCCTGATAGGAGTGAGAAAATTGACCGTTGCAGCCCAGATTAAGCAGACCGTGGCCAGTCTCAAGGGAATTCAAGCCACCCTGGATACTTTTTCTTCCTTCGCAGAAGATGAAGAAGCCAAGACCCTGTTAAAGAATAATTCTGAAAAGGTTTATCAGGTGATTGACCGTTTGGAACAAAGAGTGAAGGTTTTGGAATTTGAGGAACCACAGTATAAGGGTTTTTAAACCATCAAAAAGGGGTTGTCCTTATGCCCGATTGGTTAAACATCTTGCTTCGATCCATTGGTTTCTTTGCACTGGCATTGCTGCTTGTACGCCTCATGGGGAAAAGATTTACGGCCAGAGGAAGTCTCTTTGATCAGATGAACATCATTGTTTTGGGGGTTATCGCCGCCTCCTTTTCCATCAATCCCAGTTTGCAAGTGGTCCACGGATTGATTGCCCTGGCCTTATGGAGCCTCTTACCGGTGATCTCTTATTATCTTTCCATGAAATACAAAAGTGTCAAAGACATTGTACAGGGCAAAGAAACCATCCTGATTAATCACGGAAAAATACTGGAAGACAAACTGTTGGAGGCCCGCTTCACCCCGGAGGATCTTTTAAGCCAACTGCGCAGGAAAAATGTTTTTAAAACCGCCGATGTGGAGTTTGCCATACTGGAACCCACCGGTGAACTCAGCGTTTTATTGAAAAAAGACCGGCAGCCCCTGACCGCCAACAGCACAGGATTAAAGGTTGCTTCGGAAAGCGTTCCTCAGACCGTGATGCTGGACGGTGTGATGATGGACGAACCCCTTACCGCCATGGGATTAAACCGTAATTGGCTCCATAGCGAATTGGAAAAGGTGGGGGTCGCTCCTGAAAACGTATTTATCGCCCAGGTGGACTCCTTCGGCCAATTATATTTAGACCTTTTTGACGATGCCTTACAGAGTCCGCAGCCAAAAACCAAGGAACTAACTTATGCCACTTTAAAGAAATGCCAGGCAGACTGTGAACTTTACGCCCTGGGCACCCGGCAGCAGGAAGCCAAAAAAATGTATGCTCAATGCGCCGGCAACTTAGAAGAGGTTCTTCATTCCCTGGAACCTCTGTTAAAAAGATAGGGAGTGCTCGCCATGTCCAATAAGAAAAAGAAAAAATTAACACCCACCCAACAGCAATACCAGACCTTGGCCAAAGCCAGAGAACCCCGGCGGCCTGTACTGGTCAACTGCCTGCGGGCCTTTCTGGTGGGCGGGGTGATTTGTCTCCTGGGTCAATTTATTCAGGATTTTTATCTCTGGAATTTTGATTTTACGGAGAAAACCGCTTCCAATCCTACCGTAGCCACTTTAATTTTTATTTCCGTGCTGCTTACTTCCTTGGGGGTTTATGATCACTTGGCTCAGTGGGCCGGTGCGGGAACCTCCGTACCGGTAACCGGTTTCGCCAATTCCATTGCCTCGGCGGCCCTGGAACACCGCAGTGAGGGTTATGTGCTGGGAGTGGGAGGAAACATGTTCAAACTGGCCGGTTCGGTCATTGTTTTTGGTGTTGTTTCAGCCTTTGTCGTGGCTTTGGTTAAAACACTGTTAACGGGGGTGGGCTCCTGATATGTTGTACGGACACCAAACCTGGGTCTTTCCCGCCAAGCCCACTGTTTTATCTGCGGCTACGGTGGTGGGACCCTTTGAGGCCAGGGGACCCCTGGCCGAAGAATTTGACATTATTCACGGTGATCTGTGGCTGGGACAGGACAGCTATGAAAAAGCGGAAAAGAAAATGATGGAAGAAGCCTGCGAAATAGCGGTGCAAAAGGCCGGGCTGCAAAAACAGGACATTCAGTTTTTCCTGGGAGGGGATTTATTAAATCAAATCATCTCCAGCAGTTTCGCCGCCCGTACGCTGGCAGTTCCCTATTTGGGACTCTTTGGTGCCTGCTCTACTTCCATGGAAGGGCTTGCCTTGGCTTCACTGCTAATTGACAGCCATTCTGCCCAATATGTCCTATGCGGTACCGCCAGTCACAACACCGCGGTGGAAAAGCAATTCCGCTATCCTACGGAATACGGCTCCCAAAAGCCCCCCACCGCCCAGTGGACCGTTACCGGCGCCGGCACCGCTTTACTGGGGCCTGACGGACAGGGTCCCAAAGTTACCGCGGCCACCATCGGCCGGGTGGTGGACATGGGTTTGTCCGATCCTTTTAATATGGGAGCAGCCATGGCCCCTGCCGCTGTGGACACCATTACCGCCCATTTCCGGGATCTTCGCATTGCTCCGGATGAATACGACCTGATCGCCACCGGCGACCTGGGGCGGGTGGGTCATGAGATTGCCAAGGATCTTTTGACCAAACATGACCTGAGTATCCCGGAGAAAATTTTTACGGACTGCGGCTTATTAATTTATAGCCAGGATCAGCCGGTGATGGCCGGCGGCAGCGGCTGCGGCTGCTCCGCAGTGGTTACCTACGGGCATATCTTTAACCAAATGAAAAAAGGGAAATTCAAAAAAGTATTGATTATTGCCACCGGCGCCCTTTTGTCCCCCTTGTCTTACCAGCAAAAAGAAAGCATTCCCTGTATTGCTCACGCGGTTTCCCTGGAGTATGACAGTTAGGAGTGATTTTAGATGGAAGGTTATTTTTGGGCCTTTGTGGTTGGCGGCTTGATCTGTGTGTTCGGTCAACTGCTTTTGGATGTGGGTAAATTAACGCCCGCCCATACCATGTCGCTTCTGGTGGTGCTAGGAGCGGTCCTGGACGGTTTTGGCCTTTACGAACCGTTGATTGATTTTGCCGGTGCCGGAGCAACGGTTCCCATCACCAGTTTTGGCAACTCCCTGGTTCACGGTGCCCTTGCCGAGGCTGAAAGGACGGGTGTGATCGGGATTGTTACCGGAATTTTTGAGGTAACCAGTGCCGGAATTTCCTCTGCCATTATTTTTGGCTTTTTAGCCTCTCTCATTTTCAAACCCAAAGGTTAAAAGAAAGGTGGTTCCTATGGTCTCTCTAGGCAAAGGATTTATGGCGGCCCTGCTGCTCTTTCTCTTTACAACCGGCTGTTCCCTGCAAGGTCCCCAGCAGAAACCCCAAGAACCTCCGGTTAAACAGGTGCAAATCAATGCTGAACTGGCTGAAAAAGTGAAAAGCACGGCCCAATCCGTTAAAGGGGTGGAAGACTCCACCACCGTGGTGGTAAACCAGGAGATTTCCACTGCCATTAAAGTAAGCGGCTTCGACCGTTTTCGTTTGCAGTCCATAAAAGAAGAAGTTCACCAGAAAATTGCGTCCTTTAACAAAGGGTATACGGTTTATGTTACCTCGGACAAAAAACTTTTTAAACTACTGCAGGACCTTGATAAGCAGATTAAAGAGCAGCAGACACCATCCCTGCCTACCATTAAAAAAAAGCTGGATAAAATAAATAAAGATATGCACGGCTAATTTTCCTATTTAACTATTTATTTTTTTCGCTATAATAAAAGGAAACGGTTTTTTTAAAATTGACTCTTTCCTCAAACAAATTATAGTGAAAGGTCGGGTGGGGTTATGAGATTAACCTTAGTTAAAAATTCTTACCGCCAAGCCCATGAGCTTTTAAACGCCAGGCCCGCCATCAAGGAAGAAATTGAGCGTGGTCTGTTAAGCCCGGAGCTGAGTCCGCCGACCCTATCCCGCGTCAACTTTAACGATTTGCTGAAACAGTGGTTGGTTCGGGGCGGCTGGCAACACCATCCCACCCTCTTTTACGAGCCGGTCAACCCTTTAGACAAAATTGAATTTATCAAGGAACGGGTGGGACTGGAAATCGGGTTCCGGCATTCCTCATTGATCGGTCATAATTTGATTAAATTCCAATTCTCCTCGGCTCATTTTCAAGATCCAATTGACGTGGGCGTTTTAATTACAACCACCCGGAATTTTCAAAAATGGATTCGGGGAGACCATCATCATAACTGGTCCGGTTCCATGAACTTTGAAAAAGTGGAGCGCTATCTGCGTCACTTTACCGCCACCATCACCATGCCTATTTATTTAATCGGTATTGATATTGCTTAAAAAGATTTTTTTCTAAAAGAAATGCCCTTATAATGTAATATTATGGGCATTTTGTTTTTTTCAGCGCCTTTTGCCATACAATAAATAAGCAAATCTTTTAAAAGAGGGGATCGTCTTGCAGTTAAAAATAGCCTTGGGCCAAATGGAGATTGTGCCTGGAAGGCCGGATTTAAATAGTACAACCATGTTGGAGATGATCGGTGAAGCCCGGAAGCAGCAGGCGGATATCATTATTTTCCCGGAAATGTCCATCCCGGGATATTTGCTGGGGGACACCTGGGAGCAGGAAGCTTATTTGCAGGATTGTGAGGAATTTGGCAGGCAGATCGTACAAGCCTCCGGGGACATCACCATTTTATTTGGCAACGTGGCGGTGGATTGGCATAAGCGGGGTGACGACAGCCGGGTCCGTAAATACAATGCTTTTTTTATTGCCCAGAACGGCCGTTTAAAGGGGGACGATAATTTCCCCTATCCTTACAGGATTAAAACCCTTCAGCCCAACTACCGGGAGTTTGACGATGATCGGCACTTTTATAGTTTAAAAAAGCTGGCCCAGGAATTAAACCGGCAGCCGGAAGATCTGCTGAGTCCGGTTTTCATCACCATAAAAGGTCGGAGATTGGGTCTGGGCTGCCTTCTCTGTGAAGACGGCTGGAGTGACGATTACTTCACCAAACCCATACCCATCCTGGGCCAAAAGGGCGACGTTCATCTCTTCATTAATATTTCCAGTTCACCTTTTACCCTGGGCAAAAATAACAAGCGTAATCGCATCTTTGCCAAACAAGCTGCCGAGGCCGGGGTTCCTCTGATTTATGTTAACAATGTAGGGATTCAAAACAACGGGAAAACCATCTACACCTTTGACGGCTCCAGCACGGTTTATAGTAAAAAGGGCGAAGTGATTTATTACAGCAGCAAACCCTTTCAAGCTTCCCTGGACACGTTGGAGCTGGATCTGGAGACCGGGGGCACCGATGCCGCCCCGGCAGAGATTTGTGATGACCATACCACCGGCTACATTTATCAGTCCTTGGCTTACGGACTTAAAAAATTTACGCAAGCCATTGGAATCAGCAAAGTGGTGATCGGCATCTCCGGAGGAATTGATTCCGCCGTATCGGCGGCTTTATATGCCGGGGTCATGGGTCCCGAGAACCTGCTGCTGATCAATATGCCCAGCCAATTTAATTCCCAAACCACCCGGAACCTGGCCCTGGAGCTGGCCAAAAACTTAAACTGCCGCTACACCGTGTTACCCATCCAGGAATCGGTGGATTATACCACCCGGCAGATTCAGGAAACCCCGGTGATTCATCCCCTCACCGGAGAAGAAACCCGGTTAAAGCTGAGTCCTTTTATGATTGAAAACATTCAGGCCCGGGACCGTTCTTCCAGAATTTTGGCCGCCGTGGCCGCAGCCTTTGGCGGAGGTTTTACCTGCAACGCCAACAAAGCGGAAACCACCGTGGGCTATTCCACCTTATACGGAGACCTGTCCGGTTTTCTGGCCGTCCTGGCAGACCTCTGGAAGCACCAGGTCTACCAACTGGCCCATTACCTGAATAGCGAGGTTTATGACCGGGAAGTTATTCCCCAGGGCATTATTGATATTGTTCCCAGCGCTGAACTCAGTTTCGACCAGGCGGTGGATGAGGGCAAGGGAGATCCCCTGGTTTACCCCTACCACGATTACCTGTTCCGCTCCTTTGTCCAGTGGTGGAATAAAGCCACTCCCGAGGATATTCTGGTCTGGTATAAAGAGGGCAGCCTGGAAGAAAAGCTGGGCTGTACCCCGGGACTGGTAAAAAAGCACTTCCCCACCGCCGCTGCATTTATTGCCGATTTGGAGCGCTGGTGGCGTCTTTATAACGGCATTGGGGTGGCCAAGAGAATACAATCTCCTCCCATCCTGGCCGTAAGCCGGAGGGCCTTTGGCTTTGACCACCGGGAGGCTCAGAACGGGGTTTATTTTACCCGGAAATATTTGGAGCTCAAAAAGCAGCTATTATCTGAATAATAGAAAATGAAAAAATAGAACGCGGATTTTCGTTGATTGAACGGATTCACACGGATTTTATTATCTTTTATATAGTAACCCCGGAGGGAAACTATAAAAGATCATTCCAAAATCCGTGCCAATCCGTATCATCCGTTAAATCTGCGTTCCATTGTTTCTGTTATAAAGCACCGACAAACGGGCTAACCTCTCCTGCAGCTCCGGGGTCAGACTCCCCGGACGCAGCCTCCACTCCCAGTTCCCTCCCACTGTTCCGGGGAAATTCATGCGGGCATCGCTGTCCAGGCACAAAATATCCTGTAGAGGAATGATGACGGTATTGGCAGCGGTGCTAAAGGCCACTTCAATCATTTGCCAGCAAATATTCTCCGGGAATGTTGTCACCCCGTCAAGATATTCCTTTAAATATTGATGCAGAAAGGCCGCCTCCTGGGGGTCCTCCAGCAGGAGCCCTTTGTACCAGCCCAGGGTGGTGTCATTGTCGTGGGTGCCTGTATAAACTACGGTGTTTGACTCATAATGGTGTGGTAAATACAGTTCCTTTTCACTGCTGTGCAGATGAAATTGCAGCACCTTCATGCCGGGAAAATGAAATTGATCCTTTAATTCATAGACTTCCGGGGTAATCAATCCCAGGTCCTCGGCAATGACCGGCATATCTCCCAAATGCTTCATCATGGTTCTAAAAAATTTCTCTCCGGGTCCCTTCACCCACCGGCCCTGAACGGCGGTTGGCTGCCCGGCCGCAATCTCCCAGTAGGCTTCAAAGCCCCTGAAATGGTCAAGCCGTACGATATCAACGGTTTTTAACAGACTGTTGAAACGTTCCCGCCACCAGCGGTAGCCGTCTTTCTCCATCTCCTCCCAGCGGTACAAAGGGTTTCCCCATAACTGGCCGGTTTCGCTGAAATAATCCGGAGGCACCCCGGCCACCTTGGCCGGATTGCCCTGTTCATCCAATTCAAAGAGACGGGGATGGGCCCAGGCGTCGCTGCTGTCATAGGAAACAAAGATGGGCAGATCGCCAATGATTTTAATTTCCCTGCTGTTGGCATATTTCTTAAGATTCAGCCATTGGGTGAAGAAAATAAATTGGACAAAGCCATGGTAGGCTATTTCCTCCGCCAGCAAAGTGCGGTAATGGGCCATGGCCCTTTCTTCTCTCAGAGCGATGGACGATTCCCATTGATTCCAGGGTAATCCCTTGAAATAATTTTTTAAGGCCATAAAAAGGGTAAAATCTTTTAACCAAGAAGCCTCAAAAATAAATTCTTCATAACCAGAATCTTTCTTTTTTCTTTTAAAATTTTGGTAAGCCTTTCTCAAAAGCCTTTCTTTGTATTCCCTAACAAGTGCAAACTGAACCCGGCTTTCGCAAAACTCCGGCACTTCCTGTAAATCGTCCTTTAAAAGAAGCCCTGCGGCCCATAAGCGGTCCGGGCTGATCAACAGGGGATTGCCGGCAAAGGCCGAGTAGCATTGAAAGGGGGATTCGCCATAACCCGGCGGGTTTAAGGGCAGGATTTGCCATAGTCTTTGTTTGGCCCCTTGTAAAAAATCAATAAAGTCATAGGCCTCCTCACCCAGGTCGCCGATGCCGTACTTTGCCGGCAATGAGCTTGGATGAAGTAAGATACCGCTTTCCCGGTCAAATATCATGATCATTCCCGTCCATTAATAATTTGCCCTCCAGTGGTTGCAGGGACAGGGACAACATGCCGTCCTGGACTTTAAAAATTTCTTTTTCCTGAAGCAAATTCGATAAATTCCTGCCGGAGCAACACCATCTGCCGACATCCAGAGAAAGGCCCACCGGTCTTTCAGTATCCGCGTTAAAAAGAATTACCGCCACCTGATTGCTTTGAGGCCGGTTAAATACGTCCAGGCCTTTTTGGATCAGCCGGACATATCCATAAACCCGGCCTTGGGTCTGCAGTGAAATCCACCGGCCGGTCTTCAATACAGGAAAACGGTGTCTCAGGGCAATGAGCTTGCGATACCACTCCAGCAGCTCTTTGTTCTCTTTGCCCCAGGGATAGGTGGCCCGGTTTAAGGGATCGCCGTAACCGTGCATTCCGGCCTCATCTCCGTAATAAATGCAGGGCACTCCCGGAAAGGTCATTTGAATCAAAGAGAGCAGCTTTAACCGCGCAATCCCCAATTCCGTCTGTTCCCGGGTAAAGCGGTAGGCCCTTTGCTCCTCCTTGGTCAGGGTTTCTTCGGACGGGGCTCCGCTTAAAAGGGTTAAAACCCGGGTGACATCATGGGTCCCCAGCAAATTCATGGTAGAATAAAAATACTGCAGGGGATAATTTTCATACAGGTTCATTAAAGCCAAATGGGTCTCCCGGGCATCGGCGTGTCCCAGCAGGAAGTCCAGCCAAATTTTTCGGAAAGGATAATTCATCACCGAATCCAATTCGGAGCCCAGCAGGTATTCCCGCAGAGCACCGTAACTGACCTTGCGGGAGGCGTCTTCCCACACTTCCCCAATGAGAACGGACTGGGGATTGACGGATTTCATGGTACGGTAAAACTTCTTTACAAATTCCTCGGGAAGTTCATCCACCACATCCAGACGCCAGCCGCTGGCGCCCAGTTTCATCCAGTGTTTGAGCACGCTGTCCTCTCCGTCGATGATGAAATTCTGATAAGCAGGGTCTAATTCATTTACATTGGGCAGGGTATCAATGTTCCACCAGCAATCATAGGAATCCGGATAGTTAAAAAACCGGTACCAGGAATAATAAGGTGATTCTTTGGACTGGTAGGCCCCCAGTCCGGGATAGCGGCCTTCCTTGTTAAAGTAAACGCTGTCGCTTCCGGTATGACTGAAAACCCCGTCCAGTATAATACGGATCCCCATTTCCCCCGCCTTTTGACAGAGCTCCTGGAAAATACGGTTGTCTCCGAACATGGGATCAATTTGCTTATAGTCGCCCGTGTCATATTTATGATTACTGGAGGCTTCAAAGACGGGGTTAAAATAAATGACATTGATGCCCAGTTCTTTTAAATAAGGCAGCTTGGCCATCACTCCGGGCAGATTCCCCCCAAAAATGTCGTAGCATACGGTCTTCCCGGTTTCCGGATCTTTGCCGTAAGCCGGAACCGCCTCCCAGTTGGGATAAACAATACAGTGTTGTTTAAGATTGAGAACTTCCCCTGAACCATTATAAAAACGGTCCACAAAAATCTGGTACATGACCGATTCCTTGAACCAGTCCGGCGTTGAGGCGTTGGGGGCATGGACGGTTATCTGGAAGGAAGGCGGTTCATGGGACCACACCTGCCCCACCCCACCCAGATCGCGGTGGTTGTTGCCGTAGTAATAGTCCCGCTCATGGTGCCGCACGATAAAGTAATACCACAGCAGCCCCGGAGTGTCCGGGGTTAAAATTTGAGCTCGGTAGATAAATTTCTCCCGGGTTTGCTCCTCCAGTTCCATGGCAACTTTCTCTTCCCCATGCATTTTCCAAAGTCTCAGAGTCACGGAATCCGGAGGTGTGGAAGCATAGACCTCCACCCGCAGGTTCACTTCTTCAGCACAAGGAACAGCCCCAAAGGGGCTGCGGAAAAAGTGATTATGTGTATCATGAAGAATTTCAATTGGATTCACAGTATCAACACCCTTATTCCTTTATGCTTCTTATTTACTTTTAAGGGTTTATCAGCATCTTATACAAGTTTTGATATTTTAGTGCGGATTTATACCAACTAAAATCACTTTTCATGGCATTTCTGACGATTTTGTTCCAAATTTTCTTCTGCTGATATAAATCAATGGCTTCTTTCAGGGTAAACAACAAGTCATGGGCATTGTAATTGGCAAAACGGAAACCATTGCCCTCTCCGGTCATTTCGTTATAAGGTTCAACGGTATCCATTAGACCCCCGGTTTCCCGGACCACCGGGATACACCCGTAGCGCAAGGCAATGATCTGCCCTAGCCCACAGGGCTCGGTGAGAGAAGGCATAACAAAGATGTCCGCCCCTGCATAAATCACATGGGACAGGTCCTCACTGAAGGTAATCCAGGCTGCCAATTTGTCCGGATAATTCCCGGCCACGCTGCGGAAGAAGGCTTCATATTTTTGTTCCCCGGTCCCCAGTATCACCATTTGCACATCCAGCGCCAGCAGTTCTTCCAGGATGTGGGCCAGTAAATCCAGCCCCTTATGACCTACCAGTCTGGAGACCAGGGCCAGCACGGGAACATCGGCCCTCTGGGGAAGCTGAAAGCAGCTCTGCAAGGCTTTTTTATTTTCTCGCTTCTTGGCCGGCGCCTTGCCATGGTAGTTTTTGCTTATGAAGGGGTCTGTCCAGGGATCGTACCGTTCATAATCAATGCCATTCACAATGCCTTGCAGTCTTTCGCTTCTCTGCTTTAAAGAGCCGTCCAGCTTCTCACCATAATAAGGCATTTGAATTTCCCGGGCATAGGTTTCACTGACGGTGGTGATCAGGTCTGAATAGTGAATGCCGCCTTTCATAAAATTCACCTGATCATAGAATTCAATGCCTTCCGGTGTAAAATATTCCTGGCCTAACCCCAGCAGGTCCCCCAAAATTTCCCCCGGGAAAACCCCCTGATAGTTTAAATTATGGATGGTAAACACCGTGCGGAGCCGTTGGTAAAAGGGATCCGTCCCATAATGGGCTTTTAAAAAAACACTGACCATTCCCGTATGCCAATCGTGACAATGGAGAATATCCGGAACAAAATCCAAATGCGGCAGGGCCTCCAAAACCGCCCGGCAGAAAAAAGCGAAACGTTCCGCCTCATCCCCATGATCGTAAAGACCCGGTCGGTTAAAGTAATATTCATTATCAATGAAGTAAAAGGGAACCCCTTCAAAGATTAACTCCTGTACGCCACAGTACTGTTTTCTCCACCCCAAGGGGACGGTCAACTCTTTTACAGTCACCATGGCCTGTTTGAAATGATCCGGTATATCTCCGTATTTCGGTAAAACAACCCGGACATCCAGTCCCTGTTTGCGCAATTCTCTGGGCAACGACCCGATTACATCGGCCAGACCCCCTGTTTTAACAAAGGGAACCCCTTCCGAGGCCACAAATAGCACTTTCATTCTTTGTGCACCTCCCCATATTAAATGACCGTTCTTTTCCGGATAACCAGCGGGTAATGCTTCTCCCCCTTCAGGTGCTTGCCTCTGGTTACCACCACCTGTTTTTCAGAAATAACATTTTCTAAAAGAGCATCCTCTTCAACCACACAGCTTTCCATAATCACGCTGTTCCGCACGCAGGCTCCTTTATGAATCTTCACACCCCTGAATAAAATGCTGTTTTCCACCGTCCCCTCAATGACGCATTCATTTGCCACCAGCGCATTTTGGGTTTTTGCGGTCTCCTTATAGCGGGTGGGAGCGCCGTCTGCCACCTTGGTATAAATAACGCCATGTTTAAAAAATAATTCCTGTCCTATCTCCGGTGTTAGCAGGTCCATATTATGCTGGTAATAGCTCTGAATGGAATCAATGTAAGCCAGATAACCCTGGTGCCGGTAACCGTAAATCTTCAATTTATGCAGGTTTTTGATCAGCCCGTCCTTTACAAAATCACAGTCCCCCCGGGAGGCGCAGCCGTTAATCAAGTCCACCAGCAGGGATTTTTCCATGATGGCCATTTCCATAAACACCTTTCCGGCCTTCCGGTCCACCGGATTCATTGCCATATCCACCACTCTCCCGTCATCCTCCGTTTCAATGACGGTGCAATGGGCTAAATTTTCTCTGCCGGTACTTACTTTATAGAGAATGGTCATATCCGCCTTGGTCTCCTGATGAAAACGGAAGGCCGCTTTATAATCCAAATTGCAGATCATATTGCTCCCACTGATGATGACATATTTTTGCCTGCTGAAGTCAATGTAATCCAGATGACTGCAAAAATGTCTCAAATCCCACCGGTAAATGCCCATGGGATAATGAATTTGCGCCGGAGGCAAAAAGAAAAGTCCGTCCCTTTTGCGATCTAAGTCCCATTCCTTGCCCCGGCCCATGTGGTCCAAGAGTGAGCGGTATTTTTGGGGCGTAATAATTCCCACATTCCGTATGCCCGAATTAACCATATTGGAAAGTACAAAGTCAATAATCCTGTAGCGCCCGCCGGTGGGTACAGCGGCCACCGGACGGTAATAACTAAGCTCCTTTAAAAATCCCTCATTTTCCATTAAATTAATAATCCCCATGACATCTTTCATTCCCATCACCCCCATCCGGCATACGCTGAAAAAATCCTCTTTCCTTTAGGCGCAACTGCCCAAGAGCGCACATTTCTTGCTGACCTTAACATCCTTGGGTACCACAATATTCCCGGCCACCACCGTTACGCCGGAACAATCCTGGTTGTTGCATTGCTCGCACTTCTGCTTGCGGCAGCCAATTTCGCAGTTATTCTCCACCACGGTATCCACACCGATAATGGCTTTCTCAATTTTAACATTCTCTCCGATTTTAACGTTGGGCATAATGATGGAATCTCTGATTTGACTTCCTTCTCCAATGGTGACTCCCGGGAACAACACGGAATGGCAAACGTCTCCATAAACGAGGCATCCTTCATTGACCAAAGAGCAGCGTATTTTTGCAGTGGGTGCAATATATTGAGGTGGTTGTGTGGGATTTACGGAGTAAATTCTCCATTGTGCATCGTTGAGATTTAATTGGGGATCGTCCACCAGTAGGTCCATATTCGCCTGCCAGAGACTTTCAATGGTTCCGACGTCCCGCCAGTACCCTTTAAAGGGATAGGCAAAAAGCCGTTCCTTTTCTTTTAGCATCAAGGGAATAATATTTTTGCCAAAATCATTACTGGAGCGGGGGTTCCGCTCGTCTTCTTCCAGATAATTTTTTAATAGCTGCCAGTTAAATATATAAACACCCATGGATGCCAGATTATTCTTAGGGCTAGCGGGTTTTTCCTCAAACTCCAGGATTCGTTCCTGGGGGTCTGTGTTCATAATGCCAAAACTGCCGGCTTCTTCCCAGGGTACTTCGATAACGGCAATGGTGGCATCCGCCTTTTTTTCTTTGTGATAATCCAGCATCAAGGAGTAATCCATTTTATAAATATGATCTCCGGAAAGAACCAGCACATAAGTGGGGTCGTATTGATCCACATACTCAATATTCTGATAGATGGCGTTGGCGGTGCCCTTGTACCATTCTCCCCCCAATTCTTTAACGAAAGGAGGGAGTACGGTGACCCCACCGTTTTTACGGTCCAAATCCCAGTGACTGCCAATACCGATATAGGTATTTAAAGCCAGCGGTTGATACTGAGTTAGTACCCCAACGGTATCAATGCCGGAGTTAACGCAATTACTCAAGGTGAAATCAATAATACGGTACTTTCCGCCGAAAGGAACCGCCGGCTTCGCCAGTTTTTTCGTTAAAACCCCCAGCCGGCTTCCCTGTCCACCCGCCAATAGCATGGCAATGCATTCTTTTTTGCCCATAAAACCCCTCCTTTGGTTGCACCCTAAATTTCTGTCCGATAAATCGAAACCACCTGTTACCGTACTGCTGGTTTAAGAAAAACAACGGCTAAAGGTGGTATTTTCATTTCCAGGGAGAAGGGTTGATTATGCCAGGAAATCTTCTCAGCCCGTAAAATCCCGTTATTCTGTCCGGACCCTCCATAAATTTCCCAATCACTGTTAAAGACCTCCCGGTAGGCAACCCCCTGGGGCACACCGATGCGGTATCCTTCCCGCAGGACCGGAGTAAAATTACAGAGGATAATGGTAAAATCCCTTAAATCCCTGGCCTTTCTCATAAAGGTAATAATACTTTGATTGTTGTTGTGGGGATCAATCCATTGAAACCCTTCGCCGTGATGATCCAACTGCCAGAGGCTTTTTTCCCTTTGATAAAAATGATTCAGTTCCCTTACATAGCAATGCAGCTTTTGGTGCAGGTCATAATCTAATAAATGCCAATCAAGGCTCTGGTATTCCTGCCATTCTAAAAACTGTCCAAATTCCCCTCCCATAAAGAGCAATTTTTTCCCGGGATGGGCCATCATATAGCCGTACAGGGTTCTTAAATTGGCAAATTTTTGCCAGTAATCTCCAGGCATTTTATTGATCAATGACTTTTTCCCGTGCACCACCTCATCATGGGAAAGGGGAAGAATGAAATTTTCGGAGTAGGTATACATAAAAGAAAAGGTTAATTGTTGATGGGCCCACTTACGGTGAACCGGGTCCATTTCCATATATTTTAAAATGTCATTCATCCAGCCCATATTCCATTTATAATTGTAGCCCAGTCCTCCCAGATAAGTGGGTCCCGTGACCCTGGGCCAGGCAGTGGATTCTTCGGCAATCATCAGTGCCTGAGGAAATCGATCAAACACCACTTCGTTCAGCTTTTTCATAAAAGCAATGGCCTCGAGGTTCTCCCTGCCTCCGTAAACATTGGGGACCCATTGACCGGGCCCCCGGCCAAAGTTCAAATAAAGCATAAAGGCCACGGCATCCACCCGCAAGCCGTCGATATGGTACAGGTCCAGCCAGAACAAGGCGTTGGAAATTAAAAAGCTGATCACTTCCGGCTGACTGAAATTAAAATTCCGGGTCCCCCATTGCTGGTTATCCGCCCGCAGGGAATCCGGGCCTTCATAAAGAGGTGTACCGTCAAAATTGATCAGCCCGTGGCTATCCCGGCAGAAATGACCGGGTACCCAGTCTAAAATCACACCCAAACCCTTTTGATGGCATTGATCCACAAAATACATAAAATCATGGGGATTCCCGTAGCGGCTGCTGGCTGCAAAGTAACCGGTGGTTTGATAACCCCAGGAACCGTCGTAAGGATGCTCCATAACCGGCAGCAGTTCAATATGGGTGTATCCCATCCCCAGTGCATAGTCAACTAATTGGTGAGCCAGTTCCCGGTAAGAAAGAAAACAGCCGTTCTTTCTCCTCCAGGAACCAAGATGAACTTCGTAAATATTGACCGGTCGTTCATAAACAGGACAAGCGGACTGCTCCTGCCGCCAAGATCCGTCCTGCCAGGGATAACCCGCCAGGGAAAAAATCTTGGAAGCCGTTGAAGGTCTGCTTTCGGCAAAAAAACCGCAGGGATCTGCTTTTAAATACACCTCCCCCCTTGGTGTATGAATCTCGTATTTGTAAAGCTCCTCATCTTTCAACCCGGGAATAAAAAGGGACCAAACTCCTGATTGCCCGATTTTTTTCATGCAATGAGCTTGTCCCTGCCATTTGTTAAAATTACCAACAACCCGTACATCCCTGGCATTGGGAGCCCAAAGGGTAAACCGGACTCCTGACGCCCCTTCTGCTTCAACCCGATGGGCACCGAATACTTGGTAAATATTAAAGTGATTTCCCTGGTGAAATAAATACAAATCATACTCGCTGGGTATTTGGGGAAGATAGCTTATACCAATTCCACCCTTCTTATGAATTGGATTCCGGTGCGGATAATAAAAGATCATACCCCTTTTCGTTTTTCACACGTTACCTGTTAATCTTATTTATAGCATACTATATTTACTAAAAAATTCCTATAGATTTATTAAAAAGTTTCACTGCGAATATCGAGTTGTCACGCCTCTTCACGGCATTTTAAGACTCATTTGTCCTTTATTTTTAATGCTTGAATTTGCGATAACACCCTAATATTCTGAGGGCTATAATTTGCTTATCAACTTCCCTCAGGGCCCTGTAAACAGCCGGATTCTCTAAATGACCATCCAGATCAATAAAGAAAATATATTCTCCCAGCCGGGTTTTGGCAGGACGGGATTCAATTTTCGTCAGGTTAATTCCTTCCCGGGCGAATTCTTTAAGAATATTATACAACGCCCCCTGCCGGTCATGGATATGCAGCAGCAGGGAGATTTTGTACTCTGCCGGTTTTTTCTCCGCTTCTCCCGGTTTTTCTCTACCGACAACAACAAACCGGGTATAATTATTTTTCATATTCTGGATGTTTTCGCAGACCTTTACCAGGTTATAGCGTATTCCGGCCTCGGCGTTCCCGATGGCCGCCACCCCCAAGCCGCATTCACGGATAACCCGGGCGGCCGCGGCAGTACTTACCATTTCCTGCAGCTTGGCCCCGGGAAGCTGCTGGGATAAAAATTCGCTGCACTGGGCCAAGGGCTGGGGATGGGACAAAACCAGTCCGATTTGATCCAGGGTTGTTTCCGGCCTGGCCAGTAAGTGGTGCTGAACCGGAACAATGATTTCACCGGTAATACTCAGAGCTTCATTCCTAACCAGCAGGTCTAAAGTCCTTACCACCGTTCCTTCGCAGGAATTTTCCAGGGGAAGCACGCCGGCGTTTAATGTCCCCTGGACCACCGCCTGACAAACCGCTTCCAGTGTGGAACAAGGGGCCAGTAAATCTTTGCGGTCTCCCGCATACAGTAAGGCCGCTTTTTCCGAATAAGTGCCCTCGGGCCCTAAATAGCCAATACCCTTCAACGCAATCCCTCCCAATTCAATTTATAAAACAAAAAAGCCTCTCATCCGAAAGGGACGAGAAGCTATGCTTGCCGCGTTACCACCCTAGTTGACACCCGTAAGTGCCCACCTCTGACAGGTACGGGAAATAAAATCCGATACCCGCTTCCCTGTAACGGGGGAAGAGTTCGGCCTGACCTACCACCCCTAAGGGTTTCAGCCGGCATCTTCGGAGAGAACTTCAATCAGCCATGTTTGAAAACACTCCCAGTCTATGGTGTTTTCTCCCTGGAAAACTGGGTCCGACCTACTTTGCTCCTGCATCGATGTTGATATGAATTGGAAGTATTTTATCATGCCACTGCTGATAATTCAAGATGAATTCACTTCCTGGCCTCCGGCGGCTTTATCTTAAAATATCTCAAAAGCAAAGATAAAAACAATGAGCAGTGCAATGCCCAACAGCAGTGAATAGCTGATTAATTTCTTTTCAATGGGCTGTAATTCAAAATATTCATCTTCATAGCTTGCCGGCGCTGCAACCACCTGATCTGTTTCTCGAACTTTTTCTTCCGTCATGTGCTTTCCCTCCTTACCCTATTTATCCTCCAATTACCGGCGGCATAATACCGTGATAGAACAACCAGGAAATGAAAAGACCGACCCACAAAATGAAGCCAAAGAGGCATACGGTGTAAACCGCCACGATGCGCCCCATGCCGGCATCCCAGAGCTTGCGAACATTGGTGATAAGACCGATGGAGAAGAAGCATAAAGCAAAAAAGACCGTTCGCAGGGCATTGGCCTGATTAGAGCCTGCTTCAGCCAGCTTGACCAGTTTGGGGTCCGACAATCCGATAAATAACAGGATAAAAAAAGTCAGGGCAAAACCAATGACAAATTTGGGGAAGCGATCCCAAATCTCCTTGGCGGATATTTTACAACGCTGGGCTGCGGCCACCCCTTTTTCATTAAGCCTGTAAATAGACCAGATAATGGCTAAAATAAAGGCCCACACGCCAATAAAGATATCAATAAAGATCTTTGTGGTGGTGGCGGCCATTAGCATCCAGCCCTCTTCATACTGTACACCGGATGTGGCTTCCACCTTGGCCCTTACCAGCGAATCCGTAATAGCCCCGCTGGCCACCGCGCCTCCGTCGCTTTTTACCGCCAGGCCCATCCAGGCGCCGGCAACCATGGGCTCCTCATAGAGGAAAGCCTGGGCGAACCAAGGTAAAATTAACATTTCCACCGCTACAAAAACAATGATCACGGCAGACAGAATGACCGGAACAATGGGACGGGAACGAATGGCGCCCCCGGTGGCAATGGCCGCGGAAACCCCGCAAATGGAAATACCGGAAGCCAACGGTGCGGCCCACTCCGGAGTAAATTTGAAATATTTCCGGGATACAAAATACACTACCGGCCAATAAATTAAATAGGCCTCAACCACCGCGCAAAGTCCCCGGATGATGACCGTAGTAGCCAAACCCATGGCTCCCACGGTTTTGATCCCGATGGCCGCGCCAAGGATAACAATGCCGGTTTTAATGAACCATTCGGGCTTTGCCGCTTCCTCCAAATATCTTGCCGTACCGGGCATAAAATTGCCAATAATTAGACCCACAATCATGGCTAGGATAAAGCCCATTTCCCCTAGGCCCAATGACCATGAAATCCCTAATTTTGTCTGGGTATCGGGGGTTGCGGCGATGTAAGCATTGTTCCCCAAAATCATGCAAAGATTGGTTATGATAAAAATAATGGAAAAACCGGCCATATACCTTTTTACGTTGGCGCCCATGGCTGCGGCGCCAATGCTGGTTAAAACCAGCAAGAAGAGGTAGGTTAGAATCAATGATGTGATGCCGGACATACTTTCCGCATAGGCCTTGGATATGGGAGCAAAGGACTTGCTTATATCCGTCCAAACGTTGTTTTTAACCACCCATCCCAACAGTTCATTGCCAAAAACCGGGCCAAGGCCTAGTAAGAAGATAAAAAGACCGAGCCAGACAGCCCACCAGTCTTCATTTTTAAGCATTGGCACCTTGCCGCATACCGAAGCTTTACCTTCTTCAATCATTTTTTCCCCTCCTTATTAGGTTTTTGGAAATCCCCTTCGCCTTTTCCTTCATATCCCACCCCCTTTTATTAAAATATTTTGATAATTCAATCATATTATACAATAATTCCTTAGCCCGAAAGGGCGAATTATGTCGACGCTGATTTATGAAAAAAAAGTAAGAGGGTCATTACTTACTAAATCATATTAAGCCTCCCTCTCTTATATTAAAAAAACTTGACCCCCACCAAACTTTATTGCAGGCCGGAAGCCTCCGGTACCCTTTCTGTTCGATTCAAGATCCAACAAAAAAAGAGCTGATGCGGAAAGACCTAGAAAGCCTTCTAATGCAACGCTCCTTATTTACTAAAAAAGAATAGAGCACGGATTTTACGGATTTCCACTGATTCACACGGATTTTTTAATTTTTAAATAAAATCCGCGTAAATCCGTATTATCCGTTCAATCCGCGTTCTATTCTCTGCCGTTCTTTTAGCGTAATATTTAAAAAGTAGTTTGCCACACTCCCAATTCTTTAATTTAAACCAGCCGAATGTCCGTTCCTAAGACACCAATAACCTGATTTTCTATCCGTATGGGCACCGATACCGTGAGGCAGGGCTGCCTGGTGATGGCGGATATATATACCGGAGAAGTATAGCATTCTCCCGTCATGGCCCGCTGCCACCAGTCCCGTACTCTGGCATTGGCTAAAGCCGCCGCCGGAACAGAGTAAACAAACCTGCCGCCGGCATCATTGGACCAAATGGCTTCTATGTCCGGGTTATGATCCTTCAGTGTCAAAAGAACGCCCCTGTGCAATTCAACGTCCATGCTTTTGATGTCACTTCCCTGGGCACATTCCTTTAACATCCTGCCCACCTCCTCCACCCTTGAGGCCGTCTGAGTCTCTACGGTATAAGTCAAGGGATTTTTATCCACCACCTTTTTCAATTCCTCCGCCAGCTTCGCCATCATTTCCCCGGTGTGAACAATGGCCTCCAGATCTTTGCTCCGGGCATTTAGCCGGGCGGACATTTCTTGGAGCCCCTGATTTACGTCTTTAAAAGTCTCTTTGACCGTACCGTTAACCCTTTGAATTAAAGCAAAACTGCCCTTAAACACATCCTCTACATTGTGAACCTGTTCTGTCATTGAAGTAGAAGTTTCCATACTCTTGCCGATACTGCCAACCACTTCTTTTACATCCCCGCTCATTTCATCTAAAACCTTGGCGGTTTGTTTAACGGCATCCGCCGTTCGATCCGAAAGTTTGCCAATTTCTTCGGCCACCACACCAAAACCCCGGCCGTGTTCTCCGGCCCGGGCGGCCTCAATGGCTGCATTTAAGGCCAGCAGCTTTGTTTGTTCGGAAATTCCGCCAATGGCTTCAGATATTTGCTGCACTTGATCCACCGCTTCCTGCAGGGTTTTAACCTGTTCTCTTAAAAGGCCATGGCTGGCGGTGATTTCTGAGATAAATCCGTTCACTTTGCCAATGGCCCGATTGCTTTCCTGAACCGCCTCTTCACTTTCTATAAAATCTTTCTCCAGTAAATCTCCGGTGTCTTGCAATTCACCGGTTAAATCCTGCATATGCTCAAAGGCCCCGTGAATATCCGATGTGGCCTGTACGGATACCGCCATCTGGTCCGAGGCAGCCTGCACCTGTTGAGAGGAAAGCTGTATTTCCTGGGCCAGAGATCTGGCTTTTAAAATCAGATCGTAAACAGCAGCAAACTCCTGCTTGTTTTCTGTTGGTCCGGAGTCCATGGGAAACTGAATCTGCTGCCAATGGTTTATGTCCCTTTCAATATGGCTTAATGCACTTTTGCATTTTTCCAGCTTCCTATAGGCAATGATCCCCACCACCAGCGACGCCGCCAGGAACCCGGCCAAAAATGATACCGCAGTCATGACTTACCCCCTAATAGAAAAAATAAGCCTGCCTCCTTAAATAAAAGGAGACAGGCATCTTTGCCGTTCTAATGATGATACGCCGTTGTATCAGTTCAGTAAATTTTAACACATTATTCATAACTAGGATATACTTCCATGCTAATATATACATGTATACTTTCGCTTTTCGTCCTGCTCTAAAGACGGTAAATTGTCTATATCGTTTATCATTACCTTATTTTATACTTGGAATCTTTATGATCCAAGAGATTGGGGGAGATTTATCATGCGCAGGGTAAGAATCTTTGCCTTGGAACCCGGTCAAAAGGTCGGCAGGACCATTTATAGCAGCATGGGAGAAACCCTGCTGGAAGCAGGAGTTACTCTAACGCCAAAGTACATTAATACGCTCATAAAGATGGGTATCCCTTATATTTATATTGATGACGGTCTTTTAACCGACATGGTGGTGGACGATACCGTCAGCCTTGAAACCCGGATGGCCGCAGTCCAGCAAGTAAAGAATATTTTGCTGGAAACCAAGGAGTCCGGAAGGCTGGTGATTAAACCGGAGGCCATCTACAGCACTGTGCGAAATTTTACCGACCAACTGTTGTCGAACAAATCCCTGATGGTAAACTTAGTCGATCTCCGTACTCAGGATGACTACACCTTTGCCCATTCGGTCAATGTTTGTATTTTATCCCTGATGGTGGGCATCACCCTGAATTTTTCCCGTGAAGCCTTGGCTTTACTGGGAATTGCCGCCTTGTTGCATGATTTGGGCAAAGTCAATATTCCGGATAGGATATTAAACAAACCGGCCAACCTTACTCCGGAAGAATATGAAATCATGAGAAAGCACACCTTATATGGTTATGAAATCATCCAATCCGCCAAGGGTTTTGATGCAACAACGGCGGTGATTGCTCTGCAGCACCATGAATGTTATGACGGTTCCGGGTATCCTCAGGGCATTAGCGGAGAAGCCTTCCTTGAGATGGCGCAGATTGTTGGCATTGCAGACAAATTTGACGCCTTGACAGCCAACCGCATTTACAGAAAAGCCTTCCCTGCCCATGAAGCCTATGAGATGTGTGCCGCATCGGGTAATTTTCTGTTTAAGGCCAATATTGTGAAAGCCTTTCTCCAAAATATTGCGGCCTATCCCAGCGGGTCACTGGTGGAACTGAATACAGGGGAATTTGCGGTGGTAAAGGATACGCCCCGGGGGCTCTCCCGGTTTCCGGATGTGCGAATTTTATACGACCGGCATCGTCGGCCCCTCCCCTTGTTCAAAGAAATATCTTTATCCAAAACCGTGGGCTTAAGCATCGTAAAAGTTTTAAATGAAGAAGAAATTCGTTCCCTGGTAGGCCAGTAAACCAGGGAATTTTGTTTTTGCCAGCCTGGATTTTAGAGTATATAAATCCCACTAAATGTAAATATTATTTTTATCTGACTCATAATCTAGGAGAAAATCATGACTTCTAAATTTAAACGACTTCCCAAACACATTGGCGTTATACCGGACGGCAACAGAAGATGGGCCCAGGCCCAGGGGTTACTGAAGGAGCAGGGCTATGCCCATGGAATTAACCCCGGTTTTATGCTCTACGAAACCTGTCTGGAACTGGGAATACCGGAGTTAACCTTTTATGGCTTTACCCAGGATAACACCAAACGTCCCTCTGTTCAAAAACAAGCTTTTCAAAAGGCCTGTGTGGATGCGGTTATGACTTTGGCCAACCGTGACGCCTCTTTATTAGTCATTGGCAATACCAATTCCCCACAGTTTCCCGAAGAACTGCTTCCCTTTACCACCCGCAAAGTCTTTGGACAAGGTTTAATTAAAATAAATTTTCTGGTAAACTATGGTTGGAAGTGGGATTTAACCCATGGCTTTAACAGCGGTTCATCCGGCGATATTCACAATTCCATTGCTTCCAGCGATATTTCCCGAATTGATCTGATCATCCGCTGGGGCGGTCGGAGAAGGCTCAGTGGTTTTTTACCGGTGCAATCCATCTATGCGGATTTTTACGTGGTTGACCATTTCTGGCCGGACTTTGAACAAAAGCATTTCTATGAAGCGCTAAAATGGTATGAAGAGCAAGATATTACCCTGGGCGGTTAAGTCAATTATGCAAACTCAATTATTGGCTAAATTTTTATTAAAAATTCATTGAAAATATAGGTCGGCCATGTTACTATAAATTTAATCCCAGCGTAACTGTTAAATAGTGGTTTCCATAATATGTCACCGCTGCGGGAATTATGCTTTTAAATGACGGATTCAAGCTAAAAGCAAATAAAAATCCGCCTTGTCGTCTGAATTTTCCAAAACAGAAGATTTATCACTCTTTTCAAAAACCTGCCCTGTAAAGGAGGAGGTACACCATGATGGCTTCCATGGAACGGAATGCACCGCCCATAGCCCCTCTGGCCAATGGAATTGGTAACTCTACCTTTCTAAAGGCCAAAAAAATTTTTTTTGATTCCCTGCCCTTTCCCTGGGTTCTTTTGGAGAACCGTTCCATTCAGGATAACCATTACGATATTGAAATTTTTGAACCGGATAAATCCTTGGGAGTTGCTATCAGTGTAAGCATTAAAGGTACAACCAATCTGCAAATCAATCATGACTGGATAAAATTATCCTTGCCCGTTGATCAGTTAATTGGTTTTTATGATGAAATGGAAAAACCTTTACTGCTTTCCCTGGTTGATGTGGAAAAAGAACAGGTTTTTTGGCTTTTAACCCAGCATTATGTACATAATATCCTCGATGTGTCATCTCCGGGCTGGCGCAATAAAAAAACCGTCACCCTTAAAATTCCTTTTGACCAGCAACTATCCACCTCAGGTCCTCTGTTATGGACTCATCTTCTGGAAACTTTGGAACTTACTTATTTCAGAAATTTTCATACTCCCTACCGTGAAATCAGCAGCAGAATTCAGAACTACACCAATTCCCCCGGACAGATGGAACTGGCCCTAAAAAGGGAAATGGAGAAGCAATATAAAAAGCAAATTCGACAAAAGTCGGAATGTTCTGTAGAAGGCTGTCATTCCTGTTCGGAAGATGAAATGGACGATACGCTGTCCTTCCATGCGGATAACCTGATTCAGAAAAGCCTGGAACATGCCCAACAACTTAAATTGCTTGACCCGAAGGAAAACCGGACCGCCTTTTATTGTATCCGGGAGGCCCTTGATCATTCCGGACGCCATGCCACCCTGGGGGTTCGCCATACGGCCATAGGCGAAATGTCTTTCTATGACTACCTCTTGTACTTTATGAAGGTTTTTGATACGGGCAGACTTCAGTCCATTGATTGCCTCATCCGCCCGGAAGAACACCTGCGTTATTTTAAAGCCTTGAGAGAACTAACCACAGCCATTTCTTCCGCCCTGGATGACGGCGAAATTTTTGCTACCAGCATGCTGATGATACGGCTGGCGGATACCTACTTATTTGCGATCCCTTATATCAGCAAAACTTTTGGCCAGGAACAGGCTTCTCCACTGCTGGATTATGCCCAGACCCTCCTTGTTCTGGCTCATGAACTGGCCTCCCTGGTGGAGGCGCCGGGACGCATTCTGCAATAAAAAAACACGCCTGGAATTCCAGGCGTGTCCTTAAATGGTTCATTGATTTATTTATGAATGTGCTGTGCGGCAAACTCCTCTTCATCCAGGAACTCCAGGAAGGGTTTGTCAAACATGACCATGGCATTCACTACTAACTCAACTAAACCGCCATAATGAACGTTAAACTTGGCCGTGGCTTGATAGTACTCCAGAATATCCCGAATGGCCCCTTTACAGTTTGAGCAGGGAGCCGCAACATATTTAGGAATGTCTAATTCCATTTCACCCTTAAAGGCTTCCAGGATTTGTTTAAATTTCATGCGGCTGCTTACTTTGTTTCTAAATTCAGGGAAGTTAAAGGACTTCATAATGGCAAAGCCACTACCGCCGCCACAGCAGAAGTTCTTCGCCCCATGGGGATACATTTCCCTGAACTGGGGAGCCACTGCTTTAATAATGTCACGCTGGGGCTGCATAATCCCCATCATGCGGACCACGTTGCAGGGATCGTGCATGGTGACCGGGAAATTATTGCGCATGGGGTCCAGCTTGTAAACTCCCTTTTTAATAATGTCGGCCAGCAAAGGCAGGAAACTTTCCCGGGGAATGTTGTCGTCCCCTACAAAAGCCCGGTCAATACTAACCATTGCGGCTTTATGGGCATGGCCGCACTCGCCCACAACAATTCTTCTTACACCCAGATCCTTAGCGGCTTTCATCTGTGCCAGACCAATCTTCCGGCTCTGGGCGTCATCATAAAACAAGCCGTAGTTCACGTTATCGTAACCGATCATGTCACTGCTCAGGGTCCAGTCCAGGCCGGCTTCCTCAAAAAGGACCACAAAGGCAGCGGGGTTTTCGGGCCAGGCCATATATTCACCGGCATTGTGGGTCAGAAGAATGTCGGCTCCCTTTTTATCCACAGGAATCTTATATTTTTTACCGGTTCTTTCGTAAAGATCGTCTTCCAGGAACTCAATCATGTCCAGGAAGGCCTCTTTGGTAATACCGGTACTGGAGCCGGTTTTTAACTGCAGCATGGAGCCTTTTTCATGCAAGGGTTTGGGCGCAATACCCATTTCCATACTAAACAGCTTTCTGATCTCTCTAGTTAACAAGCCATTGTCCAGGCCCAAGGGACAGGTTTGGGCGCAACGGCGGCACAGATTGCAGCGATAGGCCAGTTCACCGAGGCGCATGATGGTTTCGATATTAATATCAATGTCCCCACCGCTAAACTTGGACCAGAAGCCATCTCCTTTGAAGTGTTTCTTGGCAATCTTGCGAAGCACTTCCGAGCGGAAGATGGGTCTGTAAATTTCCTGTTCCCCGCTGGCTTTAAATACGTGACAAGCTTCGGAACAGGTGTTGCACTTAGCGCAATACTCAAAAGACAGCAGGAAGGGCTGCAGATAGTTTCTGTTGGTTTCATCGGAGAATAGTTTTTCCAAACCACTCAAAAACTTCTTGACCATTTCCTCTTCTTCTTCTTTGGTCTTAGGCCGGACTAAGGTTTCATTGCCCACAAAACCGTCCAGGGTGGTGCAATAGTCCTCTTTCCAGGATTCTTTTGGAGCCTTAAAATCCGGCTCCATGCCGGGTTTATCATAGGGTGCCGGCAGCGGCATTAGTTGTTCAATCTTACCCAACTGCTCAGAAGGCTTGCCTATATCTTGGGGTCTCAGATTACTCATAAATTATTCCTACCTCCTATCTCACAAATTTTACTTCTTTTCCGGTGAAGGGGGTGCCGGGCTAATATGAGGTGCAGACCAGGAGGCTTTTGGTTTGTAGCTCAAGGCCTTTTTAATGGTGTTTTCCATTTCCGAGTTTCTCAGGTTCGGTTCGTTATCCCATAAGATTTTATGGAAGGCAAAATATTTGCCTACATAGTGGCTCATTTTGGTTTGGGGAATGTAAATCATCACCGCGCCCAACAGCAAAATGTGAATGGTCAGCGCAAAATCCGCTTGAACCGGTGAGAAAGTCAGCAAGCTTTTGATAATTTCCCGGCCATAGTTAAAACCAGGATCTCCGGACCAGACAACCATACCGGATGCAACCACGGCAAACAGGAAAAATAAATTAAAATATTCTTGGGGAGTTGTATATTTGACAAAAGTATTGTTTAAGGATCTTTTAAAGAACAGGCAGATGGAACCAAAGGCCAGTAGGATTGCTCCGGCTCCGCCGGAAATAAGCGTTGCGTAATAAACAAAGCCAGCCCAGGGGTTGCTGCTGATTCCGTCCGCAGTGGTGATAGGAACACCGGACAACTCAGTGGCAGCTCCTGCAACTAATAAAATCGCCCATAAACCTAATAAATAAATGCCCAGATGCAGCGCGTAAGAAAACCACCATTGACGTCTCTGGTTAATAAACAGGTTTTTAATGAAAAGCATCTCTTTAAGCATATCAATAATTTCGCCGGCATGAGAGACTTTCCGGGGTTTATTCCACCATTCCAGGTCTTCATAATAAGAACCGCCGTAATGCCCCTTTTCCCCGGGTTCTTTGGGAACAGGGTACAGTTCCCAACGGCCGTGCATGGGCATTTTGGCATACTGCCGTGCTTTATAGAGCGATAACCCTATAAAAGCGAGGATTGAAACATAGATAAATACCGTCAGCAACAAGCAACATACCTCCTTAAATTTCTTTGTTTTGGTATTAAAGCCAAGGAATTGCCGCTTAGAGGTTCGCTTGCCATGCTTTAAACTCCATGCTTTATCTATTCTATCATTAAGGATAAGAGTTTAAGAAAGAGTCGTAGCAGGAAGCCCGCAGCCTGTCAAGCATGTCCATTATCGTTATTGCCCGACCAGTCCTTCACTCCTTCCCTTCATTAAAATAATAGCAGCAATTCTTATAATTCCATAATTACTCAAGGGTAATTATAGACAACAACGGTAGACGAATCAATATTAAATGGCCGGGTTAAATGACATATTATGTTACCCAAAGGAGAAAAGCATTTTTATAATTGGTTGTATTATTTTATTAGTAAAAATTTTTACCATTCGTCATTTTAACAATTTACTCATTTAAAAGCTAGTCAATTAACCGGTATATTAAAATATGTTTATGATGGCTTAAAGCTAATTCATAACATTAGATTGTCAGAAAAAGCAAAATTCATTTTTTAAAAATTAAAAAAATTTAGCCCTGGTGTCTTGCTATCCCATATGTTACAAATTTATCAATCTATATAATGATTTCTAAAAATCTATATATTTCCAAATCATTTTTGTATGAATCCTAAAGGAAGTTATAATATTTTCTTTTGATTTTAAACTATAAATAATTTATTTATAAAAATATTATTGTTTCTATACGATTGAATGGTTTTTAAACACATTTTACACCATTTTTATTTAAATCTCAAATTGCATTTTGTGCTTACGGAAACCCCGTCGCCCAACGGTATAAGAACGGTTTCTAAAAGCGGATGCTCCGTCACTGCTTTTAGATAGCTCCTTAAGCGGGCCACAGCGGTTTTATTTCTTCTCTTATCAATATCTCCGGAAATAACCATTCCCCTCATGAACACATCTTCAGCCACCAGCACCCCTCCTGGTTCCAGGAGATCGACACATTTATCCAGAAATTCCACATATTTTCCCTTGGCTGCATCCAAAAAGATAAAATCATAAGGACCGGTGAGCTGGTATAGAAGTTCCCTGGCATCACCAAAAATCAATTCAATTTGCTCATGGACTCCGGCTTTTTTAAAATTTTTTTTTGCTGCCTCCGCCCGGGGTCCGTTGATTTCCATGGTTGTAATTCGCCCGCCCCGTGGCAAAACCGCTTTGGACAACCACAGGGTTGAATAACCAATGGCGGTACCAACCTCCAAGACCCGAACACTGCCCTTGGTCATAGCCAACCAGTAGAGTAAATGCCCTACCTCCGGTTCAACAATGGGCACCATCTTTTCCCGGGCTTCCTGCTCCATATTTAAAAATAATTCTTCCCTTTCCGGTAAAATGGTTCGGATATAATCACGAACCTTATCCTGGACCACAAATCCCACCAGCACCTGCCGCCTTACCCTATTAGTTCTTATCCTCATTATATACCAATTTATGACTTTAAAAAACATTCCCTGCCGGTTATTCCCGCTTTTGTTTTAAATACCTTTCTTTTGTCAGCAATCTGTCAGACAAAAACCGGTTATATCCTTTAAAATCTGTAAATATTAAAGTCACTTTCTACTGGCGGGTGAGTTTTATTTATGAATCTAATGTATTTAAAAATATTTAAGACCCTGGCTGAAACGGAAAATATGGCCAAAGCCATAAAATTGCTGGAGTTATCTCAACCCACCATAAACCATAATATTTATCTGCTGGAACAGCATTATGGCGCTAAATTATTTGACCGTTCCAGTAAAAAATTAAAATTAACCCGCTTTGGGGAAGTCTTGATGGGTTACGTCACTGAAATATTAACCTTACTGGAGCGCTCGGAACAACACATTGCCACTCTGGTGGGTGAAATACACGGAGATTTATTTTTAGGAGCCAGCCATACCATTGCGGAAAATGTACTGCCTAAAATGATGGCCATGTTTAATCACGATTACCCGGGAGTAAACATCCACCTGGAGGTAACCAACACCCGGCATATTGTGGATCACATTTTAGATGAGAAGCTGGAACTGGGATTAATTGAGGGGCCTGTAAAAAATGAAAATGTAATCGGGAAGTCCTTTATGAAAGACGAATTGGTGGTTGTGCTTCCCTACAGTCATCCTCTGTCCATTAAAAAGAATTTAACCCTGAAGGAATTGTCCTCTCTGCCCTTTGTATTAAGAGAACCGGGTTCCGGAACCAGGGTTGTGATGGAAGATAGCTTGAAATCAGCCGGGTTAGATCCTTCGGAACTGAATACGGTCATGGAAATGGGAAATACCCAGGCGGTCATTGGCGCGGTGGAAGCCGGACTGGGCGCCAGTATTTTATCGGCCCTGGCTGTGAGCAAAGAGATTCAGCTAAAAACGGTAAAAGTCTGCAAAATAGCCAATGTAACCATTGTGCGGAATTTTTCATTGATCTTCAAGAAAGATCGCAACCTCTCCCCTCCGTGTGAAACCTTTCTTTCCTTTATTCATGCCCAGGAGACGGAATAAACTATTGAATAATCCGCAGAAAAGGGCCAATCACGTTATGCCGTTCCTAGGATGGCCAATAAGAAAATTAATCTACCCAAAAGGACTGCCTCTAACTCTTGGGTAGATTTTTTATTTTTCCTTATGATTAAGGCCTGTCAATTAAAACAAGGTGATCCGGAAGGGGTTGTCTTTCACATTTTATTGCTGCCTTTATAAGCATAAAATACGATTGAAAAAAATGTTCAAAAAATTTCAATTAGTGAAGGAATTACTAATATTCCGAAGAATAACTAATTGATGATTGTATTCTTTTTCTCAAACAACACATTTATCCTAATCACCGGGCTTACTAAAGTGACTTCATGGCAAAGGTGCGGAAGGAACTTACATGCTTGGGCCAGCCATGTGTTTTCCGCACAGCCTGGCCTATTTTTGTTTCTTCTTTAATACATATAAATAAAAAAGATTTTAAATTTTGCCTTATTTTTATTTTTTCCATAAAAAACACAAAGGAGGAAAGTTCATGGAAAACCGCACGACAACGCCAAAACCCGTAACCCGGCGTGGTTTCCTCAAGATGCTTGGGGGAGTCGGATTAGCCGGTGTGGCCGCAACCATTACCGGCTGCAGTACGGATCAAGCCGGAGGCAAAGGATGGCTGCCCCAGCAGTATCAGGTAGCCAGTTCCTGGCCCGTACAAGTGAAGGGCCGCATTCCTATTGATCCCAACAATCCTTCCATCACCCGGGATGATCAAAAATGCATCCTCTGCGGCCAATGCATTGAGGCCTGTGAAAGGATCCAAACGGTTTATGGCTATTATGAGACTCCCATTAAAGACGACATCACCTGTGTAAACTGCGGCCAGTGCACACTGTGGTGCCCCACTGCGGCCATCACTGAAGTGGACGATATTGATAAGGTGGTCAAAGCCCTGGAGGACGAAAATGTACACGTAGTGGTACAAACCGCCCCGGCCACCCGGGTTGCCCTGGGTGAGGAGTTTGGTATGCCGGCAGGCAGCATTGTAGAGGGCAAACAGGTTGCCGCCCTTAAAAAACTAGGCTTTGATGGGGTTTTTGATACTAATTTTTCTGCAGATCTGACCATTATGGAAGAAGGCACCGAGCTGGTCAAACGGGTAACCGGCGAGTTAGATCATCCTCTGCCCCAGTTTACCTCCTGCAGCCCCGGCTGGGTTAAATTCTGTGAATATTTTTACCCGGACCTGCTGGGACACATGTCTTCAGCCAAGTCTCCCCAGCAAATGCTGGGCGCGGTGGTTAAGACGTATTATGCCGAGCAAAAGGGGCTTGACCCGGAAAAGATTGTTTCTGTTTCCATCATGCCGTGTACGGCCAAGAAGTATGAATGTCAGCGCCCGGAAATGAACGATGCCGGCCATAAAATCGGCAAGCCCCAGATCAGGGACGTTGATATTGTATTAACCACCCGCGAATTGGCCCGGTTAATTAAGTCCAAAGGCATCGACCTGACCAAGCTGGAAGACGCTCAATATGATTCCATCCTGGGCGAAGGCACCGGAGCCGCGGTTATCTTCGGCACCACCGGCGGCGTCATGGAAGCGGCCGTCCGCTCCGCCTACTTCCTGATTACCAAGCAAAATCCTCCGGACGCGTTATTGAACCTGACTCCCGTTCGAGGCTTGAATGGCGTTAAAGAGGCTTCCCTGGAAATTCCCGGCGTGGGTCAGGTCAATGTAGCCATTTGTTCCGGCCTTAGCAATGCCCGTAAAATTCTGGATCAACTGCGGGTCGATTTGAAACAGGGCAATCCACCCCGTTATCATTTTATTGAGTTTATGAGCTGTCCTGGCGGCTGCATCGGCGGCGGCGGTCAACCCCGAACATCATTGCCTCCCTCTGACCAGGTACGCCAAGCCCGTCTAAACAGCCTGTACACCATGGACGCCAAAATGTACAAAAAGCGCCTGAGCCATGAAAATAGCGAGGTTCTGCAGTTGTATAAGAATTACCTGGAGCAGCCTATGAGCCATTTGGCCGAAGAACTGCTGCACACCGAGTATACCGATCGCGGCGATACCCTAACCGTTAAAAAGCAAGTTTAATTTCGGAGGTGAAATAAATGGCAAAAGGTGTATTGGTTGATCTTACCAAGTGTGTGGGCTGCGGCAGTTGTACAGTAGCCTGCAAACTCTGGAACGATTTAGAATACGATGACAAAAACCCTACCCTTGGCGATAAAGCCAAGTTATCGGACAAAAACTGGACGGTGGTTCATTTTAATCAAGTGGCTTCTCAGGAGGGTAAACCCGTCTGGCGTTTTGTAAAACAGCAGTGCCTGCACTGTCAGGAACCTGCCTGCGCCTCAGCTTGTTTTGCCAAGGCCTTGCAAAAAACTCCCGAGGGCCCGGTGGTCTATTATCCTCATTTGTGCGTTGGCTGCCGTTACTGCATGATTGCCTGTCCCTTTAACATTCCCAAATATGAATGGGAGAAAACCTTCCCCCTGGTCTCTAAATGCCAGATGTGCTCTACCAAGGTGGCCAAGGGTGAAGCCCCTGCCTGCGTTTCCGTCTGCCCTGCCGGCGTGTTTACCTTTGGTGAGCGGGATGAAATGCTTAAAGCCGCAAAGTCTGCTATTATTCAAGATAATAGATATATAAAAGAAGTCTATGGGGAAAACCAGGCTGGAGGCACTTCTTGGCTGTATATCTCTGATGTTCCCTTCGCCACACTGGGCTTTAACGTAAATCTGGGCACTATCCCTCTGCCTACCTATTCTCATAACTTCTTGAAGTACACACCCATTGTAGCCGTCAGTTGGGGTGTCATTTTAACCGGACTTTATCATTACACCAAACGACGTAATGAAATAGCCAAAGACTCAAATAAAAACGTTAAACTATAATTGGATCTTCTCTTTGATACCTATTAAAAAACCTATAGGGGGGAACGCAATGGCCAATCAAGGTTGGAGTTTTAAACTAACTCCCATAAGAAAATTATTGATTCTTTTGGCCGCACTGGCAGTGGCTATCTCCATTTTCCGTCTGGCCACCGGCCTGGGCCTGGTTACTAATTTAAATGACGAGTGGCCCTGGGGTTTGTGGATCGGCTTTGACGTCCTGACCGGCGTTGCTTTGGCCGGCGGCGGCTATTTTACCGCAATTATTGTTCATGTATTACACCGGGACCATTTCCATGCCATCGCTCGCAGCGCCATGCTGACTTCACTGCTGGGCTACCTGCTGGTCATGGCCGGTCTGTTCCTGGATATCGGCCAGTGGTTCAATTTCTGGCGTCCCTTTGTATCCTGGGGACACACTTCGGTACTTTTTGAAGTTTTCTGGTGCGTATCCTGCTATACCACCATCCAAGTGCTGGAGTTTGGAGAAATCTTCACCGAGCGGGTCGGCATCAAATGGAATAATCTCTTTAGAAAAGCCATGCCGGTACTGCTCATTGTGGGAATTATCTTCCCCACCCTGCACCAGTCTTCCCTGGGGGGTCTCTATCTCATTGCTGTCGACAAATTGTACCCCCTCTGGTGGTCTACGCTGATTCCTTATTTCTTCCTGATTTCGTCCTTCTTTGTGGGTCCGGCCATGATTGCTGTGGAAACAACCCTGGCGGGCAATGCCTATAAGCATAAGGTACCCATTGATGTTATCCGGGGACTGGCCAGAATTGGCGGGTATTTCATGATCCTCTATTTAATTCTGAAGATCTTCGATTTATCCAACCGCAATGTATGGAATCTGGTCTTTGCCGGAAACCTGGAAGGCAACCTGTTCCTGCTTGAACTGGTGGCAGGGGTTATCATCCCCATCATCATTGTTTTCAGCAGTATGAGCGCCTCCCGTTCCGGCCTCTTCATCTATGGTTTACTGGTCAGCGGCGGCTTGATCTTAAACCGTATGAATGTTGTGTTCACCGGCATGTCCGGCGCCTCCGGCGGCTCCTACTTCCCCTCTGTGTGGGAATGGTTTGTAAGCATCGGCCTGGTCTCCATCGGTGTCTTGGCTTACTGCTTCATTGTGGAAAACTTTAAGATTCTTGACCACGACGATCAGCACAAAACCGCTTAATCTTTAAGAAATACAAGGAGGGTTGCTGCAAAAAAACCGGATGGTTGGATTGCGCGCCCTTCATTTCCCAAAAATAAAAAATAGAACGCGGATTTTGCGGATTTCCACGGATTCTCGCGGATTTTATAAATTTTTAATAAAATCCGCGGAAATCCGTATTATCCGTTCAATCCGTGTTCTATTGCTTATTCGTCCGTTTTTCGCCGCCCGGTTATCTGCTGTCTTCCGTTGCGATGCAAAGCCCTTTTGTCCTCTCTCCGAAAGTCTTATTTACTCCTTACCCGTAATAAGCACTACTTTCATTCGATCCATTAAACTTCCACCGGGCATGGCTGGGGAATCGTCGCTCTCCTTTTGTCGGGCACAGGGTCCGTAGCCAAATTCGGCGGCAATATCTGTCAAGATCACTTTTAAAGCCTTCATCCGCCGGCGGTAAAACTCCTCATGGTCAACTTCCTGTTCGCTAATACTCAGCTTTTGACGCAACAGATCCGGCCCGTAAAGCAGGGGCATGAGCATCTGGGCAATGTTTCTGTTCATCCACCTGGGACTGTCCAGTTGTTTGGTGGCGTAGTCAATGACTTCCAGATATAAGTCCGACAATTCATAAAATTTCTGGCACTGGGCATCTTCAAACCATTTTTTAACGGTCCAGGGTTGATCACAGTTATGCCCCAGACAGAAGTCCATTTTTTCAATCATAAAAATTTTGTCCCTTTTGGTGCCTTTCTCCTCAAAGCGAACAGCCCGTCCGATGGGATAGGTTCTACAGTTTCGGGACCGCACAGGATAAATTTCACAGCGCCCGCCCGGCAGCATAAAGATGCAGGGGCCATCTTCAGCATGTTTTAAGCGCACATAGGGCCATTTTAATCCCTGACCAAAATCATATTTACAGTATTCCGCAACAAACTCACGACCTGAAATGCCTAAATGCCTGGCCATGATTTCCACATCCCAGGGGTCCAGTAGGATGGTTATGGTGTTACAGCACCGTCCCATGCACTGGTCCTTGCACGCAAAGGTAAACTCATGATCTAAGGAGATTCCCGGCAAAGAACCGTCATCCAGTTTTTGCATCAACTGCTGTTTATAATTGTGAAGCGTCATTCGTATCTCCCCTTGCTTTATAAGCATATTTATCCTGTTCTTCGACACTCCCTGCCCAAACCCCTTGTGAATATTTTATTTATCTCCCCTTGTTTTTCTACCAATCAAAACAAATCAACAGCAAATTATCAGTATTGTTTTTATAATTTTTCTATTAGAACATAGCTAACTCTTATTAATAAATTTTTAAATTATGGTATATTACAAGCAAAAATGTGATTTATTTCACATAAGGAGGCTGCTGCTATGCTAACCCGTCGGCTGATTCCCCTATGGACACTGATGGGCTTACCCGCCCTTTGCCTGATCCTGATAGCCACCGCTGCTTTTTCCATCTTGATTTGCAGTTGCTGGATTTTGTGCTGTAGCTTTAAAAGGTGCGCAGGTCTAATTGGCTCTTCCTTCCGCTCTTCCGGGTCCGGGTACACTCCCGGGTTTAACCGTATAACCAAGACATAAGCGGTCTGCTGAATAAGAATCCCTGGAAAGATAAAATAATAGTCCAAGTAAGAAGTTTATTTTATTTTGTACTTTTATGTACTTTTTAGAAGGTTATAAAAAATGAACCTCGAATCTTAACTTGTCACCAATTTTTGAAAGGATGGAGTCTATGGACGAAAACAAAGAATTTGAACTGAACTTATCCGATGAAACCCAGCAAATGCTTGAACAGTATGCGGAAAAACAAGGTTCTACCCCCGAGGATGTGGCGGAGTACATTATTTATGAATTTCTGCGCAACCAATTGCACGTTATTGAAAAACGCTCCGAGGAAACCGGGGTCCCGGTCAGTGAACTGGTGAACATACAGTTCTCTAAAATATTAACCTTTCTTATGCACAAGGACCACTAAGACAAAAAGCCTTAATCAAGGCTTTTTTCTTCGTTAAGACTTCTGCTGAAGATTTTGGATTTTTCCTCATTAAAAAGATCCTCGATTTCTGCAAACCCCAAACTCTTTAAAAGAGCTAATACATATTTGTTATCCGCAGGGGTAAGGCTGCTGGCTTCTTCCCCGTATTGATCAACCCATCTCCTCCCTTCTTCAGCATCAATTAATACATGGGGACCCCCGATACAACCTCCCACACAGCCCATTCCTTCATAAAAATTGGCTGTAATTTTGCCCTCCAGGGCCTCCTGGAGCATTTGCCGGCAGGCTTTCACCCCATGGGCTTGCACAGCCTTTATTTGAATTGGTTTATCCGGTCTGATTCGTTTAAGCGTGTCCGCCACCGCTTTGCTGACTCCCCCGGTTCTGGCGTAAATTCTTCCCCCGGTAGAAGAATGTTCCTTTTCATCTTCGGGCATCTCCGCCGGCTGAATCCCCGTGGCTTCAAAGATTTGCTTTAACTCTTTAAAGGTAATCACCACATCCACAGCGTCCTTGACATCCGGCTCCTTAGCCTCCGCCTTTTTGGCTATGCAGGGTCCGATAAAGACCACTTTGGCCTCGGAATGCAATTTTTTCACTCCCCGGCCGCAGGCGATCATAGGGGAAACAGACGGAGTAATATGGAAAGCCATTTTCCGGTAAACCCTTTTTATCATGGACACCCACATGGGACAACACATGCTGGTGATAACGAAATCCCCTTCTTTGTGCACATGGCTGTCAAACTCCAAAGCTTCTCTGAAAGTTAATATATCCGCAAAAAGGGCAACCTCCACCATGCCGTAAAAACCCAGCTTCTTTAGGGCGGCCCGCATCTTGCCCGGCGTTACGTCCGGACCAAACTGTCCGATAAAAGCAGGGGCGATAATGCCAAAAACCGGTACCTTGCGATCTTTCAAGACCTCCACCAAAGGAATAAACTCCTTTTTATCCACCAGGCAGCCATATTTACACTCATCCACACACTGCCCGCAGTCGGTGCAGGTGTTGCCGTTGATGACCACACGGCCCTGTTCGTCCCTTTCAATGGCTTCCAGCAGGCAGGAGACCTGACAGCCGTCCTCTTCGCACCCACAGTCAAAACCACAGTCCTTTACTTTAAAAACAACCCTTTCCGGATCTCCTTTGCCGGTGGCATAATGAATATACTGATTTAGCTGTTCATCCTGCTCTTGCTGCAGCCGATCAATTTCCTCGGACAGGTTCCCGTCATAAGCGGATTTTACCAGCTTGCTGAATATCTGATCGTAAGTTAAGTTGGTCACGACAGCCTCCTGGAACAAGACTCTTTTTCCTATTATTCCGCAAATTAATCAGAGTATGTTTCTCTCATCGGGCCATGGCTTTCTTTAAAGATGATTTCCGTCAAAAGGAAAGGTGGCGCTTACGCCACCTTTGTTACTTTCTGTTCTTTTTTTTCCGTTGAGACTCCCTGGAGCCAGATCGGCCCTTTTCACTTTCCTTTTTATTCTCCGAGCCTTTGACCTCTACGGCTTTGGAAGATATTCCTTTGGCGGCTTGGATTTGCATTTGCCCGCTTTTAAACAGCAAGACCATTAAACCGATCAGGGGGGTTAGGGGATGTAGAACTGCCAGCATACTCATGAACCAGGTGGTTTGTTTGTTGATTCCCACGGAATAACCGAACCACAGGTATAAAACAACAAAGGTCAACCGCTGGGCCAGTATCACGTATTGCTGGATGGATTCACTCACCTTCATATCAACCATTTGCAGATTGACAAATTTATATAATAAGGTCAGGAAAATAAAGGCAAGGACAAAGATTAACCGTTTATTTTTTATTTTTTGGGCGGCTTCATTCAAAAAATATCACTCCAACTCTCAAATTTCAGGGATCTTAATGAAAACTGATAATTAAGAAATATTTCTAGGCTAAGCCTGGAACTCCTGCCTGGAACTGGAACAATTCTACCAGGCAGCGGCACTGGTGCCTGCAACATACCCGGAAGACCAGGCCCATTGCAGATTGTAGCCGCCGCAATCCCCGTCGATATCAATAATTTCCCCGGCAAAAAACAAACCCGGCACCAGCTTGGATTCCATGGTCTGGGGATGGATTTCCCCGGTTTCTATCCCGCCGGCGGTTGCCTGGGCCGCAGTCCAGGTATTGGTGGCGGTTACCTGAAAGCGCCAATCCTGAAGAATGACCGCAATTTTCTCTTTTTCCTCCGGAGCCAGGTCGGCGGCCTTCTTGTTGACATCCTGCAGTCCGGCCTGTTTCAGCAAAGCCGGTATAAGCTTTTTATGTATAAAACCAACCAAACTAAACAGCAGGTTTTTTTGCGGCCCTTCCGCAAAACGCTTGGCCAGATATTGCCTCAGTTCATCCTCCGGGAGATGGTTTACCAGAGAAACCTTTACCCAGACCGGTTCCTGCCCTTTAAGCTGTTGAGCCGCTGTCCGGCTTAATTGGAATATGGCCGGACCCGATATTCCGTAATCGGTAAACAAAATTTCTCCCGCTGACCGGGCCAGGGTTTTATTATTAACGATGATTTCCGCTGCTCCCTCAAACTTAACTCCCATAATCTGCTTTAAAAAAGGCTCTGCTAATTTTAACTGCACCAGGGAAGGGAAGGGGTCAACAATTTTATGACCCAGTTTTTCAGCCAGCAGATAACCGCTTCCGGTGGTTCCCAGGTTGGGCGCCGCCTTTCCGCCGGTGGTTAAAATAACCCGGTCGGCCCTCAGGGGTTCCTTTCCCTTCAACGTAAGCACAAAGCCTTGCTTTTCTTGGCGGATATCCTTCACTTCGGAGTCAACCATAACCTCCACTCCCCGCCAATCCAGTTCGTATCTTAACACATCCAGCACGCTGGAAGCCTGGTTGGAAAAAGGAAATACTTTTCCTCCGTCCTCTATCTTATGGCAAACACCCAGACGCTCGAAAAACTGGATGGTCTGATCCTGATTAAAACGGTTTAAAGCGGAGTAGGCAAACTTGGGATTGCGGCCATGGAAATGGGAAAGATGCATGTGGATATTGGTCAGGTTGCACCTGCCGTTTCCGGTGGCCAAAAGCTTTTTGCCAATCCTCTGGTTTTTTTCCAAAAGGGTTACCCGGGCCCCTTTGGCTGCGGCGGTAATGGCTGACAACATGCCTGCGGCCCCCCCGCCAACGATCACGATTTTAAGCGGTTTATCCTTAGACAACGGCTCCATCCTCCATTGGTTTGTATTGGCTTGACACCGCCTCCGCCACCCGGATTCCGTCTACGGCGGCAGAAATGATTCCCCCAGCGTACCCGGCTCCTTCGCCGGCAGGATAAAGGCCCAAAACACTGGCTTCCCGCCGTTCATTCCTTTCAATGCGCACCGGAGAGGAACTGCGGGTTTCAACGCCGGTTAAGACTGCATCCGGCAGGGCAAACCCTTTCATTTTTTTATCAAATTCAGGAATGGCCTCCCTTAAGACAGATACCACATAGGGCGGCAGGCATTTTTTTAATTCCACCATGGTCACCCCCGGCCGGTAAGAAGGCTGAACTTGTCCTAGACCTGAGCAAGAAGACTGGTCTGCCAGGAAATCCCTTAGCAATTGAGCCGGAGCGTGATAATTTTTCCCTCCCAGTTCAAAGGCCAGGCGCTCCCAACGCCGCTGAAACTCAATACCCGACAGGGGATGGCTGCTGCCAAAATCAGCAGGAGTAACACTGACCAATAGGGCACTGTTGGCGTTTTCTCCATTCCGGGCGTGTATGCTCATGCCGTTGGTCACTACCCCTCCTTTTTCAGAAGCCGCCGCCACCACCGTTCCCCCGGGGCACATGCAGAAGGTATAAGCGGACCTGCCTCCCGGAGAGTGGTAGGCCAGCTTATATTCCGCAGGACCTAGCTTCTCGTGACGGGCGAATTCCCGATACTGGGCTGCATTAATCAACTGCTGGGGATGTTCAATGCGCACACCGATGGAAAAGGCCTTGGGCGTCATGACTACCTTCCGGTTATGGAGCATGGCAAAGGTATCCCTGGCACTGTGGCCAATGGCCAGGATCACTAAGCCCGCCGCAATGCTTTCACTTTCGTTTACCACCAGGCCTTTCACCGCTCCCTGTTCCACCAGCAGGTCGGTCACCTTGGCCTGAAAACGGACTTCCCCGCCCAGCCGAATAATTTCCTGCCTGAGATTTTTCACCACGGTTTTTAAAATATCGGTTCCCACATGAGGTTTATGGGCGTATAAAATTTCTTCCGGAGCGCCGGCCCTCACCAATTCCTCTAGAACTTTGCGGCATCTCAAATCCCGGATCAGGGTGGTCAGTTTGCCATCGGAAAAAGTTCCCGCACCGCCCTCGCCAAACTGGACATTACATTCGCCGTCCAGTCTTCCTTGGGCCCAGAAATCCTCAACTCTTTTCGTTCGCCGATCCACATCCGCCCCACGTTCCAGCAGTAAAGGGCGGTAACCCGTCTGGGCCAAAATTAAGCCGGCAAAAAGGCCTGCCGGTCCGGTACCAATAATCACCGGTCGATTCTCCAGGGGCGACTTGCCGGGTTCCACATATTCATAAGTTAATGATGGAGCGGGCGCAACATCAATATCCCTGGCGTGCCTGGCCAGTATTTTATGGGCATTGCTTACCTCAACATCCACGGTATAAACCAAATAGATGTTTTCCCTTTTTCTGGCGTCGACAGAGCGCTTAAAAATCTGGTGTTTTTTGAGTTCCCCTTCTTTTATCTTTAATTTCGTCAGAAGAACATTTTTTAAATCCCTTTCATCCTGATCCAGGGATAATTTAATTCCGGAGATTCTTAGCATGGATTTTCCTTCCTTTGTATACGGAAATCAATATTTCCATTCTTTAAGACAATTTCTTTTACTTCGCTGCTTTCTGTCCGGTTCCTTCTGTTCTGACAAAATACAATTTACTATCATCAACTGTTTTTTATATATAAACTAATTTTATCTATTTGTTATAAATTTAAATTATAGATAATTACTTTTATTTTTATTAATGTTAATACATTATTTTACCTTGCATTATCTACTAGTTAAGTTGTATTGTAACCATTTATGGAATATAATACTTATTAAAGTTAGTTGATGAATAAGGAGGTGTGAAAAAATGGCGGATCAATTTTGCGAAAAAATCCAGAAGAATATTACCATTGAACCAAAAATGGATTATGAAAGCGGCCAAACCCAGGTGGGTTGGTTATTCTTCACCTGTTATAATTTTTACAGAGATTGCAAAGGCTCCTGTCCCCGGCAGGAATACATGATAAAGGGCAAAAAATAATACGCTGAATCCAACTGCAATATAAAAACAACCAGGTCCTTTTCCAGACCTGGTTGTTTATCCAGTGACATAAGAGCGTTCTTTTTTCTTTTTCAGGTTGGTTCTCCCGGGATCGAACTCTGTTTCGGTCTATCAACTAAGGTCAAGCTTCAATCCATCAAGCTTTCCAATATTTTTTTCTATCTTCTTCCGTTATTTCCCGGATTATCTTGCAGGGATTTCCTGCGGCAATTACACCGGATGGAATATCCTTGGTAATAATACTGCCTGCTCCAATGACTGAGTTATTGCCAATGGTGACTCCGGGCAGTACAGCAACATGAGCTCCAATCCAGACATTATCCCCAACAGTTATAGGATAGGCATACTCCAATCCCTGATTGCGTTGTTCGGTATCCAAGGGATGCCCTGCTGTATAAAACCCGCAATTAGGAGCGATAAATACATTATCTCCAAAGGCAACCTTTGCACCGTCTAAAACGGTGCAATGATGATTTGCATAAAAATTTTCACCAATTTTGATATTATAACCGTAATCGCATAGAAAGGGCTGCTCAATTACAAAATTGTTAGAGGCTTGCCCAAGAATTCGGCGCAGCAAGCGTTCCCGTTCCTCGGTCTTTGCAGGATGCAGTTGATTGTATTCATAACACAAGCTGGCGCACCAGCGGCGTTCCTCCATCAAAGAAACATCATGGTTTGCGTTATATAAAAATCCTTTGGCGGCTTTCTCTTTCTCCGTCATACAATTTTCCTCCAAAATTAAAGATTTTCTGTCTATCAGGAGGGATTAAATTCCCTCCTGAGCTAGAAAGATGTCCTCATTTTTATTACAATTTTATCTAGATTCACCGATTAAAAAGGAGTTAAATGCAATTGGAACAAAATCAGTTAACGGAACCCCTGAACTATGTGGTTTACATATTGCGTTGTGCCGACCAATCTCTTTATACCGGCATTACCAACAATCTGGAGCAAAGACTAAAAATGCATAACCTGGGCAAGGCCAGTAAATTTACCCGGGGAAGACTGCCGGTAGTGCTTGTTTATATGGAAGAGGGGTATACCCGGGGGCAAGCCCTCTCCCGGGAGAAAAAAATTAAAGAACTCCCTCGGGAACAAAAGCTGCGGCTCATTGTGCGGCAGGAGTCCTAGCGGCAACCCATTTACCCTCGGTGCCCTTCCTTTTTCCTTCCTTGCTAGAAATAAAGGGTATTCCCCACATTGTTTAACACAAATCCGTCTCCAAAGACTTCCTGCAATTTAACCTGGGCGTGAAATCCCGTACAGTGGGAAACCGCCACCAACTCCACCTGCATTTCCTGCAAGGCCTGAATGGTCTTCTGCAGGCGTTCTTCATTGGCGGCCACAAGATGGGTGCCGCCAACCACTCCAAAAATACGTTCCTGCCCTGTAATTTCCCGGGCATACCGCAGAATATTAATCAGGCCGGAGTGGCTGCAGCCGACCACCACCACCAATCCCCCGGGTGTATTTATAAATAAGGCCTGGTCATCCAGCAGCGGGTCTGGTTGATACCTGCCTTCCTTCTTTACCGCAAAATGAAGATTTATTTCCTCAAAATCCGTTACTCGGGGAACCTGTCCACAAAGGAGAACATTCTCGGTTAACTGCACCGGACCCGGGCTTAAGTGAATATCCGCTCCCAGCTTTTCCAGTTCATTGCGGGTAAAAGGAATGCCGTTGGCCCGGTAATTTCCTTCGCTAGTGGTGGCGTATTTCTCATTAAAAATATCCGGGTGGCCGTAAAGGGGCTTGGGGCCGCTCAAGGCCAGCACCTTTTGCAGACCGCCGGTGTGGTCATTGTGACCGTGGCTGAGGGCAATGGCATCAATCTCGCCGGGATTGATTTTCAGGGTTTTGAGGTTGGTATCAATGGCCAGACCCTGCCCGCAGTCAAAGAGCAATTTATATCCTCCAGCCTCAATATAAAGAGACAAACCATGTTCCGCCAGCAAATTCCTCTTGGTAACGGAGTTTTCGGCAACCACGGTAATTTTGGTTTTTGTAGACAAAATGATCCTCTCCTTATGGGTTAATCATGTTTTTTTTTGTACAAAGATCGCCCCTATGGACCAATCAGCAATGCTAAAGCAAAATCATTTTTTAAAAATAATTGAGCAATCCTTTTAAAATCAATGCCAATTACCTTCTCTCGACCTTGTAAAAATAAGTTCATATTTTCTTTTGAGGTCAGAAGAATGACAAAATAACGTCAGTGAGATGACGTTATTTAAATATTCTAAATTGTACTATAAATCCAGAAACATTTCCAAGGAGGTTCCGATTATGAGATACTTATCCGTCGTTAACCCTTTGACCATGATGTTTATCTACTTTGTCGTCGCTCCTGCGCTTACAGGCTATAAAAAAATAAAATGCGCCATTCATCCTAACTGTCCCGAGTGCGCCGTGAACTAATCTTCATCCCCACTTCTGAGGAACCGCCGGCTTTTTGCCGGCGGTTCCTGGTTTTATAGGGTAAAAATGCCCACCGCCTGTTCTCCAGGATACTCCCAGTTCCCCGATACCCCGGCAGCCCTGGCCCCCAGTTCCAGGTGCAGCATGGCAATACCGCAATCCAGCCTTTTGGAGATCTGATAGGTATCCTCCATGGAATCCAGCAAAAGGGTAATTTGTTCCGGCTCCACCTTAAACCGCCAGGGCTGGCGGTTTACCGCCGAGGGCGCCAGACGGGCCGCTTCCAGGGCGGTCTTTATCCACCGGGGCCAGTGAACCTCTGCCAGTCCTTCGGTCATTTCCGCCAGCGCTTTTCTCTTTTTTCCCTTTACCATCCCGCTCATTACCTTTTCCCCCAGGGAGTAATCCTCCCGCGAGTAACCCACAGGAGTAACGGCCAGCACTTTCTCTCCGCAAGCCAATGAAAGATGTTCCGCCAGTACATCCGGTTTAAAAAACCCTCCTACCCAGCAGGTGGACAAGCCCAGTCCGGTGGCCTCCAGTATGACTCCTTCCCCCAGATAGCCCACTTTTTCCTGAAAATAGGGATATCCGGTATTGCCGATAAAGGCAATATAAGCGGGAGCCCCTTTAATTTTGCCATAGGAGCCGAGAATTCCTTTAAAGATTTCATCTGCAGGTTTCAGGACCATTGCCGCCCTGGCCTCGGGAAACCGGAATTCCTGGCAAAGTCTTTGCAAATTTTTAATTAACGGGTCCGGTATTTCCCTGTTTTGAAAGGCTCGCCTGGAGCGCCTGAATGTTATCGCCTCATACCATTGATCCTTTGGATACATCAAGATCACCTCAAAATGCCTGTTATCCGCCAGTCATTTGGAGCGGATGCTTTTATGCCGTCCTTGTATCTTCCAATTGCTTTTCGGCAGAAATCACGGTCTCCCGGGTTAGTTTTTTGACCAAATCTTCTAAGTCAATACCCGATACATTTTTTAACATCTCCGGAGTGGTGGCCATAAGAGAGGTTACATAATTGCTTAACCTTGCAGCCCCCTCTCCGCTGCCTGTATCTACAACCGTCAGCTTATCAATGGCGCTTAAGGGCGCCGCAACTTTTCCGGCCAGCTCCGGCAGCATCTTAACGATAATGTCCAGTACCGCCGCCTGGCCGAATTTTTCAAAAGCCTCCGCCAGTTTTTCCTTGGCCTCGGCTTCAGCCAGACCCTTGAGTCTCACCACTTCTGCTTCCGCTGTTCCTTTGGCTCGTTCCGCATCGGCAATGGCCAGTCCTTCCAGACGTTTCTGTTCGGCACTGGCCTTGGCCTCGGCCTCAATCTTATATTTGAGCGCATCGGCTTCCCGCATTTTTTTGGCTTTATCGGCCTCGGCAGACTGTTCTACCGCATACCGGTCGGCATCCGCCTTTTTCTTTACCTCGGCGTCATATTGCTTCTCACGGCGTAGTATTTCCTTTTCTTCCAGTTCTATCTCTTTTTCCTTTTTCACAATGGCAATCTTCATTTGTTCTTCGGTAACCCGCTGCTGAGAACGTGCCTCCTGAATATTATAAGCCTGATCGGCTTCCGCTTTAACCGTATCCTGCTCTTTTTTGAAAGAAGCCACCTTGAGTTCTTTTTCTTTGGAGGCTTCGGCAATATTTGTATCCCTGAGCAATTCGGCTTTTTGACCTTCTTCGTCCGCCTTGGCCTTCTGTATCCGGGCATCCCGGATGGCCTCCGCTTCCGCCACCTCGGCGTCCCGCTTAACCGCAGCAATTCTCGGTTTTCCCAGGGCCTCCAGGTAGCCGTTTTTATCCCGGATATCTTTAATAGTAAAGGATACAATTTGCAAACCCATTTTTTTCAAATCCTTCGCCGCCACGCCTTGTACCTCCTGGGCGAATTTATCCCGGTTGCGGTATACTTCTTCTACGGTCATGGTACCTAAAATTGCCCGCAAATGCCCTTCCAGAACTTCCTGGGCCTCTTGTTTTAAGTCCTCCGTAGACTTACCCATAAATTGTTCCGCTGCTGTAGCCACATCTTCCACCGAACCGCCGATCTTAATAATGGCCACCCCATCCGCCATCACCGGCACGCCCTGCTCGGTATAAACCTCCGGTGTGGTTACATCCAGCTTATGGGACAATAGTGAAATAAACTCTCCTTGCTGAAAAATAGGCAGTATGAAAGCCCCGCCACCCCGAACAATTTTAATTTTGCGTCCTGATTCGTCGGTATGTACATTTTTTATCCCCAGGAAAGAACCGGTAACAATCATCGCTTCATCGGGTCCCACCGTCTTATACCTAGCCCAAAAAGCCAATCCAAGGACAATAATGACGCTTAAAACCAGCAACGGAATGAAAATCATCCCCCATGCCAAACCTCCCAGCATAACCTCTCCCCCTTGTTATTCATCTTCATATTGGAAAACATAGACAGTACTGTCTCTAGCTTCTATAACCACTACTTTGGCTCCGGCGGGAATTTCTTCTTCATCCAGACTGGCGGCAATCTGATTGGTATTGCCGGCTCCCACTTTTATCAGCACCTCTCCATAGCCTGCCTCCGGAATGGAAATCGTTACTTCACCGATTTTACCCACCAGATCCTGCATTGAAAAACCGGTGGAATTTTCGCTGTTTTTCATCGGCCTAACATAAGAAAAATAAACCAGCAGGGAAATCACTGCCGAGGCCATGAGAGAAAGCAGCAGGATCGGGAAGGCTTCCAAGTTTGTAGACTGATCGAGCATAATTCCGGTTCCGCCCAAGACAGTAATTCCGCCGACTAAAACCACCGGCTGGAAAAGATCAAGGCCGTCCATGGACAGGACTTCAAAAAAACCGTCCAGCAGGTCGCCCAGAATGTCTCCAAAAACAATGGTAATCACTGCAAAAAGCACCCCGCCCATTAGACAAATCCAATAAAAAGTCAGCATCCCTCTCCCTCCCCGGAACACTTTCCGGCCGGTGAACTATCCGGGTAATGAAACATTATTCTTTCTTCGTTAGCAGACTTTCTTTCAGGCTGGCCAATTCCTGATCGATATCATCATCGCCCAGAGCCTTCAGTTCTTCATCCAGGCTTTTTTCAGCACCGGAAAATTCTGCGGCCACCTGTGCCTCTGCTTCCATCCGCAAGACTTTATCCTCCATCCGCTCAAAGTCCCGCCGGGCGCTTTCTTGACCAAAACTACCAATAACCCCGTAGATCTCTTTTTGTGCTTTGGCTGACTGTGCTCTGGCTGCCAGAACTTCCCGTTTGACACGCAGTTTCTCATATTCACTCTTCATTTCCTTCAACTGGGACTTGAGTAATTCGGCCGTGGACTGGTTGTTTTCATACTGCCGCCGATAGTTCTCGGCCTTGACTTTGTTCACTTTTTTGTCTTCCAGGGCTTTACGGGCCAGATCTTCACGTTCTTTTTGCAAGGCTTCTACTGCCTGATCCCCTCGTTTTTCAACCAGGTTCAGGGCCTCCTCCATCTGCGCCTTGAACTTCCTGGCAACCGCCAACTGCCGTGCCACGGCAGCCTCGGCATCGGTAATGTCTTCCGCCATGTCCCTCAGATATTGATCCAACATTTTTTCCGGGTCCTCTGCTTTATCCAGCAGGGAATTGATATTGGCCCTGATATTATCGCTGATCCTCTTAAATAAACTCACAATAAACAAGCAACTCCTTTCTAATCATATTTAAAATTATTCTTTATATATAAAATACCTTATCCTACAAATAACAACAATATATTTTTCACTAATTAAATCTATATTTAATAATATTTATAAAAGAAGGTTAAATTACCCTTATTGCACTTAATATACGTAAAGTTTAAAAAGACCTCCGGGGCCACTATAGAAGTGACTCTGGAGGTCTTTTGAGATTCCTGTTAACCGTCCCACTGCTTTTCCCTGTAATATGCTTTGGCGTCCTTTAGATAAAACAAGGTTAAGGGAATCAAGATAATTACGGCACAGGTCAAATACATGTAGGATAGTCCTACTTTTTCAGATAATATACCCAGCAAAATGGAACCCAAACCAATCCCCAGGTCAAAGGCGCTAAAAAGAGTCCCATTGGCCGCACCCCGCCGGAAAGGCTCTACCCGGTTAATGGCCATGGCCATGGCCGTGGGATGAACGATGCCAAAGCCAATGCCCATGGCCACCGCCGAGGCTGAAAACAGCCACTCTCCCCGGGCCGCAAAGAGTAGCACAAAGGCCAGGGCAATGGCCACAAAGCCTGCGGCCATGATGGGCAGAGGGCCCTTCCGGTCAAAGGTTTTCCCGGCATAGGGCCTTACCAGCAAAAGCGTCAGAGCATAAATTAAAAAATAAATACCGGGATTGCCTACACCAATTTTCTTGCCCAGAAGGGTGATGAAGGATACAATCCCGCCGTAAACCACAGCGGTAAAAAACATGATCCAGGAAAGGGAGTATACCTTGGGTTCAAAAAAATCGCTAAAGGAAAGCTTGCTGCGGATCTTCCCCTTAACTTCATGCCGGTAGGCGATGCCCTGGGAGGCTAGCAGCCCGGCCACTGCGATGATAAACCCGGCGATAAACAGCATGGAGAAACTAGTCCTGTCCAGAATGAGCAGGCCCGCACTGGGTCCCAAGGCCATGGCCAGGGTATTGGATAACCCGTAATAGCCCAATCCCTCTCCTCTTCTGGCGGGAGGCACAACATCCGCAGCCACGGTGCCCGCTCCGGTGGTGGTAAAGCCCCAGGAAAGACCGTGCAGCACTCTTAAAAGGAACAATAAAGTTAAACTGGTGACAAAATAATAGGCGCCCATGGCCAGGGAAAAGGCCACCAGGGAGAAAAAGAGTATTTTTCTCCTGCCAACGGCATCCAGAAGGAACCCGGACAGCGGGCGAACCAAAACGGCCGTTAGGGACAGCACGCCGATGATATACCCTACATTACTCTCATCGCCTCCCAGCATATCGGTTACAAAAACCGGCAGTGTGGGCAATAAAAAATAGAAGCTGGTAAATACCATTAAATTGGTCAGGCAAATTAAAACAAAATCCTTTGTCCAAAGAGGGGCCTTTTGCTCCATCTTTACACCTTGTATAATGGAGTCCGGAAAGGGCTCCATTACCTTTCTCCCGATTATGGGTTAAAATGTTGTCTGCGCTGTGGATTGGTTTGATCACCTACAGCGGTACGGCCGACTGGTTATACCTTAGAGGCTACAACCACAGCTTCATGCTCATTTGTTTATCGGTTGGATAGCGCATTGGACGCTTCATATCGGACAAGGATACATTCAGCATGAAGTGCGTGGACACACAGCGCCAAAATCAATCAATGGGAGATGATTCTTTGATCTACGTGGGTATCGATGTAGCGTCCCGGAAACACGACTGCTGCATCCTGAATCGCGATGGCTCCGCCCTCTTTGAAAACTTCACCTTTACCAATGACCGCAACGGTTTTGAGACGCTGATAAGCAACATCGTTTCCTTAAAATCGGCTTCCGGATCTCTAAACGTAAAAATAGGGCTGGAATCCACCGGCCATTTCAGCACGAATCTCACAAACTTTCTCATTGGACAGGGGTTTGAAGTCACTACCTTCAATCCCCTCCATGTCAATCTATACCGTAAGGCACAGACTCTGAGAAAAACCAAGACCGACAAGTCGGATGCAAGATTCCTGGCTGCCATGCTCTTCTCCGATGACACCAAGCCCTATTCTCCCGCATCATATCATATCTCCGAGCTGAAAGCACTAACCCGGCACCGGTTTCGTCTGCTTTCTATACGCTCTAAACTGAAAACGTCCTATAACCGGCAGCTTACGATCCTCTTTCCGGCTTCATACGGCCGTCTGGTCCATCCATCAGAATTCTTGTCTTGCCCTCCTCAGCCAGTTCCCCTCCGCTCAGGCCATCGCCCAATGTCATTTGACTCGCCTTACGAGCCTCCTTGCAGAAGCCTCACAAGGAAGGTATGGCAGAGAGAAGGCGATCCAGATTCGTGAGCTTGCCAAGGTTTCTATCGGTTCCTGCTCTCCTGCGCTCAGCTTCGAGCTGGTCCAGACGATTCAAACCGTCCGTTTTCTCCAGACTCAGATCTCTGCCATCGATGCCCGTATCAGGGAGGTTATGGTGGCGCTTGATTCTCCCATTCTCACGGTACCGGGCATATCTTATACCCTTGGAGCCATCATCCTGGCCGAGGTCGGCGACATTACTCGCTTTGCCACTCCGGCTAAGCTCCTTGCTTTTGCCGGTCTGGACCCTTCTACTTATCAGTCCGGTAAGTTCTCCGCCAATTCCACTCCGATGGTCAAGCGCGGTTCCTCTTATCTCCGCTGGGCTTTAATAAACGCCGCTAGACTTATTGCCATGCGCGACCCCACCTTCAAGTCTTATATGGCGAAGAAAAAATCCGAGGGTAAGCATCAATTTGTCGCTTTGAGCCATGTCGGCAAAAAACTTGTTCGTGTGATCTTCAGTCTGCTTAAAAACAACTCCATTTTTATCCCTCAGGCCTAACCATTCCTTTCTCTTTTTGCTGCCGGATATCCCGACAGTTTGCTTAAGCATGCCTTTTTTCGCTACTACTTTTTTACTTCCTTCTCTTATTTTTCTCTTGACTTCATATAGTTGGTCTCTCTTTTCAGTTATCCTCCTGCCTTTGGCTCTTTGCTTAACTTCTTGCGAATCTTCTTAAGCCTTGCAAATATTTAGCCAGCCCAATGGCAACAGCCAGGCAAACCATGGTTCCCAGCATCACTCCCGGCCATTTCCAGTTGATCCAAAGGGGTCCCAGCAGGACGCCGCCCAATCCTCCGCCAAAATAAAACATTACCAAGTACAGGCTCGAGGCTCCGCAACGGGCTCCTTTGGCATTCATGCTGACCCAGGAACTGGCCGCCGAGTGCCCTCCGAAAAAGCCAAAACAAAAGAGGGTCAGCCCAAGAATAAACAGGTAAATATTATTGCTGAAGGTCAGCAGCATCCCGGTCATGGAAATCAGAGTATTCAAGGCAATGGTTGCGGGGTTGCCCCAGCGGTTGGCTAAAGCTCCGGATAAAGTAGAGCTGACGGTTCCCGCCAGATAGGTCAAAAAAATCAAGCCGATGGCCCGGGTGGACAGAAAATAAGGAGGCCCTGCCAACAGGAAACTAGCATAATTATAAACCCCTACAAAACTAAACATCAAACAAAAACCCACTAAATAACAACCCACCAGTGCCGGATTTTTTAAGTGAGCCATCATATCTATCAGGCCGCTTCTTAAATTAAAGGGATGCGGCTGAAAATTCTTTGAAGGGGGCAAAAGGATCAATACCAGCATCCCTGCCACCAGATTGAATAAGCCAAAGGTCCAAAATACAGCCTGCCAGGAAAAATGATAGGCGATGGACCCGCTGATAATCCTCCCGGCCATCCCCCCGATGGAATTTCCGCTAATATAAAGGCCCATGGCCAAAGCCAGCCGCTTTTTGTCAATTTCCTCACCAATATAAGCCATGGCCACCGACTGCAGCCCTCCCAGCATCAATCCCTGGATGAACCGGGTAAGCAAAATAAAATGAAAATTTTGGGCAAAACCCGCAGCCAGGGTTGGCACACTGGCCCCGATCAACACCAGGGTCAACAGGTTTTTCCGCCCTACGGCATCCGAAAGGGGGCCATAATAAAATAGCGATAAGGCAATGGCCACCACCACCAGGGAAACGGAAAGGCTGGATACTGTAGGAGAAACTCCGAAATGTTCCGTAAAAGTCGGTAAAAGGGGCTGTATGGAATAAATGTCCGCAAAGGTTGCACAAGAGCAAACAAATAAGCCCACTAAAGCCCTGGTAAATTGACTGTCCCAATTTTTCATTATTCCCCACCCTGTTGATTTCTTGCAAAGAAACCGGGCCGGCGGCACCAGCCTCTTTGCCATTTTTTATTTTGTCCACGGAAGATATAAAGAAAAGTTCCGTTCTTGTTTTGACTTCTCCCATAGGGTAAACTGAGTAATTGGAGGAGTATAACAATGATTTTACTACAAGCGAAGGACATTTCTAAATACTTTGGTGCAAAACAAATATTAAATCATATAAATCTGTCTATTCAGAAAAATGAAAGAGTTGGTTTAGTGGGAGTGAACGGGGCCGGTAAAACCACCCTGCTAAAGCTATTAGCCGGCCAATTGGTTCCCGATGCCGGGGAAATTAACCGGTGTGCCGGCTTGACCACCGGCTACCTGGCCCAGGATTCGGGATTGGAATCCACCCGAACGATCTATGAAGAAATGATCTCGGTATTTCAGCATTTAGTGGATCAGGAACAGCAAATGCGCAGGCTGGAGGAAATGATGGGAGATTCCGAGAGCAAGTCAGATCCCGTCCGCCACCAGCGGATTATGAATCAATACGCTCTCCTGGCGGAAAATTTCCGCCACCAGGGAGGATACACTTATCGTTCCCACATCCGGGGCATCCTGCAGGGCTTGGATTTTCCCGAGGTGCAGGACAACTCGCCGGTTTCGGTCTTAAGCGGCGGACAAAAGACCCGACTGGCCCTGGCCAAGAACTTATTGCTTAAGCCGGACCTGTTGATCCTGGATGAACCCACCAATTACCTGGACGTTGACTCCCTGGCCTGGCTGGAGCAGTATCTGCAAAACTATTCCGGCGCTCTTCTGGTGGTCTCTCACGACCGCTATTTTTTGGATAAAGTGGTTAGCAAAGTAGTTGAACTGGAATATGGCCAGGCCACCACCTATAAAAGCAATTATTCGGGATTCGTGGAGCTCAAAGCCCAGCAACAGAAAAGCCAACTGAAGCAGTATGAACAACAGCAGGAGGAAATAAACCGGGCCAAAGATTTTATCCAGCGCAACATGGCCAGGGCCTCCACCACCAAAAGAGCGCAAAGCCGTTTAAAGGCCCTGGAAAAAATGGAACGGCTGGACGCCCCATCGGCCGCTCAAAAACGGGTATGCTTTTCTTTTCAAATTCATCATCCCAGCGGCAAGGATGTACTGCAGGTTTCCGATCTAAAGATCGGTTATCCCGGAGGGATTTCCCTGTCCCAAAATATTACTTTTTCTGTGGAGCGGGGGGAAAGCGTCGCCCTGCTGGGTCCTAACGGCACCGGCAAAACTACCCTGCTGAAAACCCTGGTGGGCGAATTGGCTCCCTTGGGCGGGAGTATCCGCCAGGGCAGCAATCTCAGCATCGGTTATTATTCCCAGGAGCAGGAAAGGCTCTCTTCGGGTAAAACGGTGCTGGATGAACTTTGGGACGCTTACAGGCTCACCGATGAAAGGGACATTCGGACCCTGCTGGGCAATTTTCTGTTTCAGGGAGAAGACGTTTATAAAAAAGTTGATAATCTAAGCGGCGGGGAAAAAGCCCGCCTCAGCTTGGCTAAATTAATGTTGCAAAAGGCAAACCTGTTAATTCTGGACGAGCCCACCAACCACCTGGACATCTTAAGCCGGGAGGTATTAGAAAGCGCCCTGGTGGATTACCCGGGAACCATTCTTTTTGTTTCCCACGACCGTTATTTTTTAAATAAAATGGCCACCCGGATTATCGAACTTACTGCGGATGGCATTCACAATTATACGGGCGGTTATGATTACTATCTGGAAAAAAGGGATCAGCAGGGTCTGCCCCTAAAAGAAAAAACGGCATCCTTAAACCCCCAGGAGAGTAAAAAAAGTTATTTGGAAAACAAAGAAGCCCAGCGTTTGGAAAGAAAGCGTCTCAAAAGAATTGAGGAATTGGAAAGTTTGATTCGGCAAACGGAAGAAGCAGTGAGGCAAATTGAAATAGCATTGGAAAACCCGGAAGTAACCAGGGATTATGAATCCTGTTTAAAACTTAGTGCAGAATTAGACAGCCGCAGGTCCACCCTGGATGGTTATTTGGAAGAATGGGTGGAATTATCGGAAACTTAAGCACTCTATTCTGTATGACAACAGACCATGCAGTTCGCGGAGAAACCTTCTAAATTCATACTTCGCGGACACCGTAAGCAAGAAAAAACGAGAACGGGGGAAACTGTAAAAAAATCGTGTTTGGCTGCTTTGATAAGAATGATTGACGTATTCAGTATAGTTGTCATATTATAATAAATGGTTATTTAAGAACCGTTTATTTCTAGGCAGGTAAATTGAACGGTCAAATTTATTAACGATGTGAGGGAATCCAATGAAACATGTATCGGTCAAAGAGATTATGATTAGCCCGGAAGATTATCTTACGGTAAATGAATTAGATACGGTAAAAGATGCCATTCAAAAGCTGCAATCCTCCTTTTCTTTAGATGAAAAAGGCGTCACCCGTGGACATACCTCCATTTTGGTAACCAATCCCTCCGGCAAGTTGGTGGGGATTTTAACCATACGCGGGATTTTAAAGGCATTGATGATGCATGAAAAGGGCAAAGAATTTCCCTCCAACTATCTTTGGACTCTTTTTGTTACAAAATCCTATGAATCCGCGGAAGAAATCCCGGTACGGCAAATTATGAAGGATCGCAAAGTCTTTTCCATCGGACCGGACGATGAGATCATGAAGGCTGTTGAAATGATTGTCGACAACAAGGTAAACACCCTGCCTGTGGTTGAAAACGGAAAACCGGTGGGGATTATTCGGGCCAAGGATATCTTCTCTAAGATCGGCTATATCATGGATTAGAGCATGGTTCACTTTTAAATTCACTGTCCGGCCGAGAAGTTTTATTTCATAAGCACAGGGATGAATTTTTCCAGGGCTTCCTTTGAATAAACCCTGTTTTCCTGTTCCAGGCCGTTAAACCATTGAAGCAAACCCGGCAACCCAAAAACCTTTGTATCATCCGGCAGCCGGGCCAGGGAAAAATCAAACTTTCCCGGATTGGCGAAAACAATGATTCCCTGAACCTTTACCCCGGCGTCCACCGGCTTGAGCATTTCCTCAAGCCTTTTAATTTTTCCCTGGTTCTGTTCCACCGGACTTTTTTGCGGCAGCCAGCCCCCCCTTTGCCAACGAAACCAGTGACCCTGGTCATTGCAGGCAGCAGTTTGCCAGTTCTTGGTTTCCAGACAAAAAATACCGGGAGGCCCCAGCACCAAATGATCGATCTGGGTTCTGCCGCCGGCGGTGATGATTTTAAAATCATTGATGATGATCCAGGCATCTCCTAGATCCCGGCTTAATTGGCGGGCAACTTTTATCTCCCCGGCCAGCCCCTTGCCCATGGGTTCAACCGGGTCAAACAAACCAAGGAAAAAACCAAGTACTCCGGACCGGGAAGGCGGCTTTCCTGCTTTGGATTTCTCTTTTCCGGGCCATTTTAAAACCGTGGCCATTCCATCACCTCATCAGCGGTGCTGTTTTAGTAAAATATCTTTGTAATAAAGGTACTGCTGCAAAAAGAACCCTGAAGGGTTGCTAATGTGCAGTTCCTTATTTTCTAAAAAAATAACAGAACACGGATTGTACGGATTTTTACCGATTCTCAAGGATTGAATTATCTTTAAAATAAAATCCGCGCAAATCCGTACAATCCGTTAAATCCGCGTTCCATTTCCTTTTGGTCGATGGTTCTTGGATACTCCCTTTATCGCTCTTTACTCTTCCGAGGATTTCTTCATCTTCTCAATGGCCTCCTGGTTGGAAGAAACCATCTTGGCAATATCCCTGGCGGATTGAGAGGACCTCTCGGCCAATTTGCGAACCTCCTGGGCCACCACCGCAAAGGTGCGTCCGTGGTCCCCCGCCCTGGCAGCCTCAATGGAAGCATTCAAGGAAAGCATGTTGGTCTGCTCGGCAATGTCATCAATAATTTCCGCCACGGAACCAATGTCCTGCTGGAAAGAAATAAGCTGCTGCAGTTGGTCCAGAATATAATTTTCAATGGCTAACTGCATATCCAGATTGATTCTTTTCATAAAGGCTTCCAGGGCCTGCTTGTATGCCTCGGTTCCGGCTCCATGGTGCTCTGCCAAAATCCTCTGGATTTCACTGTGATAAATCTGATAGGCTCCCATGTACCACTTGGGATACAGTCCGATTTGCTGATGTTTCTTGCCAATGGCCAGTCTTGTTTCTATATAGGCATGATCCAGGGGATCACACAGGGAAATAAAATATCTTTTCTGAACTCCCTTTAGTTTTTCAACGGTACTATGTTTTTCAATTAGTTCCTTTAAATAAGAAAAGTTCAGCAAGTGCTGGTAGAAGCCCTCTACCACCCGCTCGGCCTCTTTTATAAACAGGTCCTTATGGGCTGCCATTAATTCCGTTTCCTGTTCGGTGATGTCCAAGTAGGCCAGTTGAACCCGGCGCTTGGAAAAATCCTGTGCACTGGTCATAAAGTCGCTCACCCTGATCCCTCCCCCAAAAAGTAACAGTTAATTACATAATTCTCCACCCTCAAGAGTAATCCTTGCTAGCTCTCTCTCTTGATCATTAATTTTTCTTTACCTTGGTCTGACGGCTCATAGTAAATCCTGCCCTTTAGGTTATCCGGGAGGTACTGCTGAGCCACCCAGTGCCCGGGGTAATCATGAGGATATTTATAGCCCCCATGGCCCAGTCCCTTGGCACCTCTATAATGGGTATCCCGAAGGTGCGGCGGAACCACACCGATGTTTTTTTCCTTAATATCTTTCATCGCCCGGTCAATGGCATTGATCACACTGTTGCTTTTAGGAGCGGCGGCCAAGTAAATGATACATTGGGCAATGGGAATCCGGGCCTCCGGCATGCCTATCGTTTCTAGGGCATTCCACGCCGCATGGGCCATCAACATGGCCTGAGGGTCGGCCAGTCCTACATCCTCAGAGGCGTGAACCATTAACCGGCGTACAATGAAACGCTGATCCTCTCCGGCTGCCGTCATCCGGGCATAATAATGCAGCGCGGCATCCGGGTCTGAACCCCGGATACTCTTGATAAAGGCGGAGATGACATCATAATAATGATCTCCTGTTTTATCATAGTGGATATACCTTTGCTGGGTCGAATCCTCGGCTACCTCCAGGGTAATATGCCGGTAGCCGTCTTCAGCGGGGGCTGTGGATAACACTGCCAACTCCAGGGCATTTAAAAGGTTCCGGGCATCACCACCGCACATTTTAATAAAATGCTGCCGGGCTGCCTCCTCCAATTGCACCCGATAGCCGCCCAATCCCCGTTCCTCGTCGGATAAAGCCTGCTGAATCAACGTGTTGAGGTCTTCTTCGGAGTGCTGCAAAAGTTGAAAGATGCGGGACCTGCTTAGGAGGGCGCCATTTAGTTCAAAGTAGGGATTTTGGGTGGTGGCTCCAACAAGCACCACTTCTCCTTTTTCCACCGCTTCCAGCAGGCAGTCCTGTTGGGTTCCTCTTTTTAAGGAGTGAATTTCATCAATAAAGAAAATGGTTTTCTTGCCGTAAAATTTTAAATGATCCCGGGCTTTTTTTATTTCTTCCCGGATTTCTGAAACCCCCGCAGATACCGCGTTCATTTTAACAAAATTGGCGGAGGTCATTTGCGATATAATACTGGCCAGAGTGGTCTTGCCGGTGCCCGGAGGACCATAGAAAATAATCGACCCCAGTTGGTCCGCTTCGATGGCTCTGCGAAGCAGCTTTCCCCTGCCGACAATGTGTTGCTGTCCGGTAAATTCATCCAAATTGCGAGGGCGGAGCCTTTCAGCCAGGGGAGCCGCCTGCAGGCTGCTCCTGGTCGAACTGAACAAATCCATACAGTCACCTCGGTAAATAATTTTAATATAAAAGAGGATAAGTCTATCATACCATGGGTGAACAAATGTTTGGGGAAAAATTTATCCACTTTAATTGATCTTAACATACTCCTAAAAAAGAAAAAAACCAATAGAACGCGGATTGTACGGATTTCTGCGGATTTACACGGATTTTTTATCTTTGTTTTAATATCTGTTCAAATGTGTATTAAATATTTCAGTTTGGCAGCATATATATTTACCTGTACTTTTCTTAACGAAATAAAAAAACACCCTTTTTCAGGGTGTTCAGAATTGTTGACGTTGGGCTTACTAGGCCTCGGATTTTTTTCCTCCCTTGGTCATGGTAATTCCCAACCCGCCGCAGATATAGTAGATGGCAAAGCCATACCACAGAGTGTAGATCATGTAGAAGATTAGCATGAAGCTCATGATCCCTTTATTTTCACTAACAAACTTGGTTTCAACTCCGTAATAATTATAGGCCGGTTCAATCATCTTTTTCTGGTAGTTTTGAATATACACGGATTCAGTGAAGCTCTTTTGAACTTCTAAATCCTTAGCCACGGCCTTGGTAATGCTGTACCAGCGGTTGGTGGCATCCCGGGGATCGGTGTTGTATTTCTGCTGGACCACATCCCCTTTATTCTCAAACATGTTCATACAGTCTTCGGAAATATTGTTGAGCAGCTTACCCATATCCGCCTTTAAAGCAACGTTTGCTTTATCCACTTGAACATCTGCATCTTCAACTTTTTGCAGGGCATCAGCCCATCTTGCAGCCTGTTCTTCATCCTTGCACTTCAAATTAACAGCAATCTCAGTTCCTTCCCAGTTGGCTGCTTTTTTAACCTCACTGGTAACTACATCCTGCACGGAGCCTTTGGAGATGGAGTTAAACAAATCGTCGGCAAAGTCCAGGCCGTTTCTTCCGTTACCAAAGGAAGGGGTCATCATATAGAAATAGATGCCACAAAAGGAGATCAGCATAATCAGCCCGATGGTAAAGGCTTTACTATCTCTTATCATTAATGGCTCACTCCTTTCCCGTCCGTTACATCGGCTTTGGCGGTTTCGGCTCTCAGGGTGGGAATTCCCCGGATAAAGCTGAGGATAATCCAGCCGGCAAAGAGAATGACCAGGCCGAAGAAAATCCAGGCGCCAATATCAGCAAGGAGTTTTCCGGTTTCAGGAGTCAGCTTAATATAACCCATCTGACCCATCTTCTCAGGAAGAGCAAAGGCCCTGTTAACAAAACCCGCCAGGATGGCAATGGCGTAAAAAGCGCGAATATAGATACCGGGTACAACCTTGGTGGTGGCTGCGCCGATTTGAATGCCCAGCAGGGAGCCAACCAACATGCCCATAGCCAGGGTATAAAAGATGTAACCGTAAATAGCGTACTGTACGATAGAACTATAACCAGCGGTAAAAATAATTTGCAGGATATCCGTTCCCACGGTGGTGAAGGAGGATACGCCCAGACCGTAAACAAACATGGGGAAGGTCAGGAAGCCGCCGCCCACACCCATGATGGCTGCGGCAAAACCGACCACAGCACCGCAGATGGCTACAAACCAACCGGAAATCTGACGACCGCCCAGGTCTTCATCAAACTTCACCATGGGGGCAAGTTTAATTTTCTGCAACCGGAGGGCCAGTTTGGTCATGCCGATAGGACCGCCGTGGGCATCGCCCTTGGCTGCCTGCCCTCTGGTTTTAAGAAAATCATACATGGAGTAAAAACCCAGGAAACCAAGCATGACTACGTAAACGGCACTGATGACAAAATCACTGAACACGGGGTTCATATTAAACAGGGCCCGGTTCAGGGTACCGCCGGCGGTTACGCCGATACCGGAACCACAGAGAAAAGCGATGGCCAGAGGAATGTTAACGTTGCCCAGTTTCTTATGAATTACGGTTCCCATAATGGCCTTAGCAAAAATATGGAACTGGTCTGTACCTACGGCCAGGATCCCTTTTACGCCCAGGCTCATCAGGGCGGGAGTAATAACAAAGCCACCGCCGGCGCCGATGCAGCCGGTAATTAAGCCGGCACAAACACCCACCGCCATGGACCCGTAGAACATAAAGGGAGTAAAGTGAGACGGTCCGAAAGCACTCTTACCGCCAAGAAATGCCGGCAGATCGGCGGCATGACCAATGGCGGGGATAATCAGGGGCAGCATCATAATCGCCAAAATCAGCAGATGTTTTCTGTTGCGGACGATATTATTGGACATTTCCAGTTCCCATTTGGCATGGGCCCTGGAGGCACTCATTAGAGCCTCATACAATCCCCTCATTTAGGTAACCTCCTTAAACTCGGTTATTTTGTACTAAAAAATGTGCTTGCGTTATTCATAACCATTGCAAAATCCCAGAATAGTGCTTTTTCCTGTTGTTCAAGGTGCTTATTTCTTAAAATAGGTATTAGTCAGTTATGGCCTTACTGAGCTTTCCGGAGCCTCACCTCCTTTCACTGGGCCCCTTGATAGTTGATATTTAATCATCTCAAGTTGTATATGACCTGAGATAATCTCTGGAGAATAGTGATAATCCACATACAGATTCATGGGAGGAACCTTTAGTTGGTCTCGGATGGTTTTTAAACAGTCTGTTTTGATATGAACCGTTGTAATGGCAGGAAGGATGGTATTTTTTAAATCCTGCTTTTGAATGGCCCAGGTGCTGGTAACGATGGACCGGCACTTTTCTTTTACTTTATCCTCATGAATCTGATAGCCAAATTTCTGTGTGGCTTCGCTAAAATTGTAGCTTACCAGTTCCTGGCATTCATTGGCTTTAATGACCGCTTCCGCTTTTTTCCGGACCGCGCTTTCTTTGTTTAACTTTCCTAACAATATGTCTGCTTTAAGGGTCTCCAGCCCTGCGGAAACCCGGGCCAGATTAGCCTCTATTTCTTTTATCCGGACCTTGCTTTTTTGTTCATAACAATTCACTTTAAAGCAAATCTGATGTTCCAAGTCCACACTTCCGCTGTCCAGAGCGGTGATCTTTTCTTTCGGAATTTCACCGGCAGGTCTGGCGATCACATACCGATCACTTTTACCGCTGATGCGGTCCTCCCCATCCAAAACAACAACCGTACCATCGAATGAATTAATCAATCGGTTGACCAGTATTTGCAATTGTTCCTCCTGGTAATGCTCAGCCGAATCGGCAACCTCAAATTCAATCAGGCTGCCATTCCCCTGGCAGGCAAGAAGCAGGTTGATTTGCTTGTGATAACTTTGAGGAATATAGATGTTACTGGCAACATCCACATCAAAGGTGGTTCCTTCAAATACTCCCGGCAACAGGTGAATGAAAATCAAATTGTGATTTTTTTCCCTATCTTGTATGCTGGAAAGCCTGGTTTTTATTAAAGCCTGCCTTATCTTTTCTTCTCCCAATCTTTTTACCAGGTTATAAAATTGTAAGCTTGTGCCTTCCACCAGACCTAATTCCCCACAGACCTCATGCACCGGACGATTCAATTCCCCAGCCAGCATCCCTTTAATAATGAGAGCCTCCGCTAGCTTATACTGGTTTTCATTCAAAACTTCTATTAAAGCCTCTTTCACCCGGGAACGCTCCAACTCAATTTTTACTTCCGCCACCCAGGATTCAGAGAACGGTAATTCTTTGACCTTATTCTCCGGCGTTTCTAATTCGTTGTGTAGTTTTTTGAGGCTTGAGATCAGGTAATTAATCCTGGCAGGAGAAAGATTTTCAATACTCCCGAAGTTTGCCACCACTCGCTGTTTAACCTTGCCATCCAAACGGTAATTTTCAATAAGCTTAATGTAGACGTATTCTTTACCATTTTTTTTGGTGGTAATTTTCCTGAAAAACAAACCCCATCACCTCTTCTCATTTAAAAGCATATTTCATATCCTAAAAAAAATATTTTAACTAAGCTCAAACGATTTTTAAAAAGGTTTTTTGTCTTTCTATTTTGGGGTAATGATATAAAATGGTATTTTTGAATGCAAGCACTTTTTCGCACAAAACAAAAACTTTTTTAGCCAATTATTTTATTTGTCATGAATAAATAGCCTTTAATCATGATTATAATTGATGTGACAGAATAATATCGTCATTAAGTTTCTTCTGTTGCTTACCAGTTTTTGCTCCACTTCCGAATTAAATTTAGCACTTCTAAAGGCTAAAATACTTTTTTTGTGCTTTTTTCAAAAAATGTATTGACAAAAATTGTTCTGTTGATCTTTTTATTTAACCCATTCTGCCGTCCATTTATAGATAACAATGAAATGAACGCAGAAAAGACACAGGATAAAACCTGTGTCTTTTCTGACAGGGAAATGAGAAACTTCCCTACCGTGTTCCGCCTTGGGCGGGTATTATTTTTTATAAACACCTTTTATGCTTCTGCTTTTTTCCCGGACTTACTCATGGTGATACCCAGACCCTGGCACAGGTAATAAATGGCGAAACCATACCACAGGGTGTAAACCATATAAAACACCATCATAAAGGTCATCAGAGGTGCATGCTCGGAAACATGCAGGATCTCCACACCGTAATAGTTATAGGCGGGTTCGATAACCTTCTGTTGATAACTTTGAAGTGCCAGAGATTCTTTAAAGCTCTCCTGTGCGTCAAGACTTTTGGTCATGGCCTTGGTAATATTGTACCAGCGGTTGGTTGCATCCCTGGGATCGGTATTGTATTTCTGTTGTATTACATCGCCATTATTTTCAAACATGGCCTGGCAGTCTGCGGAAATACTCGCAAATACCTTACCCAGATCCCCTTTAAAGGAGACTACTTCCTTGTTCACACTGACCTCGGCACCTTCAACTTTTTGCAGAACTTGGGACCACCGCTCGGCCTGGCTTTCATCCTTGCCTTTCAGCTCCACAGCAATCTCAGTACCGTCAAACTTCGCTGTTTTCTCCAGCTCGGCACCAATGACATTTTCCACGGATCCTTTTGAGATAGAATTAAACAAATCGTCGGCAAACTCCAATCCATTCCTGCCATTTCCAAAGGAGGGACTCATCATATACAGGTAAATGCCCAGGAAGGACACCATCATGACCACGCCAATGATAAAGGCTTTACTGTCTCTAATCATTAATGGCTCACTCCTTTCCCGCCGGCGGTTACAGCACCTTTGTCAGACTCAGCCCTCAAGATGGGAATCCCTTTGATAAAGCTAATAATAATCCAGCCGGCAAAGACAATGACCAGACCAAAGAAAATCCAGGCACCAATATCCGCAAGCAGTTTACCGGTGGAAGCCTCCATGGAAATATAGCCCATCTGAGCCATTTTTTCCGGCAGGGCAAACAAGCGGTTAACAAAACCGGCCAGAATGGCAATGGCGTAGAACGCCCGGATATACATACCGGAAACTACTTTGGTGGTGGCTGCGCCGATCTGAATCCCCAGCAAGGAACCCACCAGCATGCCCATAGCCAGAGTATAGAAGATATAACCATAAATCGCATATTGGGCAATGGAGCTATAACCAGCGGTAAAAATAATCTGCAGAATATCGGTTCCTACGGTGGTGAAGGAAGAAACACCCAGACCATAAACAAACATGGGGAAGGTCAGGAAGCCGCCGCCCACTCCCATGATAGCTGCGGCAAAGCCCACTACAGCACCGCAAGCGGCTACAAACCAGCCGGAAATCTTGCGGCCGCCGGGAGTAATGTCTTCGTCAAAGGTCACCATGGGTGCAAGATTAATTTTTTGCAGTTTAACCGCCAGCGGGGTTAAACCCGCAGGACCGCCGTGGACGTCTTGGCTCTGGTTCTTGTCGCCCCTGGATTTAAGAAAGTCATACATGGAATAAAAGCCCAGGAAGCCCAGCATGACGACATAAACAGAACTAATCATAAAATCACTCATTACCGGGTTAGCGTTAAACAGAGCCCGGTTCAAGGTTCCGCCTGCGGTTACCCCGATACCGGAACCTACCAGGAAGGCAATGGCCAAAGCCACATTCACGTTCCCTAATTTTTTATGAATAACCGTACCCATAATGGCCTTGGCAAAAATATGGAACTGGTCAGTACCTACGGCCAGAATCCCTTTAACACCTAAGCTCATTAATGCAGGGGTGATTACAAAGCCACCGCCGGCACCGATACAGCCGGTAATCAATCCGGCACAAACACCCACTGCCATGGAGCCGTAAAACATAACCGGATTATAGTGGGAAGGTCCATAGGCGCTTTTCCCTCCGATAAATGCGGGAAGGTCCGCCGCGTGGCCAATGGCAGGAATAATCAAGGGAAGCATCATAACAGCTAAAATAAGCAAATGCTTTCTGTTGCGGACAATGTTGTTGGACATTTCCAGTTCCCATTTAGCATGGGCTCTGGATGCAGACATCAGGGCATTAAATATTCCCCTCATGCAGGCAACCTCCTTTAGCGTTCATACAAAGTACTTTCTAACTCTTATCCGGATTGTAGTGACAAATATTTAGTACTTTCTGGCAAGCAGTTCTTGAATAAAGCCCTATAAAGTGCTACAATTTAAAATGAATAGCAAAATTAACAGTTGAAAATTTATTTGCGCCTTAGGCTTCACCCCCTTGCCGTGATTCATTCAGAGTCCTGGTTATTTTTTGTTTAATAATCTCGAGTTGAATGTGACCCGAGATAATTTCCGGGGAATAGTGGTAATCTACATACATGTTAATGGGCGGCATTTTTAATTGATCGGTTATTACTCTAAAAGTGCTTGTTTTCACAGGAATACTGTCGAATACAGGCACAAAAGCGGCTGTGGGTTCAACAACCCAGGTCTGAGTAATAATGGATTGATTTTTTTGTTTAACCGCTTCTTCATTAATTTGATACTCAAAGGTTTGAGTTAATTCATTAAAGCTAAAGGATACCATATCCTGGCAATTATTGGTTTTGATCACGGATTCGGCTTTGCGCCTGACAACCGCCTCTTTATTTACATTCCCCAGCAAAATATCTGCTTTAATGGTTTCCAACCCCGCACAGGCCTTGGCCAAATTGGCTTTAACCTCTTTCATTTGAGTTGGACTTTTTTGTTCATAAGAAACCGTAGTAAAGAATTGCTTTCCCTGGAGAACTTCGTGGTTCTGGTTGTTGTTAATGTCTTCCGGAACTTCTCTAGCCACCAGATAATTGGCAGCCCCGGTGCTTAAAAGGTTTTCACCGTCCAGAACAAGCATGGGATGGTCCGTTTTACAGGCTAATCGATCAATTAGTTGATGTAAACGATCTTGTATTTCTTTTTTTTCCTCGGCGTATTCAAAATCCATAACGAAGCCTTGAATGTCACAGGCTAACAAAAGAATAAAGGGTTTTTGATAATTCTGAGGGTAAAAAAGGCTCCCCGGAAGATCCATTTCAAAAGAAGTGCCCTCAAATATCCCAGTGGTTAAACTGACAAATCTTGGTTTGTGAATAATTTCATTACTTCCGGCGTAAAGCAGACCCCCGGTATTTAGGACAGCCCTGGTCCTTTCCTCCCCCAACTGCTTCATAATCTGATAGAATTGCAAACTGGTGGCGTTGATGAATCCCAATTCTTTGCAGGACTCCTGAATAGGGCTGTTTACTTCTCCGGCCAGCAATGACTTCAGCAGCATGGCTTCAGCCACCTCATAGGTTTGACCTTCTCCCAGCACCTGGACCAAGCCGCCTTTTATGCCTGTACTGGAAAGAATATTTCGTACTTCGGAAATCCGGCTATCCCCCAAGGACATTGCAGATTCCTTATCCTGTATATCCAGCTCGTTGTGCAGTTTTCTCAGGCTGGCAATCAAATAGTTAATTCTTTCGGGAGAAAGATTATCAATGCTGCCAAAGTTCGCAATGACACGTTGTTTTACCTTACCTTCCATACGGTAATTTTCAATAAGTTTTACATAAACATACTCTTTGCCGTTTTTTTTGGTGGTAATTTTACGGAAAAACAAGGTCTTCCCCCCTTTATCCCGTTTAAAAAATTTGTAATTTCATAAAAAGTTCGTAATCCAATTGACATTAAGTTTTATCAAAAACTACTTAGTTTTTTAAAAAAATTTAAAAAGATAATCTTATGCTTTTGTTATGAAAAAATTCTTCTTTGTGGTCTATTATTTGGGGTTATGCTATCAAAAGGTTTTTTTGATTTCAAGTTTTATTTTGCACAAATTCAATTTTTCTTTTGCTATTTTTCGATGTTTTCATCACACTATATCCAATATAACCACATTATCGTCTGTATGACAAAAATCATTTGTCATTACCCGGATTTGTACGACAATTTTAGAATTTTTGTTTTATCTTACTCCTGTTTTTTGGAAGTCAAAGTTAAATTTACCAATTATAAAATTTTAAAAAATATTTTTTAAAAAACTATTGACAAAATTATTTATTTAAGCTTGTACTTCAAAAGCCCCTCTCCGATGACAAAGAATGAACCCGCCATGGTTGCCGGCGGGTTCATTCTTTGTTGTAACCTATTCTTCTTCAACAAGTTTTTTGAGCAATCTGCCAAATTCAATAACCACCGTATTATAATCACTCCAGGGGATGCTGTGTTCATACCCATAGTCCCCCGGTCGATCTCCCACAGAAATATGAATGGTTTTACATCCCAGGTTCTTCAGGCGGCGCACCTGTTCTTTAACCAGCTTGGTTTCAGGTCCCGGATTGGGGTTTCCATCGGTGATAACAATTAAAACCTTCTGCACCCACCTTCTGCCCTCGGACATTAACCGGAGAGCGCAATATTTTACCGCACTGCCCTCCGGGGTGGTTCCTTCCGCTCCGGACATGCCCAGGCGTGCCTTCTGGGTAAGGGAGGGGGAATACAGTTCCTGCATATTTACCGCCACTTTGAGGTTAAATCCAAAGACCCAGGTCTGCACCGAATCCACCGGTTCCATGGCTTCCACGAACAAGGCGGCCAGATTTCTAGCCAGTTCGATTCTGGATATTCCTTCGGCGGCCGGGTAAACCATGGAGGCGCTGGTATCGATCAATAAAGCCATATCTAAATTGCGGGTTCGCGTTTCAATCACTTCCGAACGTTGGAAAAGCTTATTGGAGTAAGCCGCCTGATAAAGGGCGTCCTCGTCCAGTTCCCCGCTGGGCAGGTGGTATTGGTGAATGACCTGACGGGTATTGGCCCAAGACAATCGGTTTCTTAACCGGATAATAAAGGGCTTCACGGTGGTTCTGGCCTTTTCGTAGCGTTCTGCGGCCCCTTCATCCATCACTGGCCTCCGAAACACCACCATGGGAGGCGGTGGCGGGGGATAATCGGGATCCAGACCTGCTTCCATAATTTCCGCCATATTGGCCACCTGAAGCTGTTCCTGGCGCATATTTTGGATCAAGTTTTGCAAATCACTGGGAATGTTGGTTCTATCTTTGGCACCGGCACTTCCTGTTTCTGCCTGGTAGTCGCCCCGATTCTGGTAATCCAGCAGTGAGCTGGGGAGAGAATAAGCAATATCATGCTGGATCATGTTCCCGAACAGTTCATTATAGGCCCTTTTGGCTAGGTTGCGGGTGCTTAATCTTTTTAAACGATCCGGATTGTCGATTAAAACCGCCTTTTTTACCAGGTCTACCACCTGTTGAACCCTGGCCACCGAGGGTTTATAGTCCCGGGTGGATCTCAGAGCCAGCAAAAATTCGGTGGCACGCAGATTTAACTCGTTCTCCATTAAATTCTTACGGGGTTTGTGGGCCCATTTCTCCAGATCAAGATCAAATTCGTACCGGCGGTACTTCCAGAAATATCCCCTGTAGCCGGGATAATAAAGAGAGGTTAAATGCTCCACAAAAACCTCCTCTACCACCTTGCGTATGACGGCCATGAAAGGATTTCCCGGCATTTCGGTATAGAATTCCGGACTGCTGAACTGGGCATGGGCCGCTTGGTGCAGAGCCATGCCGGTTAAAACATCCACAATATCCGGCAATAAATAACAAGGAGGCGGGTCCATCAGGGGTTCGGCGCTGAGAGCGATTTGCTTTCTGGCAAAATCCGTCCGGGTCTCTTTGGAAGAGAAATGAACGGTAAATTTATTCCGGCCGTGAACGATATCCACCACCCTGGAAACCGCTCCCAGAATAGCGGTCATGACCATAGCCTGGGCATCCATATCCTCCGAGGCCAACAGCCGGTGACTGAAAAGAGCGCAATTCCCGTGATTCGCCCCGTCGCCTTCCAATCCCCGGCCGGAGAGCCAAAAATCCGAAAGACTTTTTGTTTTCCAGCCTTCTGTTGGATTCACTGCAGTCAACAAACTCACCTCCATTCAAATAAGCTTTTTTAACCTTTTCGGGGATATTCTATTCTTAGACTTCCCTTTATTTACCGGAGGGCAGGTAAGCCTGAATTACCTGGAGCACGGTGGTTTGTTCGCTGTCCACGCCTCCCTCCGGGGAGAAACGGTTGACGAAGGTATATTTTAAGGCTGTTTTTAAAGGCTGCCCCCGCCTTAATAAAGCGCAGGCGGAAATGGCCGGCCGGAAACCGGTGGGCCGGCTCAAGCTCTCCTCATGGAATAGGGCATTTAATTTATGAGTGATTCTGGCTAACAGCAGAGCCTGATCTCCGTCCGCTTGGTAAACCTTCTCCAGCAGTCCGGCCATGACCTCCACCGGAGGCAGTTCCAACCGGATGGATTCAAAACGGTCATCCACTGCGGTATCTTCCATAAAGGTTCCGGTATGGCTGCGCCCCCGGTTCTCGGTAGAGATGAAAATGCACCGGGGATGAACGGCAATATGTTGTTTGGTTTCTTCAATATAGACTTCCCGGTTATGATCCAAAATGGTGTAGATGGAATTATGGATGTCCGGGGTTACCCGGTTGAATTCATCCAGTGCCACCAGCCCCGGTCTTTGAATGGCGGCAACGAGTTCCGACTGGATAAAAACCGTCTGTCCGGCAATGAACTCCCAGTGGCCGAACCAATCCCGGGGTGTCCGGATAGCCCCTACATTGACCCGGTGAAAAGGCAGTCCGTGAGCCTGGGCCAGCCTCTTGGTCAGCTCTGTCTTGCCGGTTCCGGGATCTCCCGTCAGCATGACATTGATCCCGGAAAACATAAGATCCTGAATTACAGACAATTTTTCCGGATCCACCCAGAAATCCGGAAGGTGGTCTACGTTAACACCCCAGTCTTTATCCTTTATTCCCATGGCATAGCCTCCTGCTTTATGATTTAAAAGCTTTTATTCTCCCTGTTTCCTAACATAACCTGCCTCGTAAGAAAAATGCAATAAACCCTTATTTAAAAACAATGATGCTTTGTAAAAAGGATAATTTCATAGGTTTGGCGAATTTGGAAAAGATATGATTACTTTGGGGGTCCGGCCCTTGATTACCCAGGATATCGACCAACGCTACATTTACTGGTGGCACAGGAATCAGTGGTGCATTGCCAAGGTTCAGGTAAGTCCTTCTTCGGATAAAATCTTCCTGTACATCTGGCGCCTGGACGGCTTCTACCTGGGCATGACGGCAGGAAAAAGCAGGGAAAGCATTGAGCAATCCCAGGGCTATAACTTATGGCTGCGCGAAGGACGTCCTGATTTAAAGGTTCGCCTGGAAGATCAGATAAAAAACAAGTACCGGCAGATTGAATTTTTTTAAGCAGGGAATAATGGGCACAGGGTGAATTTGGATAAAGCTTATTTTTTAGGAGGAATTCAAAATGCAACAGTCACAACTGGATATTATTAAAGAATACGGAGCCACAGCCTACAGCCCGGATTTTGGCGCCTGGGCGGACTTGCAATATGAAGATGAAAACGGCAATGATATGGCCCGGACCACCATGGTTCTGGTCCATCCGGCCTGGACGGAACCCTTGGAAAGGGCTGACGGTGAATACTTCACCAACTGGGCCTATGATCCCGAACTGGACATGTATTTTCTGCTGGTAAAATGGCAGAACGGCATCCGTCTGCCCATTGCCTTCAGCAAGGAAGAAGCCGGCAAGCTGTTGTTCGATTCCTATGTCAACAGTGTCTTTGACGTGATGGTCTCCAATAAAAAACTGTCCGGTAATATTGAGAAGGACGACACTCTGAAAATGAGGGTGTTCTGGGAAGTAAAATTCACCAAATCCCCCCAAGCCTCCTGGCCGGAATAGTCTAGACTCATACTGCCTTTCTTTGGGTCCTGTTGTTGGCCTAATGCCGCATTTCTTTTGGATCCTGCAAGTACCTACCAACAACAGGATCCAAACGAAATACTCCTAAGGCTAACAACAGGACCTCAAAGAATTACCCCTAAGACTAACAACTAGACCCCCAAAAATTACCCCCAAGACTTACAGCCAAACCGTTTCACCGGTGTCAAACAAATAAATAACCCTTTCCCTCACCGGTCTCTGCAAAATTTTCTCCACCGCCCTGCTGTACAAATTGATCTGCCCGCGGTACCGTTCCGCTACCGGAGGCTGTCCCGGGCGAACTGCGTCCGATTTATAGTCCACCAATAAAAAGCCATCCCCTTCATCCACCAAACAGTCAATAATCCCCTGCACCAGCACCACCTCTGCCTGTTCTCCCTGGGGCGGCAAATCGGGATAGATTTCCCCTGCCGGCACCGTTAAGGTAAAAGGCAGTTCCCGGCTAACTCCTTTAGCCCGGAGAACCCGCTGGCCCAGGGGGCTTTGGAAAAAGCGTACAATGCTTTGGGGATCAACGGTTGCGGCCTGTTCCGGAAGCAAAATTTCCCTGTCTACCAGATCCTGCAGCAAAACGCTGATTTTTAACGGGTCCGGAGTTTCCCGGAGATCCACATGCTGCATCACCGTGTGCAGGATGGTTCCCTTTTCGGCCCCGGTCAGCCCCCGGTCCTGCTGTAAAAATTTCGGCCGTCGGGCCAGCCTGGGAATCACTGTTTCAAAGTTTTCTTCCAAATGGTCCAGGGAATCAAATCTCCGTTTGATTTCGGTAACCGTCACCTTGGCGGCTTTTGCCGCCACTTCCGCCCGGGGATAACGCCATCCTAACCTTTTGCTTACTTCCTCCCGCTGTCCTGCATCCTCCAGAGGTTCCAGACAGCGCACTTTTTCCAATAGAGACTCTGCCTGGGAGTTACTTTCCCTGGCTTGGTCCTGGAGTTCCGTCCGCTTCCACAGGGCAATCCTCCACTTGGAGCGGTCCTCCGCCACCACAGCCGGGGGGAGAGCCTCTGTCTCCGCCCGCTGCAGCAGAACCCTGCCTTCCCGGTGCCGGGCTACCGCAGGAATGATCCAGTCCAGAAAGGTCTTAGCCTGCAGGAGCTCCGCCTCGGGCAGTTGCCATCCCCCTTGACCCACTGCGCCGCACCAGTGTTCCAGGGAACGGCCCAGATTTTTTACCGACCCCAGCAGTACCAATCTTTCTCTGGCCCGGGTCAGGGCTACATACAGCACCCTCATTTCTTCCGCCAGGGCTTCCCTTTTTAACCGTTCCTTCATCATTAATTTGGGCAGGCTGGGGTAGCTGACCCGGGTTTCCAAGTTGATGATCTGGGGTCCCAGGCCCAGGGATTTATGCATTAGCATCTCTTTATTTAAACCGGTAAGGTTAAACTGCCGGCCCAATCCGGCCACAAAAACCACCGGGAATTCCAGTCCCTTGCTTTTGTGGATGCTCATGATGCGGACCACGTCCTCATTTTCCCCCAGGGTTCTGGCAGAACCCAGATCGCTTCCGGTGGCCCTGATTCGCTCCACAAAACGCAGGAATTTGAAAAGCCCCCGGAAGGAAGTGGACTCATATTGCCTGGCCCGGTGGTACAAAATCCGCAAATTGGCCTGCCGCTGGCTGCCTCCCACCATGCCGCCCACATAATCGTAATACCCGGTTTCCCCATAAAGCCTCCAGATCAGGTCCGCCAGGGACCCTCTGCGGGCCCAGGAACGCCATTTTTCCAACTGTACCAAAAAATCGGACAACGTTTGAGCAAGGGCTCCCAGATCTTCCCGGGCCGCCCGCTGCAGCCGGTCATAAAAATCGCCCTCCCCGGCGCACAGGCTGATCCTGGCCAGATCAACGGCCTTCAGTCCCACTATGGGTGATCTCAGCACCGCCGCCAGGGGAACATCCTGCCGGGGATTGTCAATAATTCTTAAAAGGGATAAAAAGGTTTCCACCTCAATGGCCTCAAAGTATCCGGTCCCCAGTTCCGCATAGGTGGGAATGCCCAGGCCCCTTAGTTCCTCTAAGAAGGTATTGGCCCGTCCGGCGGTGGCCCGCAGCAGGATCACCATGTCCTTGAAACGGATGGGTCGGTAAGTGCCGGTATTTTTATCCCAGACCCGGCAGGGACCCGCCCCTGCGCCGCCCTGGATCAGTTCCAGAATTCTCTTTCCCGCCAGCCTGGCCTCCGCCTGATCACTGTCCAGCTCCGGCTCTTCAGCGCCATTGATACTTTCCCCTTCTCCGCCGGAAGCCGGTGGAAGAACTTCTTCCTCTTTCTCTTCTCGGTTAATCAGGTGCAGTTCCACCGCCTCTTGTCCAAGGGGCTCATCTTCGGCAGCCGGATAATGGGCTCCGTATTTCAATTCCGCCGCGCTGTCATAATCCACATCTCCGGTTTCCCGGGTCATAATCTGCCGGAAGACAAAATTAACCCCGTCAATGACGCCGGACCGGCTTCTAAAATTTTGGCTTAAAAGAATCCGGCAGCCATTTTCGGAAGACGCTGCATAGCGGTGATATTTTTCTAAAAACAAGCCCGGTTCCGCCAGACGAAAACCATAAATGCTTTGCTTTACATCCCCCACCATAAACCGGTTGTTGGGTTTAGCCACCAGTTGCAAAAGGGTCTCCTGAACCTCGTTAATATCCTGATATTCGTCTACCAGCACCTCTGCATAAGCTTCTCTCAGTTCCAGAGCTGTCCGGGAAGGAATTAGCCGGCCCGGTTGGCTGCTCTCGTCCAGCAGCAAAGACAGGCTGTAATGTTCCAAATCGCCAAAATCCACCAGTCCCCGGGCCTTCTTCCGCTGCCGGTAGGCTTCCGTAAATTCAATGGTCAGGGAGGACAGTTTCCGGATCAGGGGAACCAGGGTCCCAAGATCCCGGAAAAGTTCGGCCGGTTCTGCGCAAAAATAGGTGTCCAGCAGGGCTTTCATCTTTTCTTTGGCTCGGTTTCTCAGGCCCTGCACCCGGTCTTTCAATCCTTCATCGTACTCACCCCGGCAGGCCTTGAGCCGGCCCCACTGCACGGAAGAAAAACTTTTGTACATTTCCTGCCAACTGCCGCCGCACCGGTCCCTTAACTCCCGGACCAGGACCATGTCTTCTTCCAGGGTCCCGATATAAGGTTCCGGGCCGCCGGGCCGCCGGGCCAAATAAACCGCCTGTTCCAGCAGGGCCAGAACCCTGGAGACTTCCTCGGCGATATGATCCTTGATTTGCTTAATCCAGGATAGTTTTTCGATCTCCTCCGGGGCTTCCGGCAGTTCAAAGGGATCCGCCAGGCCTGCCAGCCAGGACCGGGGCCAGGGATGACTGGTGGAAAAACGATAGAGTTCCAGCACCAGATCCTGCAGCCGGGCATCGTCTTTCTGCCCTCCGTAGGCATCCACCAGACGGGTAAAACCGCCGTTGTCCTCTCCGGCATAATGTTGTTCAAAGAGTTCCTCCAAAACTTCCAGCCGCAAAAGTTCCGCTTCCACTTCGTCGGCAATGCGAAAGGCCGGGTCCAGATCCAATTGATAGAAATACCGGCGCAGCAGATCCAGGCAAAAGGAGTGCAAAGTGGTGATGGAAGCCCGGTTCAGCAGGGCCACCTGACGGGCCAAATGCTTTGCCTGGGGATTTTCATTCAATTGTTCGGTGAGAGCCCTGCCAATACGCTCCCGCATTTCAGCCGCAGCGGCATTGGTAAAGGTAACCACCAGCAGACGATCCACTTCCACCGGCTGCCGGGGATCGGTGAGCAGGCGCAGAATCCTTTCTACCAGCACCGCCGTCTTGCCGGCTCCGGCGGCTGCCGCCACCAGCAGGTTTTCCCCCCGGGTGGTGATGGCTGCCATTTGTTCCTGGGTCCATTTTTTCTCACTCAGCAGAATCACCTCCTGAACCGCCGGTTATAAAGGGCCAGAGGATTTCATCCTCCGGATCCGTAAACAAACGAAAGAAATTCTCCTCCAGAGCGGGATCGAACTGGCACACAGCCCGAAAGGGGCAGAAGCGGCAGGATTTTTCCCCGCCCTTCTGATAAGGACTGATCTGCACCTGCCCCGCCACCATTTGCCGGCCAATCTCCCTGAGCTTTGCCAGCAGGTACTGCCTTAATCCTGCAAACTGTTCCAAAGTGATGACCCTGGAGTTCCCATAAAATTGTCCTTCTTTATTCAAGGCCACCGGCAGCAGCTCGGAGTAGCCTTTAATCTGGTTGTCCATCTGGGCGATGACCAGGGGATCCGCCAGCAGCAGTCCCTTCATTTTTAACTGCTTGAGCAGGTTTTTGTCCGCCTGCTCCGCCGGAAGGGGCCCCGGGCTGGAAACCAAAGGATCCCGGACGGCAAAATACATCATTCCCGCCGGAAGAGCCGGCTGCCGCACCAGCAGTTCCGAAGAACGCAGGGCCACATCCAGATAGGTAAGCAGTTGCAGTTTTAAGCCCTGGAAGATGTCGGCAATTTTTAAGTCCGTCTCCCCGGATTTGTAATCGATTACCCGCAGGTACAGGCGATCCCCCTCCCGGGCGGCATCAATCCGGTCGATACGGCCGGACATTTCCATCTGGCAGTCCTTTCCCAGGTCCAGGTCCAGGGACGGTAAAGGACCGTAGTCTCCAAAACCCATTTCCATGGCCACCGGCCGGAAACCGCCCCTTCTGGCATGTTCCATCAGCGTAAGAACCGCCCGGTGGACAATCCTTTTTAACTTGTTAATAAAATAACGGTGCCGTGCTGAACTAAGCAGAATTTCATTCTGCAGCCGGGGAGCCAGTTCACGGACAATCTCTTCGGTCATGGCTGCGGCCTGTTCCCCGGTCAGTTGCGCCCAATCCAGGGACCGGTCCTGAACCCGTTCCGCAAACATCCTCAGGGCTTCATGAAAAAACTGTCCCAAATCCGGAGCCGCCAGCCTGAACAAACCCCGCTCCTTCAGCTTTAAACCGTGGGAAAGAAAGTGGGCAAAGGGGCAGGCAGCAAATTTCTCCAGCCGTGATACGCTGGCTTTCAGGCGGCTGCCATACAACCTCCGTCCAAGATTGCCCGGCAAAGGGGCCTCTTGGTTTACATGGTCCAGCCCGGCCAGCACCCTTAGGCACCGGCTCCTCCACTCCTCCTGCCGGGTAAACCAGGAATAGACATCCAGCCAGAGAGAGTCCACCGTCTTTCCGGCCTTCATCTCCCGGAGCATGGACGCCAGATAGGATAAACTGCGGCCCGGGGAGGCAATGAAGTCCATCTCCCCCTCCGGGTGCGGGGGTTCTACGGGAACGGAAAGTTCCTTCAGGTTGGGCAGCAGTTCCTTCATCCGGTGAATGACCCAGGAGGGATGCAGCCCTTTCCCCTCGTCATCCGCCTGGGGATAGCTGATCCAGAGGCACTGGCTGGCCCGGGTCAGGGCGATATACACCAGGTATTGCTCATCCAGCAGTTTGCGCCGGGAGCCCGGAGCCAGGCGAATTCCCAGCTCTTGCAGTTGCTCCCGCTCCAGATCCGACAACAATCCCTCTTCCACCGTCCGGGCCGGCAGTACCCCGTCATTCACTCCCAGCACCAAGGCGGCCTTTACATCGGGATTGCGGGAACGCTGTAGGGTCCCCACCACCACCTGATCCAGTCCCGGAGGAATAATTCCTAATTTTAAACTTTCCAAACCGGTATCCAGTATCCGGTCGTATTCCTCCAGGGTCAAAGTTTCTTCCCCCAGGGTCTCCACTATTTCATCCAACAGTTGCACCACATTGTTCCAAATCTGGGCATGTTCCTTGGCCTCGGTCAGCCGGCCCTTTTCCTCCGCTTCCCCGGCCCATTGCTCCAACTGTCCGGCAATATCAAGCCTGTCCAGCAGTTCAAAAAGGGCGGTGGTCATCTCCCGAACCGCACCGGCTTTGGCCATGGCCCGGGCAAACTCTTTTAAGTGACCGGCAGCGGCGGAACGAATTTGATTGATGCGCTCCAATTCAATGCGTTCCTGTTCGCCGGGTTCCCGGTCTTCTCCCAGGGTATAGCGCCGGCAATAGGTCCACGGGCGGTCGTCCGTCCAGCGGGAACCCCGGATTCCGTGGGCCAGAACATAGTTCTCCAGTCGATCCACTTCATCCCGCCCCACCGGTACCAAGTCTGTTTTCAGATACCGGAAAACCGGGTCATAAGCCCAGTTTTGCAAGACCACTTCCAGCGCGCTGCGGATAAGTTCCACCAGGGGATGGTGATCCACGGTTCTCTTTTGGTCGATAAAAAAGGGGATGCCATAATCCTGAAAAATGGTACTAACCAAGTGATGGTATGCCTGCAGATCCCGGACCATGACCACCATATCCCGCCAGCGCAGCCCCTGGTCCCGGGCTAGACGCGTCAGTTCCCTGGCGGCCGCTTCCACCTCGGCCCGGCGGTTGGCGCAGGCCGCCAGTTTTACCCCCTTTTCTTCCGGCAGACCGGCGGCGGGCCTGGAGAAAAAGCTGCGTTCCAGGTGAGCCACCGCCCGATTATCCATAAACCGGGCCGGGATTTCCTGGCTAAAGGCGATTACCGGCTCTACCGGAACCCGCAGGGATTCGGCCATTTCCCGCAGGGTATGGTACGTCTCCAGCGTGGGATGAAAGACGTCTGCCTCGGCATATCCGCCGGATAACAAAGCCGGATCAAAGCAAAGGGCAACGGTTAGCCTTTTGGCCAGGGGCAGCATTTTTTGTATAACGTAAAATTCCTGAGGAGTAAAACCCGTAAAACCGTCGATGTATAGCTCCGCTTCCCGGAGCAACAAAGAACGCTCCAGCCGTTCCGCCAGCAGGTTCAGATAGTCATTGGGGTCCGTAAACCGTCCTTCCAGAAACTCCTCCAGGTCACCATAAAGCAGGTTCAAATCATGGAGCTTGTCCGGCAGGCCGCCGGCCGCCGGCTCTTGCACCAGTTTCTCCCCGCTCTTTTTTAAATCCGCAGGCTGCACCCGGTAAAGTTTTAATTCTCCCAGCATCCCCGCCAGGCTGTCGGCAAATCCCGGCTGTTTGGCCGCCCGGTGAAATATTTTTAATTCGGACCGGCGCTGTTCCAGAATGCGCCGCAGGGCCATTCTTTTGCCCAGTTCGCCAATATGGGCCCGCACGGCTCCTCCCGCCTCCTGGAGCACCCGGTAAGCCAGACGGCGAAAGCTCAGCACCTGAACCCGCACGGTCCCGCCCAGTTCCGGGTCCGCCGCCAGCCGATACTCATTCTGGAAGGTTGCTTGTTCCGGAACCAGCAAAATCAAGGAGGAACCCTCTTGGGAACGGAAAATTTCCTTTTTTATTTCCTCCAGGCAGGCGGTGCTTTTTCCACTGCCCGCCCTGCCAATGATAAATCGAAGGCCCATGGGCATCTCCTTATAAACCAAAATTCTTTTAAAACAGAAAAACCTCTCTTTAAAAAACAATTCTACGGCAGCCCCTCCATTCCCTTGCAATAAAAGGGACTTGTTGGCCATTCTGTCGATAATTTTCAGTTCTGGCAACATGAGGGGCATGGACTAAAATTAAGCAAAAAACCCTTGACAAAATACGCCTACAATTGTAATCTTTTATTGCTTACAATTGTAGGCGTATTAATCAAGGAGGTTAGACGGATGAAGGATATTCCTCAAATATCCAATGCGGAATGGGAAGTTATGCGCATCCTCTGGGACAAAGCCCCCATCAAAGCGGCGGAGGTTATAAAAACCTTGCAAGAGACCAAAGACTGGAAGCCTAAAACCATCAAAACCCTGATCCGGCGTTTATTGGACAAAGGGGTGATTGGCCATACAGCCAACGGAAATGCCTATGTTTATCACGTGCTGATTGAAGAAAAGGAGTACCTGGACAGGGAAACAGACACCTTTTTAAATAAATTATATCAGGGTTCCATCCGCCATTTTATGCTGAACTTTGTCCAGGAGAAGGAGCTTTCCCGGGAAGAGGTGGCAGAACTGATAAAAATTTTGGAAAACAGTAAAAGGTAGGAGGGGCGGCTTTGCTTCAATTATTGCTGATGTGGATTGTCAAGACATCCTTCATGGGGACACTGGTGGCCCTGGGCATCCTCTTATTTAAAAAGCTGATGGGCTCACGCCTGAATCCCCGCCTTGCTTATCTGATCTGGTTTTTACTTCTTTGCAGACTGATGATGCCTTTCAATATTGAAAGCTCCTTCAGTGTCTTTAATCTTTTTACATATGCCGCTGAACAAAGCCAGGGCTTCGTAGGAAACGAACCCGGAGAAAAAAAGCTGTATGAGATTGTAGGACCGCATGACTGGAAGAACACTGAACCCGGAACTTCCCCGGAACCTCCGCAGCCAAACCCACCCGGCGGCCGGATGCCCAGCTTAGGGCCGGAAAACAGCCTGTCCCTTGTAACGGTTTTAGGGGGGATATGGCTCCTTGGGTTCATCTTCATGATTGGTTTGTTGATTTTTTCCTGGGTCCGCTTTAACCGCCATCTTAAACGCTGCTCTCCCTGCGTCAGCCTCCGTTTACAAAAAATTTTTAGTGAAACCAAAGCAAAGCTCCACATCAGGGAAAACATTCAAATCATTCAAGATAACCGGGCGCGTACACCGTCATTTTTTTCAATTACCGCCCCCAAACTGATTCTTCCCCGGGATATGGACAGCAAACTTTCTGATGATGAGCTGCAGTATGTTTTTATGCACGAATTAATGCATTATAAGCGCAAGGATTTATATGTCACCTGGCTGGTTTCCCTTTTACGGTCCGTCCATTGGTTTAATCCCCTGTTATGGTACGCCTTTTATAAAATGGAATGTGATTGTGAATCGGCCTGCGATGCAGACGTATTAAAAAGGCTGGACCCAGCCCGCTATTCCGCTTACGGCATGGCCATTATTAAAGTCATTGCCACCTTTGCCGCCGGTAAGGCGGCGGTGGTCCAGGTAAGTGCGGGAAAATCTTTTAAAGATATGCAAAGGAGAATGACCATGATATCCAAATTCCAAAATCATCAGGGCAAAAAACGTTGCTCCCTGATCCTTCCGGTGATTGCGGTTGTACTGGGGGTCCTCTTTCTCACCAACCCTCTGGGTGGAGCAAAGGAAGCAAAAGCCGGCTCCCTTGTTGATATCAGCCTGTTGAACCGGACGGTATCCGAAGCGGGCAAGAAAATAGATACTCCCATTTATTATGATGAGATTCATAAGCGGATTGTTGTTAAAAAAACAGAAAAAGTGAAGTCTGCCGGGGATGTGCAGCAAATGGATGATTATCTGGGGAAAAAATATACTTTTGCTGTGGAGGGAACCTGTACTCCCGGAAGCTTTACCATTCATCAAGGCCTCATTGATTCCGTATCCCTTGAAAATAAAGGGGGAAAAGTTCTTCTCACCGTGCAGGAGAAACAAATTGCCGCTTTTGCTTCCTCCGAGGACTCGGAAAATATTTATTTTGCGGCCAAGCATCCTTGGGAGGTATACGATCAAATTATTGTCGTTGATCCTGCTCACGGCGGCCAGGACAATGGAGCGGAAAATGGAGAGACCAAAGAGAAGGATCTGACCCTGGCATTGGCTAAAAAAATAGAAGCCATCGCCAACCATACCAAGGATAACAAACTAAAGATTTATTTAACGCGCCAAACCGACACAAAACTGGAACTTAAAGAGCGCAAAGCTTTTGCCTATTCGGTGGGCGGCGCCATCATTAATCTTCACTACAACAACGCTCCTCCCGGTAGGGCGGAGACTTTACACGGTACGGAAACCTATTATTTTGCCGATAATGCCTTGAGCAAAAAACTGGCTGAAGGCATCCACAGCAGCCTGGTCGGAGATCTAGCGACCCAAAACCGGGGATGCATCCCGGGCAATATGTATATGATAAATGACAATAATACCGGAGAATTTCTATCCAAGAACCATGCTTTGCCGCTTCCTTCGGTTATTGTCGAGATTGCTTATCTAAGCAACTCAGAAGATTTAAAAAGGATTCTGGCCGAGGACTTCACGGAAAAAGCCGCCCTTTCTATTCTAAACGGCCTTATGGCTTATTACGGGTATGACGGTACCTTTACGGCGATACCGGACTCGCCGGCCGGAGCCTAAGTTCACAGAGGAAAGAACCATGTATACAGTTCATTTATGGCCGGAATAAAGGGAATTGCTTTACGAAGATCGAAAAATATTGTTTAATGTAGGCATTGACATTATTTATAACGATTTAGGAGGCCTGTTCATGAAGTACGAAAGCACCCGCGGAAACAGTCCCGTCCTTTCTTCCGCTGAAGCCATAAAGCTGGGCATTGCCCCTGACGGAGGTCTTTTTGTCCCCACTTCCCCGGTAACCTTTAGCCCGGAAGCCATTGACAGGATGTCCTCCCTTTCCTACGGTCAGCGAGCCACTTTCATATTAAAGGAATTTCTGACGGACTATACTGCCGAGGAGCTGTCCCAGTGCGTGGAGGCTGCCTACGGCGGCAGCAAGTTTGACAGTCCCGAGGTGGCTCCGATAAAAAAACTCACCGGCGATACCTCGATTTTAGAACTGTGGCACGGCCCCACCTGCGCCTTTAAGGATATGGCCCTGCAGATCCTCCCCCGGTTTTTGGTTAAGGCGCTGGAGAAAACCGGCGAAAAAACCCATATCGTGATACTGGTGGCCACTTCCGGAGATACGGGAAAGGCGGCTCTGGAAGGATTCGCCGATGTGCCCGGGACCAGCATTGTGGTCTTTTTCCCGGAACAAGGGGTTAGCGCAGTGCAAAAAAGGCAGATGGTGACCCAAATCGGCGGCAACGTCCATGTGGTGGCGGTAAGGGGAAATTTTGATGATGCCCAGAGCGGAGTTAAGCAGGTCTTTGGCGACTGCGCTTTAAAGGCCCGATTTAATGACCGGGGCTTTAATCTCTCCTCCGCCAACTCCATTAACTGGGGCCGCCTGGTCCCTCAAATTGTTTACTATTTTTCGGCCTATGCGGATTTAGTGAAAGAAGGTACCATTAAATCCGGTGAAAAGATTAACTTTGCGGTTCCCACCGGCAACTTTGGCAATATTTTAGCCGGTTTTTACGCCCGGTCCATGGGTCTGCCCATCCACCGTCTTATCTGCGCGGCCAATGCCAATAACGTGCTGACGGATTTCATTAACACCGGAACCTACGACCGCAACCGGGAGTTTTTGAAGACCCTGTCTCCCTCCATGGACATTCTTATCTCCAGCAACCTGGAACGGCTGCTCTACCTGCTGACCGACCGCAAGGCAGAGCAAATTAACGCCTGGATGTCTGAATTAAAAACCAAAGGTTCCTATACCGTGGATGCAAAAACCCGGAATAAAGTGAAAGCTCTGTTCTGGTCCGGCTCGGCGGACGACGGGGAAACCCTGGCCACCATTAAAGAAGTCTGGGAGCGGCAGAACTACCTGCTGGACACCCACACCGCCGTAGCGGTTAACGTGCTGGAAAAATACCGCCGGGAAACCGGTGACGCTACCTACACCGTGGTTGCTTCCACCGCCAGCCCCTTTAAGTTCAACGGCAGCGTGGCCAAAGCCCTGCTGGGTGAAGAAACGCTGGAAGGTAAAGGTGAATTTGCCTTATTGCAGGATTTATCCTCCTACACCGGCTGGCCCATCCCGGGAGGACTGCATGGTCTGGAGCAGCGCCCGGTACTGCACCAAAAGGTTGTCAACAAAGAACAAATTGGCGACGCGGTACAGGAATATCTTTTAACCTAAAATATACACCAAGGCCCTCTCGAAGGAGAGGGCCTTGGTTATTAAAAATTTTTTCATCGTTGACAAACTGCAAAAATGGTATTATATGGTATCCTTTCCGTACACCCGAAACAGGTCTTCATATTTTACCCGGTTTACTTCCGCCGGTTTTAATTTATATCCCCAGAGCTTATACCAGATCATGGGCAGGATCAACAGGGGCAGGCCAATATAAAGGGAAATTCTCAGGTCCTCATTAAAAGCAATAACCCCCAGGCAGGCCACCTGTATCCAGATGGCAAAGTGAGTCAGATAGGGAAACAGCGGGGTGCGGAACTTCAACTGTCCCGCATCAAAACCTTCCCGCCGCAGCTTGCGGCGGAAATTAAGCTGGGACCAACAGATGGAAATCCAGGCAATGGCCCCGGAAAATCCCGATAAAGCCAGCAGAATGGTAAAAATGGTCTGACTGGAGTCTAAAGTATAAGCCATTACGCAAATCCAACACCCGGCAATGGATAAAAATGTGGCGTTTTGCGGAACCCCGTTGCGGTTGAGCTTGCCCAGCCAACCCGGGGCCATGCCTTCCCGGGCCAGAGCATAAACCGCCCGGGTACAACCGTAAAGGCCGGAATTGGAACAGGATATGGCCGCCGTCAGCACCACAAAGGAGAACAATCCGCCGGCCCATTTAAAACCATACAAATTGAGAGCCGCGGCAAATACACTTTCCTCCAGGCCGGCTTTGCCCCAGGGAAAGATGGTAACCAATAAAAAGACCGGAATCACATAGAGAGCAATAATGCGCCAGGTAACATTTTTAACGGCCGCCGGAATGGTTTTTTCCGGCTCCTTGCTTTCGCCGGCAGCCAGGCCGATAATTTCCGAACCCTGAAAGTTGACCAGAATAATGACCATAGTCAGCAGGACGGCCCAGGAACCCTTGGGCGTAAAGCCTCCTTCTCCCAGCAGGATGGAGGTTCCCATAAATCCTTCCTTGCCCAGCAGGCCTGAGAAAACCAGAATGGCTAGGATAACAAACATAATAATGGCAAAAATCTTGATAATGGCCAGCCAAAATTCCAATTCCCCAAAGGTTCCCACATAGGATAGATTGATAATGGTAATGATCAACCCAAACCCGATGGCCCACCAGATGGTCCCGACGGCCGGAAAGAAGTGATTCATGATAATTCCCGCGGCAATCATTTCGGCCGGCACATAAAATACCCAGGTAAGCCAGTAAGACCAGCCCATGCCGCAGGCCCAGGCCGGGGAAATAAAATCATTGGCGTAGGTTACAAAGGAACTGGAGATGGGGATGGCCACAGCCAGTTCGCCCATACACAGCATAACACAAAAAACAATCAAACCTCCCAGCAGATAAGCCAGACAGGCGGCGGGCCCTGCCGAATCAATGACATAACCCGTGCCAAGAAAATAGCCGCTTCCTATGATTCCCCCCAGGGCAATTAACTGCAAATGCCTGGATTTAAGGCCCCTATTAAACTTCTGTTCATTCATGGATACCCCGGGTAATGGATTGCTCTCCTGCTCCGGCATTCTTTTCCTTCTCCTTCCAGGCCGACATCATTGCCGGACCTTTATATTAGCTATAACACCCCCGAAATAACCAGCCCGCCTCTATTTCTGATCTCTCCTTAAGCTTCCCGGGTAAATTTTTTCCCTGGCCGCATCGGCAATAAAGCAACGTAAAAGATTCGACGGGACAAGATGTCCTCCTGCACGGCACAGCACAAATCATGAGAAATTTATCGGCTGAGTAAAAGGGTTAAAAACGTATAATAACAGAGAAATTCCAAATCTGCAATCCTGCAAAAAAATTTATTTTTTGCAGGTTGCGCTCAAAACGAACGGCATACCTAATCCAAGGATTTGCCGGAGTGCCTCCCTTCGTCCCCCTTTTCCATTCTCCAGCAGCACATGATGTTGGCAATAGCCCAGCACAGCAAACGGGCTTCCGCCAAATGTGGTAATCAACACCATCCTTAAATTTTTGATTTATCAACCATATCGTAAATTGTGTGTCAAAACAAAAAAGCACCCCCGGGGTGCAATTTAACTAACGGCTGGCCTAGTGATTATACAATTCCATCGGAAGTTAAAATCGCTTTGTACATTTCAGGCCTTCTGTCACGAAAGATCCCCCACTCGGCCCTTTGGGCGTCAATTTTCTCCAAGTCAAATTCAGCCACCAGGACGGTTTCCGAGGTGCGATCCGCTTCCGCCACCTTTTCGCCCAACGGGTTGGCGATAAAGGAAGAACCATAAAAAGTAATCCTGGAATCCTCCATGGTTTCAACACCGGTGCGGTTGGATGCTATCACCGGAATGAGGTTTGCCGCCGCATGCCCCTGCATGCAAAGCTGCCAGTGATTTTTAGAATCAAGGCCCTCATTCCGGGGCTCGGAACCAATGGCCGTTGGGTACAGCAATAGTTCCGCTCCCATCAGAGCCATGCACCGGGCTGCTTCGGGATACCATTGATCCCAGCAGATGCCTACTCCGATGCGGGCATACCGGGTGCACCAGACCTTAAATCCTGTGTCTCCCGGATTAAAATAGTATTTCTCTTCATACCCGGGACCATCCGGTATGTGGGTCTTTCGGTAAACCCCCAGCACCTCGCCGCTGGCATCAATTACGGCCACGGAATTATACCGTGCCTGGTTCTTTCTTTCAAAAAAGCTGATGGGCAGGACTACCTCCAGCTCTTCGGCAATTTTGCAAAAATGCCGGACCGCTTTATTGTCTCCTGTTTCAGCGGCCAGTTGATAAAATTCAGCCTTTTCTTTCTGGCAGAAATAAGGGGTTTCAAAAAGTTCCTGCAGCAAAATAATCCTGGCGCCCCGGGAAGCGGCTTTCCGGACAAGCCCTTCCGCCTTTGCAATATTTTTGGCGGCATCCCGGGAACAGCACATTTGGGTCGCGGCCACCATGATTTTACGCATGCTTATCCTCCTCCAAGCTTTATGGCTAAGGACCGGGCATTTGCTGGGTAATGCAGTGTACATTCCCGCCGCCTTTAACGATGGGCAGCCCATTCACCGTAACCACCTTCCGGTTGCAAAGGGTCTTCTGTAAAACCTGCAGGGCCTGCCGGTCCGTCTCTTCACACTCTCCCCCAAAGACAGGCAGTACAATCCCCCCGTTAACAAAGTAGAAATTAATATAACTTAATGTTAAACGTTCTCCTCCGAAATATTGGACCGGAGGTAATTCCATTTTAATGATTTCCAGCTTTCTTCCCTTGGCATCGCTGGACTTTTCCAGGATAGCGAGGTTTTCCTTTAATATTTCATAATTGGGCTCGTTGCGGTTGGAGCAGGTATGGACTAAAATCACTCCCGGTTCGGCAAAGCAAGCCACATTGTCCACATGGCCGTCCGTTTCATCCCCATACAATCCTTTTTTTAACCAAATCAATTTTTCAATACCCAGAAACTTTCTTAATACTTCTTCGATCTCCTCTTTACTTAAATGAGGGTTCCTGTTTTTATTCAGCAGGCATTCTTCGGTGGTCAGCAGGGTTCCTTCCCCGTCCACGTGAACGGACCCGCCCTCCAGGACAATGGGTGCGTTAAAACAGGGCAGCCCTAACTGTTTTAAGAGCTCCGGAGCCACCTGATCGTCCTTGGCCCAGGGACGGAACTTTTCTCCCCAGGCATTAAAAATCCAGTTAACCCCGGCCACCTCCCCCTTGAGATTCACCACAAAGGTCGGACCGTTGTCCCGCATCCAGGAGTCATCATGTTCTATTGACACAATACGGACCGTGGGTCCGCAAAGACGGGCCGCCTCCCGGGCCTGCTCCGGATTGGCCAGCATGGTTACAGGCTCAAAGGAGGCAATGGTCCTGGCCACTTCGGCAAAGGCTCCCTTGGCTTCATGGTAGCAATCCGGCCATTGTTCTTCATGCACCGGCCATTCCATAAAGGTGCAGGCATGCCTGGACCATTCCGCAGGCATTTTAAAATGAAAATCCCCCGGCGTCATCTTTCTTCCCTCTTCTATTGATTTCCCACAGTAAAGATCCGCAGTAAGAATGCTTTAAAATATTACCATAAAAAGGAAAATTTTTCAAACCAATATTGGACTACATACAACAAACGGCCGGTAAAACAAGATAAGCAAAGCCCATGATTCCGGCTGAAGAATCATGGGCTTTGCTCGATTAACCCGCTTTTTGAGCCGGGTCCTTTTTTTGTTGCCGATTTTGGTACGCTTTATGCACCACTTCAATGATGTGCATTACGTTTTGACCCATTTTTTCCTGGGCCAGACCGTCTTCAAGCTGCATCCGGCAGGACCCGCAGCCGGTAATCACCGTGTCGGCGCCGGTACCTTGGATGTCCTCCAGTTTCTTGCCGAGAATTTGATAAGACATTGGATAGTTGGTTAAACTAAATGAACCGGCACCACCGCAGCAGCGATTAGGTGCTTTCAAGGGCTTATAAATGAGACCGGGAATGTTTTGTAAAATCTCCAGGGGTTGACGGGTGATGCCCAAACCCCGGCCTAGGTGACAGGGCTCGTGATAGGTAAAGGTCATGTCAACGGGCCCCAGTTTGGAGAAATCAACCTTTAACACGTCCACCAGATATTCGGAAATATCATAGGTCTTTTGAGCAATCGCCTTTGCCTTTCCGGCATAAATGGGATCCTTTTCCAGCAATTGGCCGTATTTTTCCTTAAAGGATTCGCCACAGGTGCCGCAAATGGTAATAATGGCCTCTACATCCAGCTTGCTGAACAAGTCCACATGAGACTTTGCCATTTCCCGGGCGCATTCCACGTCGCCGTTAATTAAAGCCGGCGCTCCGCAGCAGTGCTGCTCTTTGGGAAAAACAACGTCAATATCGTTGTAGTTTAACACTTCTACCACCGCTTGACCCACAGAGGTATAAATGTAATTGGTTACACAGCCGGAGAAAAAGGCAACCTTCCGGCGGGGCTGCTTCACCTTGCTTTCCTCGGGAATCAGAGATTTTAGCGGTTTTTCCGCCAAAGACGGCAGCACCCGGCGGGATTCCAAACCAATGGGAAACCTAGGACTCATGCCCTTCTTCTTTCTCTTAAAGGCCAGGCCCTGAAACTTTCCCCCCACGCGCAGTCCCAAATCAAACAATTTGGGGTGCCGCAGCAAATTAAAGGCTGCTTTTTTGGCTGTGGGCAGACCCTTTTGACGTGCCAGTTCCGCCCGGGCCGCCAGGATCACCTCATGCACCTTTACACCACAGGGACAGTTGGCACTGCAGGCCTCACAGGTTAGGCAAAGATCAAAGCGTTTGGCGATTCCCGGAGTATAACCGATTTCCCCCTTTAAAATGGCCTCAGCTAACTTTAACTTCCCCCGGGCTACACTGGCTTCGGCACGGGTTTCTTTATAAATAGGGCATACGGCCTGGCAGTTGCCGCATTTCATGCATTTCATCAGTTCTTCTTCAATTTCTTTTAATCCATCATAAATGGACATCCCGGTTCCCTCCTTAGCTCAGCATTTTACCAGGGTTTAAAAGATTCTCCGGATCAAGGGCTCTTTTTATCTTGCGCATGACTTCCACACCCTGTTCGCCAAACTCCAGGGGCAGGTACTTGGCCTTAGCCATCCCGATGCCGTGTTCGCCGCTGATGGTACCGCCCAGTTCCAGGGCCACTTTAAAGATTTCATCCACCGCCTGGTGAACTCTTTTCATTTCTTCGGTATCCCGGGCGTCGGTCAGGATGGTGGGGTGCAGGTTGCCGTCGCCGGCATGGCCGAAGGTGCCGATTTGCAAATTGTATTTTTTAGCGATTTGCTGCAGGGCTACCAGCATATCGGTTAACCGGCTGCGGGGTACGGTGGCGTCTTCCAGCACCGTGGTGGGTTTTACCTGGGCCAGGGCCGGCAGAGCCGCCCGACGGGCTGCCCACAGTCCGTCCCGTTCTTGATCATCTTTGGCAACTTTGATTTTACCGTTGTTTTTCTCAATAACCTTGATTACGGTATCCGCTTCCCGCTGAACCACTTCGGGAATGCCGTCCACTTCAATCAGCAGCACCGCCTCCACATCGGTGGGCAGACCCACTTTGGCAAAGTTTTCTACCGTGCGGATGGTCACCTGATCCATAATTTCCATGGTAGCGGGAATGACCTTGCTGCGAACAATCTCGGTAACGGAATCGCCGGCATCGGAAAGATTGTCGAAGGTGGCCAGCATGGCCTTCTTGGCTTCCGGAGCAGGAATCAATTTTACCGTAATTTCAGTAATAATGCCCAGGGTACCCTCTGCCCCGGTAAACAGTTTTACCATATCATAGGCCGTAACGTTCTTTACGGTTTTGCCTCCGAAACGGGCTGTGGTGCCATCCGCCAGCACCACCTCAATGCCCATGACATAATGCTTGGTTACACCGTATTTAAGACCCCGCAAACCACCGGAACATTCGGATACGCTGCCGCCCATGGTTGCGGTGGCCACTGTGCCCGGATCCGGAGGATAAATTAAACCAAAGGAAGCTACCGCATTATTCAGGTCTTGAATAACCACACCGGGTTGAACCAGCGCCACCAGATTATCCGCGTCAATTTCTACAATTCGGTTCATGCCCTGCAAGGAAAGTACAATCCCTCCCTGAATAGGGATGGTCCCGCCGCTGAGGTTGGTTCCGGAACCTCTGGGGTAAACCGGCGTTTTAAATTGCCGGGCAATATTGATAATTCGCACCACTTCTTCCGTATTTCCGGGAACCACCACCACATCGGGCAATTTGCTGGGCATATCCGCCGTGGCGTCAAAGGAATAACAGATCAAATCTTCCGGCTCGGTAATCACCTTTTCCCTGCCCAGTGCTTTCATAAGCTCTTCAATCATTTGGGCCTTAGACATGAATAATCCCTCCACTCAGTAATTTATTAGGACCAAAAAAGCAATATACAAAAAATAAAGAAAACTTGACTTCCACAAAGTGGCGGCAAAACAAAAAGCCTATTTCCGGATGTTGTCTGAAGGTACGGTGGTATGACCTAATAAAATATAATACACCTAAAAATTTAATTGAAATTGTAATTTATTTCGACATTGATTCATTCTTTCCTGCCTTTAAATTTTTGTTTATTCATTCTGATATTGTTTAAAAACATTTTATCAAATTACGGGCAAATAAGAAAATTGTAATTTTTCTTATTTTGTCAGTTTTTGGCATAATTTGCTGTTAAAAACCTGTTATAAACATTTCTCAAATAGTTGTAAAATAGGGATAAAAGTCTTATTATTAATATAATTTGTAAGATCTATGTTCTTTCTCTGTAATTCCTCCCTATTATAATTTTTCAAAAAGCATATGGAGGGATTTATATGACCATTGCATGTGGCATGGATAAGCAAGGATTCAGTGTTTCAGATATTATTGAGGTGGCTGTGAAAATTGAACAAGCTGGTAAAAAATTTTATTCCAGTCTGGCCATTCAAGAAGTAAACGAACCTGTGCGGGATCTTTTTATCCATCTGGCCAATGAGGAAGAAAATCATGTGAAGTCCTTTCAGTATCTCACCTATGTGCTTAAAGACGAGGGTTTATCCTCCTGTAGCGCCGATTATCTGGAGTATCTGAATGCGGTGATTAAGGCCCACATCTTTTTTAATCAGGATCCGGACAATCTGGAAAGAATTGAATCAGTCCGTGAAGCACTGGAAATGGCTATCCGGTTTGAGCGAGATTCTATTTTGGTATTTAATGAATTGATGTCCCTGGTGGGTAACAAGGGGAAAGAAGCCCTACAGAATTTAATCTTCCAGGAGCAGGTCCATATCCGAACATTGGCCCATTCCTTTGATCAAGTCTAATTTTTCAGCAAATTCGTTGGAGGTGGAAGCATGTCAAATAACCGCCCAAATACACCCATTACACTGGGGCTTATTATCTTCAGTATTCTGGGACTTATTTCTATCGCGGCTTTTATCATTGATCCTTACGGAGAATGGTCCTTTGTGGTGTTACTTGCGGTCCTGGTGACAGGCTGGTTCCAAACGAGGAGAAAAAAGCCTCCTGTTTAACATTATTCATTATCCTTTAACATAAAACCTCTTACCTTACGGTGAGAGGTTTTTGTTCTTTGAGCCCTTATACTCCGGGGCTTGGCAACAGCTTTCTCAACTGATCCGAAAAATACCGGTCGTCCTCCGGGGTTCGTTTGGAGGGGCCCTTGGTTCTTCCTCCGGCCCTTCTGAATTTGGCCTTCATTTCTCTCTCTTCTAGCAAAAAATCAATAGTTTCTTCTCTAAAGATTTTACCCCAAGGGGATAGGGCACCGGCCCCCTTGGCTAGGACCATGGCGGCTAGACCCCAATCCTGCGTAACAACAATATCCCCCTTGCGGGTTAAATTGGTTACCTGTAAATCCGCCTCCTGGGAGGAGTTGCCCACGGTAATGTGATTTTCCCGGTTAATGGCATGATTAAAACTCGCCACTGTCCAGACTTCCATCTGAAACTCTTGGCCGATTTTCTCACAGAGGATTAAAACACTTTTCGGACAGGCATCGGCATCGATAATAATTCTAGAGCGCATCCTTGTTCCCCCGAAACTCACCATTGAATTTGAATTTGGTCCCCATCCCTAAGCAGGTCCGTATATTCGGCACTCTCCCCGTTGCGGGTAATTTGTACCACTCCCCTGGCTTTGGACGTATCCACCGTATAATAATTAAAAATATCAATTAAGATGTACTCCTGCTTTCCCTCCAGGTTAATAACTTGGTCGTTGACCGTTACCCGGACGGGGTTTAATGGCTTTGTCCCGGGTCCGGCCTCTTTAAAGGATCTCTTCTCCCGGTGGTCGGGCAACGGTTCGCGGACAGCGGGCCTAATTTCCAGTACATCTCCGGAGTTAATGGCTTTCTCCGGGGTAACCGGTTGGCCATTCAACAGGCAAATCAGGCTGTCAACCGGGTAATCTGCCAGGAAATTACCCACAATGGCCACGGCATCGGAACCATTGACCGCTTTTACCACCTGGAGTATATCCCCGTCTTTAACCGGTGTTTTTACATTTGCCGGTTTTCCGTTTAAGGTAATGACCGCCGGCTGGGCCAGACCTCCGTAAATGGTTTTGGACTTGCCGTTCAGGATAAAACGGATGTCCCGGCCATTGTAGCCGATTAAATCCCGGGGGTTGTATTCCAGCAGGGCCAGGGCATTTAAAACGTTTAAATTCCAGGTATTAAACAGGCTGAAAACCTGTCCGTTCACGGTGATGGATATAAAATTCTGGTTCATCCTTTTGGCTGCCATGGCGATGATGCCCACCACCGTAACCCCTTCCGGCCCGGCAATATCTTTTTTCTTCCCGGCTTGCAAAACCGTAATGTTGGACCGGTTGCGAATGGCCACCCGCTGCTGTTGCAAGCCCAAATGCTGAGCCAGCTTTTCCGTCAGCAGGGGTACCTGGGAACCGCCCCCTACACACAGAACCGACTTGGGAGAGACTTTGCTGTTTAAGTGTAAAATATGATCGGCAATTTCCCGGGCCAGTTTCTCCACCGCCGGTTCAATGAACGTGATCATCTCCTGGCAGGATACCGTCATCTCGGTCCCCAGTATATCTCTATATTTTATATCTTTGCCCTCGGCTAAACTGCGTTTGATCTGTTCCGCCGTTAAAAAGTCCACCATGCAGGACTCTACAATCAACTCCGAAATCTCGTCTCCTGCGGTTGGCACCATACCGTAGGCTTGGATGGCGCCATCCTTGGCAATGGCAATATCGGAAGTGCCGGCCCCCACATCCACCAGGGCCAGGTTAAGCAGGCGCAGTTGTTCCGGAATGACCACCTCGCAGGCAGCAATAGGCTCAAGGGTCATGTAGAAAGGCTCCAGACCCACCCGGCTTAACACGGCGTATAAACCATTCACCACCGAAGCCGGTAAAAAGGTTGCCAGAACATCGGCTGCCGCCTTTTTGCCTCGGTGTCCAATCAGATTGGCCATGGGGTAATCATTTAAATAATAGCCTACCAAACTATGACCCACACAATAAAACTTTTCCTTATCACCGGAATTTATTTCCTGTTCCAGCAAGCTTTGGGCTTGCTGTACACCCATCATTTCAAGGCTGTTTACCAGGATGGCGTCAATCTCCATATCCTCGATGAGTTCCTGCTCAATCCTGCAGACCCGGGTCCGGAGGGATCGGCCGGCAGCGGCAATGGCAACCCGTTTCAGATTGAATTTAAGCTTTTTTTCAAGATCGTTTTTCACCTGCCGGACGGCCTCCGCCACCCTGGGAATATCGTGTATTTGCCCATCCAGCATGGCACGATGCTGATGTTCTACCATGCACTGGGCCAAAAGTTTAAAACCCCGGTCCTGTGCCTCCACAACCAAACCAATTACACTTCTGGTCCCAATGTCCAAAGCAAACAGGGTGTTGTTTTCATCATAAACTTTCTTAGGCATACACAAACCTCACAGCATTTCTATTTGGATACCTGCTTCGACAATTTTTCTTCTATCCCTTCTAAAAAAGAAAATTCCCGGCAGAACCCGGGAATTTTCCTATTAAAAGCTCTGAGCCCAACTGGCTAAAGGCAGTTCAAACTTGGTGGCAAAATAAGGATGCTCCGGCCTGATGCGAACGGTAAAGCCGCAAGTCCCTTGTTCCAGGGCAAAAGCCCCCTTGTATTTGTATAGTCCTTCGCTAAACTGCTCCTCCACTTCCAGGGGAACGGTCTTGATGCTGGTTAGGGAATGATCCCCCTCACACCCGTGGACCGCTTCCACCTTGACATCTTCCGGTGGAATGGGGCCCAAGTACACTTTGACCGCCAACTGCAGCGTATCCCCCACCCTCATCTCACTGTCGCCCGGTGCCTCTACGCCTTTTACAGTAACGTAATGCCAGTTCTCTTTTATAAACCTTTTATAGTTGTGCACCTGGCTGGCGATCTTAAAATTTTCCGCAGTAAATTTTTGACCCCGGATGGAGCTCTCGGTATAGAATCGTTCGGCATATTCCTTTACCATCCGCTCGGTGCTAAATAGGGGCGTAATGGTTTTAATACTTTTTTTCATACGGGCAACCCACTCTTTGGGACAGCCCTCTGTTTGGTGATAATAAGTGGGAATAATTTTTTCTTCCAGCAGCGAATACAACCGGTAAGCGTCATCCCGGTCCTGTTCTTCCTCGTTCCGGTAGCCGGTTTCCTCTCCGATGGCATACCCGTTCTCCTCATCGTAGCCTTCCGGCCACCACCCGTCCAAAACGCTGCAATTCACCACACCATTGGCTGCGGCCTTCATACCGCTGGTCCCACTGGCCTCCATGGGCCATCGGGGGGTATTGAGCCAAAGGTCCACTCCCTGGGTCAAATGCCGGGACACGTTCATATCGTAATTTTCTATAAAAACGATTTTTCCCTTAAACGGTTCCTGCTGGGATAAGTCATGAATCTGCTTGATCAGTTCTTGCCCCGGGTGATCGGCCGGATGTGCTTTACCGGAAAAAATGATCTGCACCGGACGTTCCGGGTCGGTAAGCAGTCTGGCCAGCCTCTCCTTGTCCCTTAGCAGCAGGGCCGCCCGCTTATAAGTGGCAAACCGCCTGGCAAAGCCAATGGTAAAGGCATCGGGGTTCAGGTGCTGTTCCACCTCTCCCAGCATCTCCACCGACTCCTGATGGCGTTCCTTTTGCTCTTTAAGAATACCCCGGACCAAATGAATGCACTTCTTCTTCAGCCTGCGATGGAGGGTCCATAATTCCTCATCGGGAATATTTTCTACCGCCTCCCACTGCTCCCTGTCACTGATGTTATTCTGCCAACCGGATGGCAGGTAAGCATCCAACAGCGTTTTTAATTCCTCGGACATCCAGGTCAAGGTGTGAATACCATTGGTAACCGAGAAAACCGGTACTTCTTCCACGGGGATGTGTTCATATAAATAATGAAACATCTTGCGGGTCACTTCCCCATGCAGTTTACTGACTCCATTACAGTAGGCCGACAGATTCATGGCTAAAATGGTCATATTAAAAATTTGCCTGCCCGGGTCCCAACCCAGTTCCATGAAGCCATCCCGGTCCAGACCCAGCAGGCTGTAATAGCGGTTTAAATAATAATCAACCTTGTCCGCGTCAAAAACATCATGCCCTGCCGATACCGGCGTGTGGGTGGTAAACAGGGTGCTGGCTCGTACAACCTCTTTGGCCGCGGCCAGAGGAACTCCGGTCTGCACCAGTTCCTGCAGGCGTTCAATACACAGAAAGGCGGCATGGCCCTCGTTAATATGCCAGGCACCCGGGTTAATGCCCATGATTCTCAGGGCTTTGACCCCTCCAACCCCCAGCAATATTTCCTGGGAAATGCGGGTATCTTTATCGCCGCCGTAAAGTTGTGCGGTTAATTTGCGATCCTGATCGCTGTTCAGCGTAATGTCCGCATCCAGCAAATAAATTTTAATCCTCCCAACCTGCACTTCCCAAACCTTGAGATAAATCTGCCTGCCAGGCAGATTTACGGGAATGATAATTTCCCTGCCGTCCAGACTTTTAGCGGGTTTTACCGGCATCTCATGATAATTCTGGTAGGGATAAAGGGCCTCTTGCCAACCTTCCCGGTTAATATGCTGGGTAAAGTAGCCCTGTTTATACAGCAGTCCGATCCCCACCAGGGGCAGTCCGATATCGCTGGCTGCTTTACAATGATCCCCGGCTAAAACTCCCAATCCTCCTGAATAAATGGGCAGGGATTCATGAAGGCCAAATTCCGCTGAAAAATAAGCAATGGATTTGTTGGACAAATGGGGATATTTGCTCAAAAACCAGGAACCCTCGGTCATGTAGCGGTCCAGATCCGCCATGACTTTATCGTAAAGCTGCAGATAATCCTGATTTCCGGCAACCCTTTCCAGATCCGCTCCGGTAGCTTCCAATAATAATTTGACCGGGTTATGGTTGCACTCTTTCCATTTTTGTTCATCAATCTGCTTGAACAATTCCAGTGCTTCAGGATGCCAACTGAACCAAAGATTATAGGACAGTTCCTTCAGCCTGCCGATTCTTTCCGGCAATACCGGGTTTACCGTAATGGTTTTAAAAAAATACATGGTTTCCTCCTCCGGAAAATTGTTGGGTCAAACGGCCTGTTGCCTTTTTGTAATGCTGTTACTATTTTTCCAAAGAACGGGCTAAAGATATTCGCTTCCAGACAAACTTGTGCATTGCATGACAAATTATAATTTATTTCACCATAAATCTAAAAATACGCAGGATTTACGATAATTCATGCCGTAATTTATTCTTTTGTAATGGTATGTAAATTTTGGCATAATAAGTTTCTCAGCGGAGGATTCCATGTGGGTTTATTGGTTTGCCTTGATCTTGATTACCTTGATCCTGTATTTTCCCTTTAAAAAGATTTTTTCTAAAGATACTGCTGCTGCCATTTCTTTGAGCGCCCTGGGTCTTGGTTCCCTTTTCCCGCTCTTCCGGTTTTATTTTCCCGCGGAGCAAACCTACGCCCTTGGGGCAATCCTTGTGCTGGCTCTGGGAATATGCATTGCCCTGGGGAAAAGCCGCTGTGCTCCGCAAGACCAAGACTCCCCGGAACCGGAGCCAGCCCTTGCCGTTTATGATACAACTGCATCAACGGAACTGCCTGGAATCACCCCTGCCGAGTGGATTGCCTTGAGTTCTCCGGAAGCCCGGTCAAAGGACCCGGATCCTCCGAAGCTTTCCGCCCAGGCCCCTGAAGAACAGAATCCGCCAAAGGATGACTCATTATGGGAACCTGTTCCGGCAAAGGATGAAAATAGGCCTGTGAGCCCAGTGATGCCAGAAGGATCGGAAGCCGATTCCTGCCAACCGGAAGAAACCGACCTTGAGCCGGCTGTTTCCTCCGCCAAGCCTGCGGATCAAGAATTTTTCTCCCCGGCCGAATTAATGGAAAGCGCTCCTGAAGTTATTGCTGCCGTGGAAGTGGAAAGAGACGCTGTAGAAGGTCAGAAGCAAGAGCAAGCTCCTGAAGCATCGGAACCTGAAACCCCTGAAAAAATCATCCTGGAAGACCCAAGGGTTGAGGACCTCCGGACAACAAATTCCGAAGAAACTGTCTTCCCGGAGCATCCACTGCCGGAAGCGGATCCGTTAAATGCAGCCGAGCCGGTCTTTCCTACTGCTCAAGCCATGGCTGCCGAAGGCTTACGCCTGGCCCGACAAAAAGATTACGTCGGTGCCGTACGTCAGCTAAACCGGGTCTTGGCTAAAAATCCCAAACCGGAAGTATTGTATCTGGCCGTCAGCGAACTAAGCTCCATCTACCAGCATTTAGGGCTTTATCCCATGGCCTCCGATATTATCGCCGCCTTTGTGGGTCATCCTGATTTGTCCGGTCATCCCGGGCTGAGCCATTTAAAGCAAAAGAGAAAATTTATTTTAGCCCTGATCAACGTCTTAAAGCATGCGGGTCTGGGACAGCTTCCCTACCAAGAAGTTCCTGAAAAAGTACGCAGAGAGGCCTTTAGAAGCTCTCTAAAATAAACAGTTTAATTTTTCTTTAGGAAGGAGTTATTCAGGTGAAATTAAAAAACCAAATTGTAGGGTTACCGGTTTTAAGTATTGCGGAGGTAGCTTTACTGGGGAAAGTGGAGGATCTTATTATTCATCCTGAAACCGGCTCGGTGGATTACTTAATGATCGAACCCGAAACCTGGTACATGGAACGCCGCCTCATCTCCTTCAAAGACATTACCGGCATTGGTCAGGACGCTTTAACCACCGAGACCAAGACCAATGTGGTCCCGGTTACCTCGGTGCCGGCAGCCCTGGATTTATTAAACCGGGGTGTCCAGGTGGTGGGCTCCCGGGTTATCACCCGCAAGGGCCGCATCAAAGGCACCATTAATGAGCTGGCCATTGACGATGAAACCGGTAGAATTTCCGCATGTCGTTGGGAATCCGGCGGCGATTCAACCTCCGGTTACATTCCCTCCTCTCTCATTATAACCTTTGGTAAGGAACTGCTGGTGGTGGAAGAGGACTTTGAAGCACAGTTGTCGGACAGCCTGCCTCAGACAATACAGGAAGCAGCCGGTCCTTCCGATACTCAAGTCCAGGAAACTGTCCTTAACGAAGATCCCATGGAATTTTTTGAAGGGAAACAAAAAGAATATCTGTTGGGACGAACCGTAACGGCAGATATCTTAACAGAGAACGGGGAGAGTATCGCCCGCCAGGGCGATAAGGTAACCCGGGAGATACTGGATAGAGCTGTTGCTGCCGATAAATTTGTGGAGTTAACTTTGAACACCTGTGAGTAAAATCAAGCTAACAGCAATGATTACCCTTGCTTTGGGTATTCAATTGATTGTTGGTATCAGCCTGTCCAGTGCTGCATTGAAGTTTTATTACAGTAATTCAGTACTGCCCGGCGTTTCGGTCCAGGGAGTGGATATAAGCGGTCTTGCATTAGAGAAAGCCATAGAGAAGCTAAATAAAGAAATACCGTGGCCCAGCCCGGAGAGTCTGTTGGTGCTGGTGGACCCGGAGGGACAGACAACCAGTATCCGTTATGGTGACATTGGTTATCAAGCGGATTATGAAGCCTCGGTCAAAGAGGCTATAAAATACAGCCGGCAGGCCTCCGCCTGGAGGAATGTTACCGGTATATTCGGCGCCATCTATTCCGGCTATAACCTGCCCTTAAAGAAAACCTATAACCGAGAGGCCTTTGATCAAGTCCTCAATGATCTTAGCAGTCGTTATAACCTGCCGGCCAAGGATGCTCAACTGACCCTTACCGGCAGCAATGTTACCGTTTTACAGGATATCCAGGGCAAAAGGTTGGATAACCAAGCCACCCACCAAGCCCTGATTCATTTACCCATTAACCAGCACCGGCTGGAGCTGGCTTTTAAAACGGTGGATCCGGTGGTCAAATCCACCGACTTTTCCGGTATTAATTCCCGGGTGGCCCTTTATGTTACTCATTTTGACCCTGGAGATGCCGGTCGGACTCATAACATTTTGTTAGCCAGTAAGCTCATTCATCATAAACTAATCAAACCGGGAGAAATCTTTTCTTTAAATAAAGCCCTAGGGCCAAGAAGCCCCGAAAACGGCTACCGTCCGGCGCCGGTCATTATTAATAACAAATTGTCCTTGGATTACGGCGGCGGAGTCTGCCAGGTGGCAACCACCCTGTATAACGCTGTCCTGCTGGCAGGTCTGACGGTGGTGGAACGCAGTCCCCATTCCCTGCCGGTTTCCTACGTTCCTGTGGGCAAAGACGCCACCATTGCCGGTGATTTTATTGATTTTAAATTTCTTAACAGCACCCCTTACCCCATTTTGTTGACCAGCCAGGTTCAGCATTCAAAACTGCTGGTCAGTGTTTACGGCCATCGGGAAGGCTTTTCCGCAAAAATCATTAAATTTGAGACCCAACGCACCATTACCAAACCCACCCGCCAATATATTGAAGAACCGGGGTTGGCCCCCGGGCAGATCGTGGTGCGGCAGCCTGGCCGCGATGGTTACGAATTAAAAACCTACGAGGTTATCTTTGAAAACGGCCGGGAAGTGGGCCGCCGCCTGATCTCACAAAATATTATGGAACCGGAAATGGAAATTATCGCCACGGGATCCCATGAAAGAAGAAAAGGAATGGTTAAAAAATAGTCCCGGCTAAAAAGCCGGGACTTCCCTTTATAGGTTTAGTTGGGACATAATTTCCTGTGGTTCAGGGAAACGGGCCTGCTCCTTCTTGGAGAAAATTAATTGTCCGTTGCAACGGACTTCAAATACGCCTCCGCTGGACGGGATCAGTTCAAAAGACGATATCTTATTCCGGTAAGCTCGCAGCAAATTTTCGGCCAGACCGGCCGCTTTAGGCAGATAGCCTCAGGAAGTGCAGTATTCAACCGATAATTTTACTTCAGACATGGTTCTCCCTCCATCAATTATTTTTATTTTACCCAGCAGATTTCCCGCTGGGTTTTTAAAATTATTTAAACAGGTCGGTGCTTAGGTATTTCATCCCGCTGTCGCACAAAATGGTGACAATGTTTGCTCCTGGATCGCACCATCCCGCCATCCGTAAGGCTGCCGCCACATTTCCGCCGGCGGTGTAACCCACCAACAGTCCCTCTTCGGAGGCCAAACGCCGGGAAGTGCGTATGGCTTCACCGTCGGTCACGGTAATATAACCGTCACACACCTCCGGTTTCCACAGGGCGGGAATTTTGGCGTAACTGGATCCCTGGAGCACATGTTTGGGATTGGTCACGGGTTTTCCGGCCAAAACCGGGGCAGAGGCCGGTTCCACCACCCAGCATTGAATCTTGGGGTCCTTTTCCTTTAAAGCGGTGGCAATGCCGGTAAAGGTTCCGGAGGTGCCCACCACATCGACAAAATAGTCAATCCTGCCCTCCATCTGTTCCCAGATTTCCTGGGCGGTGGTTTCATAATGGCCAGCACAATTGCTGGGATTATGAAATTGATTCACCCAAAAGGCCCCCAATTCCTGCTGCAGTTCTCCGGCGCGTTTTTCAACCAGGGCCAGATCGTCACCGGTCACCTGCCCCGGTTTTCCCCCCTCGGCCTGAGGGACCAGTTCCACTTTGGCCCCCAGGGCTTTTAGAATTTGCCTTCTCTCCGGGCTGTTGCCTTCCGACATCACTGCGATAAAGGGATACCCTTTAATGGCACAAACCATGGCCAGGCCAATCCCAGTGTTGCCGCTGGTCTCCTCCAGCACGGTGTCTCCGGGTTTTAATTTTCCTGCCTGCTCGGCATCTTCAATCATTTTTAGAGCAATGCGATCCTTCATGCTGCCGCCGGGGTTCATAAATTCCGCCTTGGCCCAGATGCGAGCCGGTAAATCCCTGCCCACACGTCCCAATTCAATCAACGGCGTGTGACCAATGGCCTCTAAAACTGAGGAACACTTGATTGGGGACAATTTGTTTGACCTCCATTTTTAAATTTATCTCCATATATTATAAATCAATTCCTGATTTGTAACCGCAATGACCAACGGTTTCCAGGTCTCCGAACTCCTTTATTTTGTCACCGGCGGCAGCGGGCATAACCTGTTTTCCTCATAAACAGTCTGCCCTTTATGAACACCCTTTTCCTTTAAAACCATAAATTTTTTCCGCGTAGTCCGTCAATTTTAGATCAACTTTCCCGAAAATGGTGTCCGGTGGATAGATTCCTTTCTCCGTCATCTGTCCCGCCGGCATACCGGTCAGAAGTTCGATTCCTTCCTCCACCCGGGAAACGGCATAGATATGAAATAATCCCTTTTCCACCGCTTCAATCACTTCGTGTCCCAGCATAAGATCGTCTACATTCTGGAAGGGAATGATCACACCCTGATCACCGGTCAATTTCCTGGCCTGGCAAACTTCAAAAAAGCCCTCCACCTTTTCGGTGACTCCACCGATGGGCTGTATCTCCCCGTTTTGATTTACCGAGCCGGTTACAGCCAGGGATTGTTTGATGGGAACCCCGGATAAACTGGATAATATGGCGTATAGCTCGGCACTGGAAGCACTGTCTCCCTCAATTCCTTCATAGAGCTGCTCAAAGGTGGTCCGGGCGGAAAGGCATAGGAGCTTATTTTGAGCAAACAAGGACCCTAGATAACCAGTTAGCGTAAGAACGCCCTTTGAATGAATGCTGCCGCTCATCTCGGTCTCCCTTTCAATATTAACCAGCCCATCTTGTCCCATGTAGGTTTTCGCCGTTATGCGGGAGGGTTTGCCAAAGGCGTAATGCCCTGCATCCAGCACAGCCAAGCCGTTAACCTGGCCCACCACCGCTCCTTGGGTGTCCACCAGTATTTTACCCTGCAGGATCATTTCCTGAATTCGTTCCTCCACCCGGCTGAAGCGGTAGATTTTCTCACGGATCGCCTGCCGCACATGCTCTGCGGCAACCCAGTCCGCGCCGGCCTCCCTGGCCCAGGCCGCCGACTCCAGAATCACTTCCACAATTTCATTAAATTGGGTGGAAAGCTTGTTCTGGCTCCCTGCCAGCCGGGAACTGTATTCAATCATTTCCGCCAGACCGGACCGCTCAAAATGAAGCAATTTTTCCCTTCGGCAGACGGATCCCACAAAGGCTGCATAATTTTTTAAATTCTCTGTTGTCCGGGGCATGACTACTTCAAAATCAACCATTACCTTAAACATCTTTTCAAAATCTTCATCCGCCCGCTGGAGCAGATGATACATCTGCTGAGAACCGATCAGAATCACCTTGAGCCGCAAGGGAATCCCTTCGGGTTTCAAACTCATGGTTGGCACCGCGCGATAGTGTTCACCAATGTTTTCAATGATCACCTGCCGGTTCTTTAAAGCCTTTTTCAAAGCTTCCCAGGAATGGGGATCGGCCAATAAATCTTTGGCCTGAAGAATCAAATATCCCCCGTTGGCCCGGTGTATGGCCCCTTCCCGAATCATGGTAAAATCCGTGTTCACTGTGCCCATCTGGCTGCGATACTCCACCTTGCCAAAAAGGTTATAATAGTGCGGATTTGTTTCAACCACCACCGGCGCTCCGGCGGTATCCCCATTATTGACAAAGAGATGAAGTCCATAGTTTTTAAACAAATCCTGGGGTTGATTTTCTTCCAGGGTTGCCTCCGGGTTCACCAGACAGGGCAGGTTTTTTTGCAAATCCTCCATTACATTTTCCAGATGAGCAACAACCCTTGGATAAGAGAGAAATTGCGTCTTTATCTGCTCCATTAGAGGGGATATGGTTTTCAGCAGCAGTTCTTTATCCAACTGAATAATCAGCTTTTCTGCTTTCTTTTCCAGCACTTTACCATTTTGGGCAATTTCCTCGGTGCGTTTTTGAAGTCCTTTGAGGCTGGCCTCCAAAACCTGCCGTTCCTCCTGGGGCAGTGACTGGTACTGTTCCTGGGAGAGGGGCTTTCCTTCCTTCACAGGAATAAAGAGAATCCCTTCCCCTGAGGTCTTCATCAAAAATTCCGCCTTGCGGGCGTCTTCCTTTAGCTGGTCCAGGGCGCTGTCCAGTTCCTGCTGCATTTCCTGCAGCAGGGCTGTCTTTCTCTGGGTATAGTCTTGGCCTTCAAAAAGTTTCGGAAGGATGGTCTTTATTTCATTAATAACGGCATCCATCTCCCGCTGTAATTTTAGCCCTAGGCCCTGGGGAAGGGATACTACCAGGGGAACATTGGGGTTATGGAAGTTGTGCAACAGGCACCAATCCGGAGGTCCCTCTTCCCCGGCAGCCACCTGGGCCACCACCGTTTGGGTATAGGTGGTTTTGCCGGTTCCCGGAGGACCGGCCACATAAATATGATAGCCGGAAGCTTTCATGTCCAGACCGAACTGCATGGCCCGGACAGCTCTTTCCTGTCCTATAAAATTTTTCAATGGGGGCATTTCGTCCGAGGTTGCGCAAAAATCCAATTCTTCTTGTTTACAGCGGCGGCGCAGACGTTCAAGATCAATTTTATAATCTTTGCTACTCATGCTACTCCTCCTACTCCCAGCAATCAATGATTTATGTTTTATGTTAAATTAGCCCTTACTTTCTCCAGTTCCTGCAAAAAGAACCAGGAGAAGTTGTTCGCACCATGGGCCTGTGTTATACTAACGGACAGATCCATGGAATAAAGAGGTATCGAAATGTCCAACAAGATTTCCCGTTACCGCCAATACTCGGACCATCTGGTGGAAAAATTCGGTCAAAAGGTCTACAAACTACCGGTTAATCTTCCCGGCACCTGTCCCAACAGGGACGGGGCGGTGGGCCGGGGGGGCTGCATCTTCTGCGATGAAGAAGGTGCGGGGTTTGAATGTTTGCCTAATACTTTAACGGTAAAACAACAGATTCAAAAAAACAAGGAATTTTTTAAAAAACGCTTTCATGCCGGCAAATTCATTGTTTATTTTCAGGCTTTTACCAATACCTATGTAGAATTTGCCCAGTTTCAAGAAAACATGCGCGCCGCCGCCGAGGAGGAAGACGTTGTGGGGTTGTCCATTTCCACCCGGCCGGACTGTATTAACGATACTTATCTGGATTTCTTAAAAAGTCTGCAAAGGGAAAGGGATCTGGACATTACCATTGAACTGGGGCTGCAGACCGTTAATTACCATACCCTCCGGCGGGTCAACCGCGGCCACACCCTGGCGGAATTCATTGATGCCGTCTACCGTATCAAATCCCGTGGATTTGCCGTCTGCGTTCACCTAATTTTAAACCTCCCCTGGGACAACGGTCTGGATGTGATTGAAAATGCCAAGATCCTTTCCGCCCTGGGTATTGATTATGTTAAACTGCATTCCCTCTATGTAGTAAAGGGAACGGTACTGGCGGAGATGTACCAGCGGCAGGAATTTACCATGATTACGCTGGAAGAGTACATCCACCGGGTGGTTACCTTTCTGGAATACCTGAACCCGGATATTGTCATCCAGCGATTGGTGGGGAAAGGTCCTCAGGACAACCAGCTATTTTCCAATTGGAGCACCAGTTGGTGGAAGATCAAGCAGTCCATTGAAAGCGAGCTGGAGCAAAGAAACACCTGGCAGGGCAAAAACTTTCATTATCTAAACGGCGGTTTATGCCTTTAATCCAGTGGTATAACCTCACCGGCTTCGCCGTCCACCCGGACCCGCTGACCATTTTTTAACCGCCGGGTTGCTTCGGAAATTCCCACCACCGCAGGGATGCCATACTCCCGGGCAACCACCGAACCGTGAGACATGATGCCGCCGGTTTCCATTACCAGGGCGCCGGCGCTGAGAAACAGAGGGGTCCAGGCGGGATCCGTGCCTGGGGCCACCAGCACTTCCCCCGGTGACAAGCAGGCTCCTTTAGGATCCAGAATAATTTTTACCCTCCCCTCGTAAACCCCGGGAGAGGATGCCGTTCCCCCCAGGGCTCCTTCCGTTGAACCGGGTGCCGCATAAAAGGTTTCCCCGTTGCTGGTAATGACCCTGGGAACCGCACGACGTTCCATTTCCCTGTTGTACAGGGAACGGTTAACTTGGACCACTTCCCGCAGATCAACCTCCGGTTTCAGATTCGCCAAATCTAAAAAGAAGATCTCTTCCGGCTTGTCTAAACGTCCTTCCTTAACCAGCTCTTCACCGGCCTCCAGCAGTACCTTTCTGACCAGGGCAATGATCCGCACCAGGTAAAATTTGGGGTATTCCCGCAAGCCGCCCAAGGCCCGCAGACGCCGCAGCAGCATGGCCATCAGCAGAGCCTGAAATTTTCCTTCTCTCTGCCGGACCTGCTCAACCAGTATTTTCACCGCCCTTTGGGCCCCCTGGATGCCTTCCCGAAACTGACGCTCCGGGTCTTCCTCCTCAGAATGGGTTAAGTAGGTTTGAAGGATGTTGAGGATGTGAGAGGGGTCTTCCCTCCAGCGGGGAACACCGGCATCAATCTCCCGCACAGCCCGGTGCCCGTATTTTTCTAAAAACTGTATCACCAGCGGGTGCCGGGCGGAAACCTCCGTTCCCTGGGCTTTGATTTCTCTGGAAATACGCCACAGTTCCAGATCCATTTCCGTGGTGGGGTTATGGGCTAAGGAACGCAATACCGGCTGCAGCCCCGAAGGGTCTCCGGTCCACTCCTTTACTTTTCTTTCTGCCATAAAGCGAAGAACCAGCCCCGGAATAACCACCGGACCTAGGTGGCCAAATAAGAAAGGGATCATACGGGTTAAGGTTTGCTCAACAAAATGCTTCCTTTGCCTTAATCCCTGCAAACGCCCCCCTTGTCTTTCCAAACCCTGAAGCCAGTGTTCCATTTTTGCCAGACCTCTCCGGCGGGCAGCATGGGGGGCGATCAGGGTAAACTTGATTCGGGCCATGACATTTAAAATAAACTTCCAGGGTAGCCGTATTTTGGCGCCCTCTTTTACCTGCAGCTTCCTTTGATCCTGCTCAATAAGGTTTTTAAGCACCTTCACCATCTGGCGGTCCACCAAGGACAAAATCCGGAAAAACCTTTCCCTGGTCTTGGGTTTTACCAGCACCCCGGTAATATCGAGGTAGACGCGGCCGGCCGCCACTTTAAAGGCCGAGACACCCTGAGGGGGAGGGACTTTAACGCCAAACAAAAGAGCGACACCCCGGGTAAAGTTTCGAAAAACCGAGATGCCCATGGGTGTAAAGGGCTCCAATATTCCTTGCAGCAGATTAAAGGAAATGTAGATTCGTTCTCCCATTTCCGTACCCAGTTCCGGTTCCGGAAGTGGAAACAGCGAGGTGATGGGCCGGGACTGCAGCAGGTACAATTGCCCCTCCGCCAGGGCCCACTCCAGATCCTGAGGAAAGCCGAAATGGGCTTCACTACGGCGTCCCAATTCCACCAGTTGCAAGACCCGGGCCTCCTCCAAAACGGACTTTTCCCGCCTTTCTTCAGGAACCGGCAGCGTCGCGGTTCCCGCTTCCTTTTGTACGGTCATAACCTCTTTACAGGCCACGGTTGAGGAAATAATTGAGTTGTTTTCGATTACCCACTGATCCGGAGAGACCTGTCCACTGACCACAGCCTCTCCCAAACCCCAGGCCGCGTCGAGAACCATTTGGTCCCGCCGCCCGTTTACGGGATTGGCGGTAAAGAGCACGCCGGCCGCCTCGGCTGCCACCAACTGCTGTATCACCACCGCCAGAGAAACTTCCTGCGGCGCAATGCCCTGACGGAACCGGTAGGCCATGGCCCGGGAGGTCCAAAGAGAAGACCAGCACTGCCGTATGGCCGCTAATACCGGTTGAAGCCCTTTTATGTTTAAATAGGTTTCCTGCTGCCCGGCAAAGGAAGCCCCGGGTAAATCCTCCGCGGTGGCGGAAGACCGAACCGCTACCCTCCCTCCACCCAGCCGGGCATAAGCTTCACTGACAGACCGGATAATTTCAAGGGGTATGATTCCCCGGTCAAAAAGACCGCGGATGGCCTCGGATGCTTCATCAATGGCTGCCGGGTTCTCCGGTTTTATCCTTTTCGCCCAATGCTCAATTTTTTCTTGTAAGTCATTGGCTGAAACAAACATCCTGTAGGCCGGTGTGAGCAATACAAAACCGGGAGGAACGGGCAGTCCCGCCTTGATTAAATCCCCCAATTGCGCTCCTTTACCCCCGGCCAGTTCCACATCCTTGCGATTTAGTTGGTCAAACCAGCGAATTAGTTCCACGGTCATCCTGCCTTTTAGGATTATTTTTATAATAGGATAAGATATCCTTAGGCAATAGAGAAAATGCATGGAATAAACACTGCCGGTTCAGGGCTGCTTGATAAAGAAAAAAATCGAACCTTAAAAAAGATTCGATTTTTTAGCTATCCATTTCTTTAAATTATTTTACTGTAATTCGATCCGCTTCTCCACCATCCAATTCAACGATCACCGTTTCCCCGCTGTAATCATCGTTCAGCTTGCTCAGTGAGATACTCTTGCCTTTGGCGTCCTTCACAGTAACATTCTTATCTAAAATAAATAAATGTCTTACTCCGTTTCTGGTGCCGTTGTCCTGGATGAGGTAAATACGTGAAGCATTTATTTTATCCAATTTTCCCTCAATGGTGATATCCTCTTGTTCTGTGATAGTGATACGGGTAACTAGGCTGTCCTCTATCCGGAGATCCGCTTCGGAGCCAATAATGATTTTTTCCAAACTATTGCCATTATTGTTCCCTCTTACCGTTACATCCTCTTCTAAATTATAACTGGTCTTTTTACCGCTTTTCTCCAGGGTGATTTTCTCATCATCAATATCCAGATCAGTAATGACTCCAGAGTAGGTCCCATCTTTATTGGAAGAAGAACCGGTTAGAATATTAATTAAAAAGACTTCACCGTCTTCATTCAAGAGCAGCCTCACGTCGTCTCCCTTGCTGATGTACCGGAAACTGCGGCTTTTAGAGTCTTCCAGAACGGACACTTTGCTGATAACATCATAGGTTTTGCTTTTGTCCCTGGAGTCCTTAACTCTAATGGTTAGATCATAGGTATCCAGGGCGGTAACCTCGCCTTCCACCACTTCAACATTCAGGATATCGATTCTTGTTACCTCGTCCCGGGAATTCAATTTTAATTTGACATAGTCCTCCTTACTAAGGTCTTTAAAGTCTCTATTTTTACTGCTGCTGCCTTTATAGACCTCAACATCCTCGTCCACATCATAGGTCTTTTCATCTCCGTCGGACAGCTTGATACTAATCCGGTAGCTGCCGGAGGTTTTAATATAGGTAACTTCTCCCTCACGGTTCGAAACGCTGGCTGAAGTCGCCTTCTTCAGCCGAACGGACTGCACTTTGCCCTGGTCGGTTAATTCCATTTCCACGGTATCGTCTTCTTCCACATCTTTATAACTGATGGTATCCCCATCCCGGTCCTTTATCTTGCAGTTGGAAGCAAAGTCCAGGGTACGCTCGTAGCGGTCATCATCCTTATAGGTGATACTCGAGGAATCAATACTGACAACATCCCCAAAAACTTTACGGGTTTCATTAAGGGGGGTAATCTCGGTTACAACTCCACCGGACTTGGTAAGAGCCACCCTTTGACCCCTTGCAAATCCCATAAGGCTGGAACTAAAACGGGTGGTGTCAATCTGCTGGGAGGTATCGTCGTCATAGTGAATCGTAACATAATCCAAATACACATTGACGACATACCCTTTTATTTGACTGCCGGTCACCGTGGTGGGTGGAGTAACCGGAACCGGATCAGGGGTAACGGTATTTGTATTACCGGAAACTGCCGCTGTGGTATAAGCCAAAAACTTTACTTTATTGTCCGAACCCAGGGCCACTTTTACATTTTCATTGGCCTTAAAGGAACTTAAACTGCTTTTTTTGCCGTCACGATAGTAAACAGCATCACCGGCCAGACTATAGGTTACGGTTTGTCCGCCCTTTACAGCCGTAAAGCTTTTATTGGTCGTATTAATTGAACTTAACTTGGCAATAAAATATTTGTCCGGCTGAGGGCTTATTTTACCGTTTTCAAACAAGCGGGCAATAATCACCGCCATTTCCCCCCGGGTTACATTGGCGTTGGGATCAAATTTATTGCCGGTTTTTCCCACCATGATGCCGTGTTTAACCGCGGCGGCCACAAAGGGCTTTAAACTATCGGCAATGGCTGCATTATCGGTAAAGTTTAACTCATAGCCATCCGCCGACAGCTTTAAAGCATTGGCAAATAACACGGCGATTTCCGCCCGGCTGGCCGGGTGCTTGGGGTCCATGGTGGGGATGCCGCTTTTGGAAATATAGCCCTTATCCGCCGCAAAGGCAATATTTTTCTTGCCCCATTCCGGGAAATTGGAGGGGAAATTGTATCCCCCCTCAGCCATGTTGTAGGTGTCTGCTTCACTCCTGTGGCCCAAGGCCCGGTTCAGCATCACTACGGCCTCCAGCCGGTTCACCGAATCCTTCGGAGCAAAGATAGTAGTACTGCGTCCGCTCACAATATCCGCCGCATTACACTCCACAATGGGCTGCTCCCACCACTGGCCGGAGATATCCTGAAATGCGGCTATGGCAGGTGTCGTCCAAAGTACGGTCGACACCAAAGAAATGGTCATAGTAAAAAGTAATAAAAGAAACTTTTTTTTCAAATTTCTCCCCCCTGTTGCGCTTATTTTTACAGTTAACTACCTATTATTAGAGACGCATATAAAAAGATTTTGTATCGAAATAAATGTAAAAAATTTGGTAAATTTAATTTTTATAAAAATCAATTTTTATAGTAAAGCCGTCCAGGATAAATAAAAAAGGACAATAGGAAAAATCCTGTTGTCCTCTCCACATCAAATTTTACCGAAAGAGCTTCCGGTTATGATTTAAAGGATTTAGCTTCCAACCACTCCACAAAAGGATTAAAACTCCTACCCCCACACAAAGGATGGCGTAGACTCCCCAATAAGGTAGTGCCATTTCCCTCCCCGGTCCAATGGTAGCATTTTCACCTAGAATTCTCATCATCACCATAAATGGGTTAATATCCTGCAACAATTGAACTACCAAGGGCGTTTCCCGTAGAGGAATCTGAGCCAGGTTCAATTGAGAACGGTAAAGTTCATAAATAAAGGCTGCCAGGAAAGCGGTTCCGGCCACCAGCGAAAAGACAATGCCGTAAGCGGTCACCGTGCTTATCCCGGTTCGCTTGAAATAGGTGGAGCACCCTACACCCACGGCAGCAAATAAAAACATGGAGATCAGAAAGAAAGCCAGCACCCCCATAATTTGCGAAGGCGCCATACCGCCGTACATGAATACCAGGCTGTATAAAGGCAGGGTGGTAAAAAGTAATAATGCCGTAAAGGCGCAGGAGGAAATCATTTTACTGATTACGATGCTTAGGGGGCTAAGCTCGGTGGTTAATAGAACATTTAGTGTTTGCCGTTCTCTCTCCCCACTGATGACTCCGGCGGTAAGGCCTGGAACCACAAAGGCCAGCAGTCCCAGTTGAGCCACACTTAAAACTGCAAAGATTTCTTTACTGCTGCCCGGCTGAAAAAAGGCCGGGGCACTGCGCCAGCGCAGGTAGATAAAGCCCAGGGCAAACCCGCCCAATACCATCAGGTACAGGAATATCACCAGCACTGAACGGTAGGAGCGAAACTGCTGCCGCAACTCCTTTAACAATACCGGGTTTAATTCTCTCATATTATCCCACCTCCCCGGTCATGGCCATAAAGGCATCCTCTAAATTACCCCTTACTTCGGCAAACTCCAGCACAACCCAGCCCTGATCCATTATTCCACGCAGCAGTCTGCCCTGGGCGGTTTTATCCCCGGTAAAGGAAACCCTGGCCCAGCCCGCATCGCTGTCCACATGGGTTACTTCCGGCCGGTCCGTGAGGAAGTCCACCAGTTGAGGCAGCCGGTCGGACACCTCCACCTTCAAAATTCTTGCTCCCTGGCGGGCTGCCGTCACTTCTTCAACGGTTCCGTTGGCCACCAGGCGGCCCTGTTCAAGAATGGCAATGTTATCACACATCTCCGCCAGTTCAGGCAGAATATGGGAACTAATGAGAATGGTTTTGTTCATCCTTTTCAGTTGGCGGATGACTTCCTTCATCTCGGCCCTGGCCCTGGGGTCCAGCCCCGAGGCGGGTTCGTCCAAAATGAGCACAACCGGATCGTGAACCAGGCAGCGGGCCAGGGCCAGCCGCTGCTTCATACCTCTGGAGAGTAAATCCACGTAGGCATCCGCCTTATCACTAAGATTCACGATCTCCAGCAGATCTCTAATGAGAGTCGGCCGCTGCTTGGCCGGAAGACGATAGGCAGCGGCGTAAAATTCAAGATACTCGGTGGTTTTTAAGCCGTCATACACACCAAAGAAGTCAGGCATATAACCAATCAAACGGCGCACCTGGGAGGGCTGCTTCATAACATCATACCCTCCCACAACGGCGGTTCCCCGGTCCGGGGCCAGCAGGGTGGCCATAATGGACATGACGGTGGTTTTTCCTGCTCCATTGGGTCCAATCAACCCGTAAACCTTGCCGGATTCAATCTCCAGGCTAAAATCATGCAAGGCATAGTTATGTCCATAGATTTTGGTTAAAGCTTGAATGGTCACCGCCTTCATGGGTTCATCCCCCCTTCCACGGATATGGCCGGCAGGATAATGCGATCCGTTTTGCCTGCTCCGGTATTCTTCTCTACCAGGATACGGCATTCACCGAAAGGAGAATGGAAACGCTGAAGTTCATCGGATTCTATTTTTTGCCCGGCAGACGGTATCTCCACCCATTTTGTTTGCTGCCAATCATAAATTTTTACGGTCAGGTTACCGCTTTGCTGGGGTGAAAATTCCATATCCACCACCCGGTAAGACTTGTCGCCAAAGGGCCGGTTCAAATTCACCGCCAAAGTTAGCTTGCCTTCAAAAAGGGTATATCCCAGCGGGTTCTGCTCATAGGCTCCCTTGGAGTCAACCATTTTTGCCTGCAGCATGCCCGGCGGCAGTTGAACGATTTTACCCGGTGGCAGTTCTACTTCCAGTTCCTGTTTCATCAGCAGCAGGTTATAATCCCGGACATCTTGACGGTCCGACAGAATCTTAAACATCCCTAGGGAATTGTCACTCCAGCCTAGGAAAAGCGCCGTACTATGTTCCGTTCCATAAATGGATGAATGCAGTACCGAATCCAGCATCTGCCTTTCCCGAAGGTACAAGTCCCTTTCACCGGGTATTTGGGGCGGCACCATTTCATTTCTGAAGTCATTGGGTCCTAAACTTGCCCGCCACTGGTCCAGAGACTGGTTGATCTCCACCGTGCCGCCGGCTGGAATTTTATCTATAGTGAGGGTTCTGTCCCCAAGCACAATGCGGCAGTCCCTTAAATCCAGTTTAGAACGGTTCTCTAACTTCCCTTTGATGAAACCATCATCGAAAATCAGTTTTCCACCAATGGAACCCAGATCCTTTTTGATGGCCGAAGCTCTGGCCAGACGCATGGACCAGTATTCAACATCAGGATAAGATAATCTCGGAGCGCTTTTATCATCATAGTGAATCACAGGAGCCTTTTGATTGTTCGCATAATTATTGGAGGGCCAGACCATGGCTCCCTTGGCCCCTTGCACATTCAGGGTGCCGCCGTAAGGGCTGACAAAGGCGGCAGTGGCATTTACCCAAGCGGTGTCCTGATCCATAATGTCCACCACAGCCAGAGTCTGGCTGATGGGCGCATTAATCCGCTGGGCCGGTGACAGAAGATAAACCACCACAGTGGTTGCCACCGCACAGGCCGGAATAAGCCACCACATCCAGTCCCGCCGGTCGTGACGCTTTAATACATAGTAAAGTCCCGGCCCCACCACAACAATATAAACTGCCCAGGCTAAAATCACCTGGGGTACCGGCGGAGTTTTTAACTGGGGCAGGTAGCTGGCTGCATTGCCCAATACATCGTTGTTTATTTGTTTTAGGCTCTGGGCCTCTCGTAGATTAATCAGGTTTGTATCAAAAACTAAGGGCCAAATGGCGGCAGATTCGGAAGTAAGGCTCTCCAGCGCAACACCGCTGTAGACCACCCGCCCTTTGCCCAGGTTGTGGGAAGCCACCACCACATCCCCGTTCACCTTCGTTAACACATCTCCCCGGATCAGTTCCCCGGTGGTAACCACCAAGTTTCCCCGGACCAACTGAAGTCCTCCCAGGTCCGCTGAAACGACCTTTTGTTCTACCGCTTTTACCGGTGAGATATCACTGAAAGGACCGTTGTCCTGGGATCCCGCCCCTCCGGAAAGAATCATCATGCCGCCCAGGTAAACCCAATCCTTGAGTAGCTTGATCTGACTCTGGGTTAACCCGGCTAGAGCCTGGTCATCTACAATAATAATATCGGCTAGACCCAGTTCCAAAGGGTCCTGGGGCAAATGGGCGGGGGCCAAAAATTTTACCGTGGTTTGCCCGGCAAAGGTATTGTCCAGCCAGGCGGCAATGCCGCCTCGCAGAGGCTTTTCCCCCAGGCTCAGGGCAATCAGACCCCCATTCACAGCCGTCCCCTGTATAGGGCTGGCGGTAACCGGAGCTCCGTCTACCAGCAAAACCACCATGGTCTCCATATTCAGGATGTCTCCGGAAACGGTCATGTTGGTTGTTATTTCGCTTCCTCTGGGGATTTCCACCGATTTCTGAAACCTCATGCCGGCACGGGAACCCTGTCCCCTTTTATTAACAGGTTCAATCACCAGTAATCCTTTAAAGCCTTGGCCCTGATTGTTAATAGTAATTTCCAGCCCTGCCGGCATCCCTACTTTGTAAAGACCGCTTAAACCGGGCTGCACGGTAAGTTTCACCCGGTCAGCCTTTTCTTCCGCCACGGACACGGTGGGCCACAGGAAGGTCACCAGCAGCATCATTAAAAGAATCAGGCCCGGGGTATGGATCGGTTGCCCCCTATGCCGTTTTATTTCCATTGATTAGTCCCTCCGCTTCTCCCACCGTTCTTCCAGCCTTAACTTTACTAAGGCCACCGTGTCGCCGTCACGGCGAGCATATAATAACCATTTTCCCTCTGGCCCAAAAACATGGCCTTCACATTTATTTACTTCATTCAACATCAATGTTTTTGGCTCATGATCTCCTGTTGTTTCCTGCTGCCGCAGCCAATTGATCACCATTCCCGAAACACGATTTTCCGGTTCCACCAAAAGACTGCTGCCGGCCAGCCAGCCCTCTCCCCGGGACAATCGCTGCAGGGCTGGAGAACCGTCTTTTCCCAGATAGGAAATCCGGATTTCGCTGGCCTGTTGCCGGACGCTGTATTGAGGTTCACCGTTGGGCATAAAGGTAAGCACCCGCTCTTGGGTTTTCTCAACGGTAAAGGCTAAATAACCATTGTTGCTCCAGGTTGGCGTTTCTCCCTGTCCCAACAAATCCGCGCCTCCGGTTTGCAGATTTACAAGGTAAAGGTCATATCCCTCCCGGTCGCTGCTGGGCCTCTGCACCACCAAGTGTTGACCGTCCGGGCCCCAGGCGGGGTAATCTCCCTCGGTAACCAGTCGGCTGGTACCGTCCTGTAGTCTTATAAAAATACGGGCAACTCCTCCTGCATCGGTGGAGACGTAGGCCAATTTTTTGCCGTCCGGTGAAAATACCATATTGTTAATATGAGTGGGAGGAGTGCCTTCTTTCATTATCCGATTATCCTGCAAAGCATCGGACGCATGGTCCATAGTCGAATTGAGACGACTGGCTTTCGCTTCCGACATAAGCTGGTCGGCAGCCAGATCCCTGATTTCCTCGGTTCCCTCCCGATTCCCTTGCACAAAGGAAACCCGTTGGCCATCCGGGGACCAGCTTGGAGAGTGGAAATACACACCCTCCGGGGGCTCCAGAGAGGCCAGTTGAACACCCGTCTCAGAGAGAAGCACCATCCCACCGCCGCGAACCACCAGTATTTTACTGCCGTCTGGGCTGACCGCCGGCTGCAGGGGCTGAGATTCGGTCCAAAAACGGGTAATCTCCTGGGGAGAATCCGCCGCTTCAAGAATCACCTGCCCCCCGGTTTGACGCCAAAGGCCAACCAGAGCCAATACCGCCAGAAATACTGCCACTCCCCCCAGGACCGGAGTAAAACGCCGCCATCCCTTTCCGGGTTCCCCGGCAGGACAGGCTGCAGCGGATTCAGGCACAATCCTTCCAGCCAATTGAAGTTCCTGCTGCCGCAGCAGCAGCTTTTTACGCAATTCTGACTGCAGCCTGCGGTTTACCGGAACCGCTTCCCGGACTTGACGCATGTGACCGACCAATTGGCTTAACCCGTCTTCCCCCTCCTGCCTTGCTTTGAGCCAATTTTCAATGGGAAGTACCTTAGTTTCCGTTTCCCTGAAATCATCCTTTGACATCAGGCACTCCCCCCTTCATCTCGAACATAACTGCGCCGGAGCTGTTTAAGGGCCCGATGGTGCAGCATGCGCACCGCCGGTTCCGTCTTCCCCAGCACCTCCGCAATCTGAGAGAACCTGAGATCCCCGGCATAGCGCAGGGCCACCACATCCCGGTAATCCGGCGAGAGATTTTTTAATAACTGCCGGAGTTTTTTAAGCTCTTCCCCTTGAAGGATCTTTTCCTCGGGCCCTCCATCGGTTCCCGCGGCCAATTCCAGCATAATATCCCGGGTGGCATACTCCCTCCGCCCCCGGAAATAATCCACATAAACGTTATGGGCGATCCGAAAAATCCAAGCGGCAAAGGGACCCTCTCCCCGGTATTTATCAAATTTTTCCAGTGCTTTCATAAAAACGGCTGTGGTTAAGTCGTCGGCATCCCAAGTATGATCCACCCGGTATCTCAAATAGCGATTTACCGGTTCAAAATACCGATCATATAAGATTTCAAAGGGCAAACTGGCATCTGGATGCCTTTGCTTTTTATCTGGGGTCATAGAGGATTCCCTCATTTCAATTCTGTGCTTCGAACCGATTCATTCATAAAGACGGAAGGTTAAAACAAACGTAACGCTTATGTAAAAAAACTTACTGACTGCCGACTCTACAAAAAAAATCCGCCACAAAAGCATTCGCGGCGGACCTTTTTTCTTTACTAGTTACTCCATAATCAAATGAGGTTTATTGGGGATGCAGTGCAGTGCCTTAACCCAGCGAACGGTCTTGGTATGAGCCCGCATCACGATGGAATGGGTTTCCGCCCGGTCGTTCCCCACAAAGCGAACTCCTTTTAAAAGTTCCCCGTCGGTTACTCCGGTGGCGGCAAAAATGGCATCGTCTCCCCTGACCATATCATTCATCATTAATACCTGTCTGGGATCCTTTAATCCCATTTTTATACAGCGGTCGTATTCCTCCTGATCCGCCGGCACCAGACGCCCCTGCTGTTCACCGCCCAGCGCTTTAATGGCTGCGGCGGAGATAACGCCTTCCGGCGCACCGCCGGTACCAATGTAGAGATCAATACCGGTTTCCTCAAAGCAAGTGGCAATAGCTGCGCCCACATCACCATCACTGAAGAGACGCACCCGGGCACCGGTACGGCGAACAGCCTCAATGATTTCCTGGTGACGTTCCCGCTCCAGGATCATCACCGTACAATCCTGAATTCTTTTCCGGTTGGCCCGGGCTACAATTTCAAGGGTCCGGGGCACCGGATCGTCAATGTGAATGAGACCTGCCGCCCTTGGACCCACAGCAATTTTCTCCATATACATGTCCGGGGCATGGAGCAGGTTTCCCTTATCGGATACAGCCACCACCGCCAGCGCATTGTTTAAACCTTTGGCCACAATATTGGTGCCTTCCAGAGGGTCCACCGCCACATCCACTTCCGGTCCGTGCCCGGATCCTACCCTCTCACCAATATAAAGCATGGGCGCCTCGTCCATTTCCCCCTCGCCAATGACCACTGTGCCGTTCATATTTACAGAATCAAACATTGCCCGCATCGCACTGGTAGCCGCTTGATCCGCCTCGTTTTTCTTTCCTCTGCCCATCCACCGGGAAGAGGCCAGTGCCGCTACCTCCGTAACCCTGACAATTTCCAAAGCAAGTTCTCTATCCACACAGGAAACCTCCTTAAAAACTAACCTTATTATTTATTATAGCACCCTAAAGACAAGTTAGGATTATTTTTTTTAACCTTGACACAATGAAGCAAAATGTTTAATCTTAACCCAAGATTCATTTTAAATTAATGTAGGGGTGATAAAATAGAAACAACGAAAGGAGGGTTCCTTTATGTCGGAAAAGGAAAAAGCTATTCGGGCTCTCTCTGAAATGATTTGCCAGAATGAGGCCCGGCAGGAAAAACAGCAGGAGCTTAAGGATTGGTTTAACAAGCTCAACGCCGATCTCCGCAAAGCAATTGAATCACTTCAACAGGGGGCTTAAAACAGGCCTTTTTTTATTGCCTAAAAACCTTGTTGGGTTTAAAATAAAGAAGTGTTATGAACACGATAGTAGATTTTAATCATTGCAGGAGGCTAAAATGGAGCAGCAACAGAAAGTCCGGTTTAAACGGGACTTTTTTCTTTTTATTCTGGCCGGATCCTTTTTAGGGTTGTACAGTGGATTGTATGATCCTTCCTTTAACAACTATTTAAATGACATATTTCATATCAGCGAAGTGGCCCGGGGTGGCTTGGAGTTTCCCAGGGAATTGCCGGGTTTCCTGGTGGTGTTTACCACCGGGCTGCTAATTTTCCTGCCGGATGTGCGCATTGCCCTGATAGCCAACCTGATTCTGGCCCTGGGTTTATTTGGCCAGGGCTTCCTCTCACCCGATTTTACCTGGGTGGTTGTGTGGATGATCCTCTGGAGTGTTGGCGCCCACCTCTATATGCCTTTGGAATCCAGCATCGGGGTTAGCCTGGCCAAACCCGGGGAGGTGGGAAAAAGACTGGGGCAGTTGGGAGCTTTTAAAACGGCCGCATCCCTGATCGGTTTTTTAATCGTATGGGTTGGCTTTGAATTTTTCCATATGAGTTACCGTACGGTATTTGCTCTGGCCGGTTTCTGCGGCCTGGCCGCAGCCCTCTGTCTTTTGCTGATGACCCCGCAAAAAAGTCGGCTGAAAAGGCAGCGACTTCTTTTTAAACGAAAATACCTGCTTTTTTACTGGCTGAACGTACTATATGGCGCCCGTAAACAGGTGTTCTTGACCTTTGCGCCCTGGGTATTAATTAAAATCTTTCATCAACCCGTTTCCACCTTTGCGATCCTTGGCCTGGTGGGAACCCTTGCAGGCATTGTTTTCCGCCCTCTGCTGGGCAGGGCCATTGACCGCTACGGCGAACGTTTGGTGATTACTTTGGAATCAATTTCCCTGGTGTTCATTTGTCTCGGTTATGGCTTTGCCCGGGAAGTAGGTATAGGCTCTTTGGCCATTTGGCTGGTTTATACCTGCTATGTGGCGGATCAATTACTCTTTGCCTGCAATATGGCCCGGGCCACCTATTTAAATAAAATTGTGGATTCACCGGCAGATCTAACCCCTACTCTATCCATGGGATTGACCATCGACCACATGGTCTCCATGACCATTCCCTTCTTTGGAGGACTGTTATGGATGAAAATGGGCTATCAATATATTTTTCTGATGGCAGCGGTGATCGCCCTAATGAATTTATACGCCGCCCTGAAGATGAAGGTAGGGGAACCGGCGGAAAGCAAAAGCTCATTAAAGCCCTAGGTCCGGGACTTCGCCAAGCAAGCTTCTCATATCCTCCGGAAGGGAACTTTTCAATTGCAGCGGTTTCCCGGTTACAGGATGCCGGAAGGCCAAATAAGTGCAGTGAAGGGCCTGACGCTTGATCACCGAGGTGTCTCCTCCATAAAGGCCATCCCCCCATAATGGATGGCCCAGGTAAGCCAGATGCACCCGAATCTGGTGGGTTCTCCCGGTTTCCAGTTCCAGGCGGACCAAGCTGCCGCCGGCAAAAGAGTGCAACACCTCAAAATGGGTTATGGCGGTTTTACCTGCGGGAGAAATCCTCCTCCTGGTAAAACTGCTTTCTTCCCTGGCGATGGGGAGACAGATGCTTCCTCGTTGCCGGTCAAGCTTCCCCTGCACCACCGCCAGGTAGCGGCGGGTTAATAAACCTTGGGCCATTTGCCGGGCCAACTGTTGATGGGCATAAGAACTCCGCGCCACCAGCACCAGTCCGGAAGTATCCCGGTCCAGACGGTGCACCGGCCTGAAGCGGTCTACAATCCCCTGCTGCCGCCAGTGGTACAAAACGCCGTTGGCCAGCGTTCCCTCGACTTGAGTGGTTAGGGGGTGAACCAGCATACCGGGGGGTTTGTTCACCGCCAGAATATCCCTGTCTTCATAAATAATCTCCAAATCCAGCTTCTGGGGCATTACCCGGCTTTCTTCCGCTGCCAGCACCAATTCCAGCCGTTGACCCGGCATCACCCGAACATTGCTGTACACCGGTTCTCCGTTGAGTAAAATTCCTTCCTGCCTTTTAGCCCGGCGCAGCAGGGTACGGGAAACTCCCAAGGCCTGGCGCAGCACTTTCTCCACCAGCCAACCGTCCATTTTCTGGTCAATGATAATCTTAATGCGATTCTCTCTATGGTTTTCCATAAAACCTCCCAAGTTATTAAACCCTTATTTGAAGGAAAAATTGGCATTAAGACAGGGACGTTCCTCTTCCATCCCGGAGAATGCCACGAATCAATAACATTATATCAGCCCCTCCCCTCCATGAAGTAGGATTGTAATTTATTACCTTATGAACCCTGCAGGAGTTCCCTGGACCGGAGTCAAATTTAAAATGTTTAAATGTAGAACTTTGCTCTAAAGGGGGGATTACCGTGATAGCCAACACTTTGGCCGAAAAAAGGGAATTCATTATTTGGTTCATACGGACCAACCGTCTGAAAAAACCCGAAGCATCCAGGGTGCTGGATTTTATTAAAGACAACAAAAACCTATTGTCCCGGGTACAGTTTACCAACAAGTTGTCCAATCAACCCGATGCCCTTCTTGTTTCCGCGGTGTATACCAATACCTTCCCTTTTGATTTTCGTTTGTCTAACGTGAACTATGGTTCTGTGGATCAGGTAATTCATCAATTGAAAACCAATCCCCCCAAACGTCTCGCCATTTGGTTGTCCTTTGCCAGTCCCCCCCATTGCCGATTTTGCCCCCGTTCCAAACGAAAGCAGTTGCAGGCAAGCCTTACCCCGGATTCCCAAGCCCAGCGTTTACTGGTGGAAGCGGTCCGCACGGTCAATCAAAGGGAAGCTTACCGCAGAACGTTGCTGAAAAAAATTGATCAGGCACTGGATGAAAAAAATTCCCAGGAGTTTGAACGTCTTTCCCAAGAGCTTCGCAAACTGGTGTATGAAACATAGCCACTGATCTTCCCCCGGTTGATTATCTCCGGGGGTTTTTTATGCCTGGATCCACTGAATAAATATTTAATCACTACAAAATTTTCCCTTTTTCCAACTTTCTGAAAATTAAATGAAGGAAGATTAATGAATTTTGTCGTAGATATTCTAAAATGTTCCATATGGCAGGTGATGCTATGAGTATCGGTAGAAAGTTTATCCTGACTGTATTTATCACCGGGCTGGTACTGGTAGGGGAAATTTTGTTTTTATTTCACCATTACATTATTCCCTGGCAGGTGGATCATATTGTTGAAAAGGCCAGGGCCATCGCTTATTTTCTCCAGGAAACCACGCCTCTGCTGCAAGATGATGAAAAACAAAAACTGGTCGCCAATCTGAACGGTAAAGAACCGGATCTCAGTTATTTATTAATTATGGATAAAAACGCCAAAGCCCTGATTCACAGCGATCCAGACCGGGTTGGCATGGTTTTTCCCGATCAAGGAAAACTTTCTTCCGCCCGGGACGGTAAAACCGTAGAGCAGATTTACACCCGGGATGAGAATAATCCCAATTCAAGATATCATGGAGAACGCACCATCGACATCGTTATCCCCTATTTTGACGCTTCCGGAAATCATACCGGGGCCATCAATGTAGGTCTTTCCTTAAAGCGCATCGATCTGCTGAGGGATCAATATTACACGGTCATCGGTCTCAGCGCCTTGTTCCTAACCCTTCTTTTTTCATTTATTATTTATAAAGGCCGGCAAGATGTCATTATGCCCCTAAAATCCCTTTCAGTCATGGCCAGACGCCTGGGCAACGGCGATTTAAATCAATTGATTAAGATTGATAAAAACGATGAGATCGGGGATCTGGCCCAGGAATTTAACACCATGGCCAAAAAATTAAACTCTCTGATGAACCGCTTAAAAGACAAAGAACACCAGCTTAAAGAATACATTGATCAACTCATCACCCTTAACGCTAAAATTGCTCCGGACGGGACACTGCTGATGGTGAATGAAACCGCCGCCCAACTAATGCATTTGCCGTCGGAACAACTGGTGGGCCGGAAACTTTGGGAAACACCCTGGTGCAGCAACTCCAAAGCCAGACAATGGCTGGAAGAGGCCGTTCAGAAAGCCGCAGCCGGGGAGACCATCCATTATGAAACCGAAACTCCCCTGGGCCAAACCAAACCCATTATGATTGATTTTTCCCTGAAACCGGTCTTTAACCGGGAGCAGCAGGTCATTTATCTGGTGGCTGAGGGTCGGGATATCACCGAGCGCAAATATATGGAGCAGGAACTCACGGCTTCCAATGAGGAGCTTACGGCCACCAATGAAGAACTGGTTTCCATTGAAGAGGAATTAAGAGCCACCAACGAAGAACTAAACCACTCCCACCAGCAAATGAACGTCATCTTTGAAAGTATCACCGACGGTTTTTTATCCTTAGATCCTCGTTGGAAAATTACCTATGTTAACGGAGAGGCGGAAAAACTTCTTTTACTGCATCCCCAAAGAGTATTGGATAAGAATTTTTGGGAGGTTTTCCCCGAGGTTACCGACTCTCTCCTGCATCAACAGCTTGAAGAGGTTATGGAACAACAGGTCCCTGCCAGATTCGAGTATTACTACCCCCTTTTGAATAAGTGGTTTGCCATTCATGCCTACCCTTCGGCCGGTGGAGTCTCCATTTACTTCCATGACATTTCCGACAGAAAGCTGGCGGAGGAAAAAATTTATTTTCATAACAAATACTTGGCCTCCCTGCATGAAACGGCCCTGGCTTTGATGAATCGACTGGATCTGGATGATCTGCTGGAGGCCATTCTTTCCCGGGCGGGCGCTTTATTGGGTACGGAACATGGCTGGATTTACCTGGTTAACAATGATAAATCCCGGGTGGTTGTGCGTGCCGGGGTAGGCGCCTGCAAACAAACCATCGGCTTCGCCATGAAACCCGGAGAAGGCCTGGCCGGCAAGGTGTGGCTCTCGGGCCAGCCCATGATTGTTCATGATTATTACAACTGGCAGGGGCGTTCTATCAATTTTATATCCACCGCTATCCATTCCACACTGGCTGTACCTCTTAAGTCCGGTCAGGAGACCATTGGCATTATTGGTCTGGGTTTTGTGCAAAACAATCGGCAGTTAAATGATGAAGATGTCACTCTTTTAAATGGTTTTGCCCAGTTGGCTTCCATTGCTCTGGAAAATGCCCGGTTGTTTAAAACCGCTCAACAAGAATTGTCCGAACGTACCAAGGTTCAAGAACTGATGAGGCACCAGGCCCACCACGATCATCTGACGGATCTGCCCAACCGGATTCTTTTTAATCAACAATTAAATCATATTCTTTCCCAGGCAGATAAAAACAAAGAAATGCTGGCGGTCTTTTTCCTGGATTTAGACTATTTCAAAGTGGTTAACGATACCCTGGGCCATGACATGGGGGACCAGTTGCTGAAAGGGATTGCCCAGCGGCTATCCTCGGTTCTGTACAAAGAAGACATCATTGCCCGCATTGGCGGTGATGAATTCGCCATCATTGTAAACAATATTTCAGCCAGAGAAACCGCTGCCGTGGTTGCTCAAAAGATTATCGATTCCTTAAAGTCTCCCTGGATCCTAGGCAGCCATGAATTCCATATCACCACCAGCATTGGCATCGCCCTCTACCCGGCAGATGGCCAAACCGTTGAAATTTTACTTAAAAATGCAGATATGGCCATGTACCAGGCCAAAGACCTGGGTAAGAATAACTACCAATTCTACGAACCCAACATGAAAGACCGCATCTCCCAGCGCTTGGCTTTGGAACACAGTATCCGGCGGGGCCTGGAGCAGGGTGAATTCGTGATTTACTATCAGCCCCTGTTGGACCTCTCAACGGGGAAAATCGTCGGGATTGAAGCCCTGATTCGCTGGAACCATCCCCGCAAGGGGCTTATCAGTCCGGCGGAATTTATCCCGGTGGCCGAAGAAACCGGGCTCATCATTCCTCTGGGGGAATGGATCCTTCGCTCCGCTTGTAAGCGCAATAAAGTCTGGCAGGATAACGGCTATCCGCCCATGCGGATGGCGGTGAATCTATCGGCCCGCCAGTTTCAGCAGCAGAAGCTGGTTAAAAAAGTAGCCCGAATTCTTGAAGAAACCGGCCTTGATCCCCGCTGGCTGGAACTGGAGATTACCGAGAGCATTGCCATGAAGGATGTGGAATTCACCAGTAAAATGCTCTTTGAGCTGCAAAAGATGGGCATCACCATTGCCATTGACGATTTCGGCACCGGCTATTCTTCCTTAAGTTACCTTAAACGCCTGCCCATCGATATTTTAAAAATTGACCGTTCCTTTATCCGGGACATTATCTCCGATCCGGACGATGCCTCCATCGTGAAAACCATTATCATTCTGGCCCATAATTTAAAAATGAAGGTTACCGCCGAAGGCGTTGAAACCCAGGAACAATTGAATTATCTCAGGCAGCAGGGATGTGATGAAATACAGGGCTATTTATTCAGTAAACCCCTCCCCGGGGAAGAAATAGAAGCATTGCTTTCCTCAAGCAGTTTATATCATAAATCCTTTCCTTCATCCAATCAGAATTTGTGATTCCATCTAAATCCATTTGTAAACTTTGAATAAAAAGTTAGGGCGGCAACCTCCGGAGAGGTTCCCGCCCTTCCTATGCTTCTACTTCATAATCCACTGCCGCCACGGCTTCCCTTACGGTGGCAAGATATTCAGCTACTTCCACATGCAGCGGGTGAATTTGATAAGCCTGAAGGTCTTCCAAAGAATTGAATTTGCTCACCAGTGCCAGATCATAGGAGCGCTCCGTATGAAGCACATCTACACCTACTTCCAGGTGAAGCAGTTGGGGAATCTTCCCCTTTAAATTTAACAACATCTCCCTGGCCTTGGCAATATTTTCTCGATCTTTAAACTTGAAGAACACAATGTGTGTAACCATAACCCTCACTCCATTTCAACGTATTGGTCCTTGTCATTGCCTGTCGCAAAACCTTTCACTATTTTTTCAATACAACGGATTCTTATGCAGTTAAAACTCCTGCATAATCAAGCCTTTAGCTGCCGCTGTTCCGCCAAACCCGGATGACCGCCAGGGAATCTCCCTGGAAGGAGCCTGCGGAAATTTTACCTCTCATAAATCCTTTCATGGGAATCGAATCTCCGTGAGAAAGATTCGCTTTTAAATATTGAATAACCTCTTCGGCGGCCGTCTCACCAAACTTTGAAGCCAGAATATTCCGGGCCTCCTCAAGGGGTTGAGCCGGTGCGGGTTTTTGGAGATCCACCAGCAGTTCCATTTCAATATCCGCCGGATAAAAGCGGATGGCCGTAATGGAGGCGGCCAGGGGAATGGTATAACCCTCCCGGGTGAAAAAATCCCTCGCTGTCAGCCGGACGGCGCCATTGGCCTCATCAAAGCTTACCTCATAACCCAGGTTTTCCGCCGTATACCGGAGAGGAAGGTAGGATTGTCCGTTTATTAATACCGGAACCGCCTCCATCCGGGCCAGATCACTATAATAGTCCCGGTGTTGCACCAAAAAGTTCTCATGGTTTAAAAGGTACACCACCGTATCTTTCCCTTTGGTTAGGGCGATACTTTGGTACTCTAGCTGATCGGACCACTTCACCTCGGCTCCCAGGGCCTCCCCCAGGGAGGCAGTCGGTAAATAAATCAGGCCGTCTTTAACGAACCCGGGGGTGTCCATGATTTTGGCCTGGCCATCGGCATAGTAAACTTTTTGCCCTATGGGGAAAACCACTTCATCGGACGCCAGGGCCGGAAATGAACAGATCCCCATCCCCAGTACCAGAACTGCTAAAAAGGTGCATAAACGAAAAGCGCTCAACATGTTTGTGTTCCTCCTGCCACTTCTATTCCTTTGAAAATTTCTCCATGCAAAAGGTTATTCCTTTTTCTTCATAAGATTTAGCAGGGTTTTAGACTTTTTTGTAAAATATTACTAGGATGTGTTGAAATTTATAATCTGTCAGCAAGGATGTGTATCGCGTGAGGAATTGGTTTTTGGGGTTATTTTTATTCCTACTTTTTATTCAACCGGTTCCGGTTCAGGCCGGTGAGGGAAACAAAAATACTGCGGCAGGAAAAGAAAGTAATCCTCCCATGGTCCATATCTTTATGTACCACGTCATTGACGAAGGACCCAACGGCCTCTATGTTCCGGAAACAGACTTTGAGGAACAAATTAAACTACTTTCTGAACAGGGCTATAAAAGTGCGACCCTGTCCCAACTTCCTGAAATTTTAAAGGGTGCCAAGGGAAAGCCCGGCGATAAATGGGTCATCCTGACCCTGGATGACGGCTACGTCTCCCTTTATGATAACGCCTTTCCCATTTTGAAGAAATACGGTTTTACAGCCACTGCTTTTATTATTACGGAGATGGTGGATACGCCCAACCATGTCACCTGGGAACAATTAAAGGAGCTCCAGCGCTATGGAATAGAGATTGGCTGTCATACGGAAACCCACCCTTATTTATATAATCTGGAACAAAAAGATCAACAACGGGAGATTGCCGGGGCGAAAGAAAAACTGGAACAAAAATTAAATATCAAAGTGGTTTCTTTTTCTTACCCTTATGGGGCCTATAACGATCAGGTCATCGAAGAGGTCAGAAAAAACGGTTTCACCGAAGCAGTTACGGTAAACACAGGCATTTCTTCCCCCCTGGATGATGCCTATACGCTGCCCCGGGTGAATATTTACGGCGGCATGCGTCTGGAATCTTTGGCCCAAATCCTGCGATTTAAGCCGGGCCAATACGATAACAATCTGGCCGCGGGTTTTAATGCCGTGGACCTTAATCCTCTGGATGAAAAAGCCTATTTGAGCCGAGGGATGGCTTATGATAATTTGGGCCGGTATGAACTGGCCCTGGCAGATTACGATAAAGCCATTGAAATCAACCCGGAATTTCCGGATCCCTATAACGGCAAAGGCTATATTTATAACAAGCTAGGCCAACAGACCGAGTCCATCGCCAACTATACCAAGTCCTGTGAACTGGCCCCCACCTTCCCCTATCCCTTTAACAACCGGGCTAAGGTTTATGTGGAAATTGGGGAATATGACAAAGCCATTGGGGATTTAAATAAGGTTATCGA